>CAYSBC010000032.1:822-21878 GCA_964429195.1 uncultured Eubacteriales bacterium | reverse complement strand
AGGAAGGTAGTGAGCAAGTTATAAAGAAGGCGATTGAGTCATGGAATACACAGCAATGATAAAGAAAACAGAGGATACTTTTGAAAAGTATGCTATTCATATAAGGACATTATATCAATTAAAAGAATTTCCCATGAACCTATGGAAAGCTATGGCTGAAATAGGTCTCTTAGGGTTCAACATACCCAAGCAATACGGTGGCCTTGGCTTTAGCAATAAAAAGCTGCTACAATTATTTGAATATTTAACTGAAAAAGGATTTCCTTTAGGATTAGTTTTATCTTGGTTAACACACTTAGGTCTTGCTAATTTCTTGATACTGCCTTTTGCTAAGGAAGAAGAAAAGCAAGGGTTATTATCCCAAATGGCTAAGGGAGAGATAACCATATCCCTCGCTTATGGAGAGCTTGGTTCGGGAGGAAGCCCTAAGAGATTAAAGACAAATGCTATAGCTTGTAACGATTATTTTATCATCAATGGAAAAAAAGATTTTATTACAAATGGAAATCTTGCGGATATTTTTGCCGTCTTTCCGGTAACGGGTGAAAAAGAGGGAGTAAAAGAGATTTCTGTTTTTTTGGTTCCGAAAGACCATAAGGGGGTAGAAATAAAGGAACCCATTGATGTCAGGCGGCTCAATCCGGCTTTACATTGCAGTGTTGTGTTTAAGGATTGCTTGGTGAAAGCGGAAGACAGAATTGGTGATGAAGGAAAAGCCTATGACCAGATTTTGAAACCTTGGCGGGAATATGAAGATATCTATTTGATGGGAGCATTAATCGGAGCTATGCATAGGCAATTGGGTCTTGTGATGGAGCAAACAACTGGTCTATCGGATAGTATGGATTTTAGCCGGATAGAGGAACTGTTTTCAATGTACCAATCCTACAAAGTCCTTATTACGGAGTCAGTCTCCATGCTTGATAATAGGATACACAATGAAAAGCTATCATCCCTTATTTTATCTGCGAGAAGAATAGCAGTTCAATTTCAAAATGTTTATAGTGATACAATCCTGGAATATGAGATGAAGGAAGACGAAGAGATGCGGCATGTTACAGGTAGTATATATGATTTGCTTAAGATTGCCGAAGGAACCTTCCCTACAAGACGGACAAAATTAGGTAAAAATTTAATCGATTTAATGGACCAAAGAAAGGGGTCATTAGGATGAGCAAGAAAGAAAAAATGGTATCCATAGAAGAATTACAAGAAAGCTTTGAAAAATTAGATTATATATGTAATAAAAAGATAGCGACTACTTTGTTTTTAGCCTATAAGCTCAATAAACCTATACTGGTTGAAGGGCCTGCAGGAGTAGGGAAAACCGAGCTTGCAAAGACCTGCGCCAAGTATTTGGAATCCCCATTAATAAGATTACAATGCTACGAGGGGTTAGATGAATCCAAATCTCTTTATGAGTGGAAATATGGAAAGCAGTTACTCTATACTCAGATACTCAAGGACAACCTTAATAAAATAATAGATAAACAAGATTCATTGGTAGCTGCTATGGAAAAGCTGCATGATCATGACGATGTCTTTTTTTCACAAAAATTTTTAGAGCCGCGCCCTTTACTCAAAGCTCTTCAAGTAGAAGAAGGTGCAACCCTTCTTATTGATGAAATTGATAAATCAGACGAAGAATTTGAAGCCTTTTTATTAGAAGTACTTTCTGATTTCCAGGTTTCTATTCCTGAAATAGGAACTATAAAAGCAAAAAAGACTCCTTTTGTTATCCTGACAAGTAATAATTCCAGGGATTTAAGTGACGCTTTAAAGAGAAGGTGCTTACATCTGTTCATTCCTTTTCCTGATGCTAAAATGGAAAAAGACATTGTAAGAGTGAAGGTTCCTGGTATTTCGGAAAGCTTAAATAACCAGCTAGTATCCTTTATTCAGCAAGTAAGGAATTTAGATATTAAAAAAATACCATCTATAAGTGAAACGATAGATTGGGCCAAGGTATTGATGCTATTAAGTCGAGATAAGCTTGACAATCAAATAATAAAAGAAACCTTAAATATCATTTTAAAATATGAAGAGGACATTAAAAAGGCTGAAAATAGGCTTAATGAAATGGCTATGATAGCTAAACAAGAGGGTTAGTAAAATGGATAACATCTTGCAAGACTTTTGCTATAACCTCAGAAATGCAGGTGTCCGGCTTTCAGTTTCTGAAACACTAGATGCCATAAAAGCAGTAAAGCATATCGGTTATGGAGATAAAGAAAGTTTTAAATATGCATTGAATGCTGCGTTAATAAAGACAAGGGAAGATAATATTATCTTTGAAAAACTGTTTGAAAGTTTTTTTAATATAAAATTATTTGATCTAGGACATAATAAAGAGGAGTTTGATGCGTTAAAAGATTTAGATAAAAAGTGGAGTGATTTAACAGAGTCTATCATCAATCAAGATGATAGACAATTTTTGGATATATTTAATAAAGCTATTGACACCTCCAAGCTTGAGCAGATGACCTATAGTACCCAACAGGGAATGTACGTTCAAAAAATGATGGAACAGATTGGAATTAAAAGTTTTGACGAGGATATGGCTTTCATTTCCGAAATGAAAATTCCCGGTTCCCAAGCTATGCTATCCGTTTTGGAAAAAAAGAAGAAAGATATACTAGCTTTTACAGAAGACTATGTGAAAAGCCAGTATGAACTGCGAGAAGGGCGAAGAAGTAAGGATACCCTTCAAAATAGGTTAAAAACAACTCACTTTGGTGCATTGGAAGGGAATCAAATCGAGGAAATGAAGGAAATAATAGATCGATTTGCTAAGAAAATCTATGCACGTTATTCTAAAAGAAAAAAAGACTATAAAAGGGGAATACTGGATATTAAAAAAACAATTCGGAAGAATGGATCTTACGATGGTATGCTCTTTAATCTGCAATGGCGCTATAAAAAGATAAATAGACCGGATGTTTTTGTCATCTGTGATATCAGTAATTCTGTAAGATATGTATCCCATTTTATGTTGTTATTTTTATACAGCTTAAATGATACTCTTTTAAAAATCCGTTCTTTTGTCATGTGTACGGATTTAGTAGAAGTCAGCTCTGTTTTTAAAGAATATAAGGCAGAGGAAGCACTGGATAGAATCTACCGAGGTGAGGATTTAGATATCATGTTAGGCTATACAGATTATGGTCAATCCTTTGCAGATTTCAAAGAAATCTGTTGGAAATCTATCAAGAAGACCAGTACAATCATTATATTGGGGGATGCCAGGAATAATGAATCCAACCCCCATGTTGAAATATTAAAGGAATTGAGAGAAAAATGTAAAACACTGATATGGCTCAATCCGGAAAGAAGGCCTATGTGGGGCACCAATGATTCTGAAATGGATGCCTACCTTCCTTATTGCCATGTAGCCGAAGAGTGCAATACGATAGAACAATTAGATAAGGTCCTCAACAGTATATTTGATAATTAAAATACATGAAGAAAGAATAAAAGGTAGAATAAACAGAGGTTATTATGGAAGAAATGTATATCATAAAATTAATTTCTCTAGGTGTTGTAGGCGGCATTATTGGTTATGTGACAAATGCCATTGCTGTTAAAATGATTTTTAGACCCTTGAAGCCCAAAAAGATTCTAGGATTGACTTTACAAGGATTAATACCCAAAAGAAGACTAGAAATTTCAAAAGTAATCGGGGAAGTTGTTGATAGTGAACTTGTATCCGTTGAATCGATAATCGATAAGATAATAGAGGAAGGCTACAAAGAACAGATTATAGAGGAAATAAAAATAAAAGTGATGAATGCCATTGAAAAGAATATGCCCTCTTTAGTGCAGGTCATGTTCGGTGGTGTTATTAGTGATTTTGTAGAAGATATGATTGATAAAGAAGCAGATCACATGGTCACTGAAATGCTCCAAGGATTTATCGATAATGGAACGGCACGTATAGAAGTTTCTAAAATGGTAGAAGAAAAGATCAACAGCTTTGAGTTGGAGAAGATGGAAGAGATAATCCTGAAAATAGCCAAAAAGGAGTTAAAATATATTGAATTGTTAGGCGGTGTCATAGGATTTGCCATAGGAATTGTGCAAGGGCTTATCATACTTAATCTATAGGGATTACTGTCATAAATCTTATGTCTTATTGATATGAATCTCCTACTTTTATAGCGAAAGATATAAAGTCTTGAAGTGCTTTATTTAAAGCATTTCAGGCTTTTTTGATTTTTTGAGAATATTCAATACCTTTTTTTATAAAACTAAGACATTTATAAGATGGAACTAATACCCAATAAACAAACAACTAATGTGCATCTTTTATAATGTTTTATAAAGGAAAGGAGTGGTATCAATGAAAGAGTTTTTAAATGGACTATTAAGGAGGGGATGTTATGTTGACAGATGAATATCGTAGTAAACTTGTCAATGCTAATGAGGCCGTAAAATGTGTACAAAGCGGTGATTTTGTGGAGCTGGGTTTTTTCGTAAACTTTCCACAATTACTTAATAAGGCCTTGGCAGGTCGCAAAGAGGAAGTGCATGATGTAGTCATTCGCTCTGGGCCTCTTCTTTTTCCATGCGAAGCTATAGAAAGCGATTCTACGGGGGAACATTTTAGAATTGAAAGTTGGCAATTTGGTGGTTACGAACGCAAATATGCTAAAACAAACCGAGCTTCCTATATGCCAATTAGGTATGGTGAATCTCCAAGTCATATTCAAAATATCTGCGATACGGATGTACTCATGTTAGAGACGACACCCATGGATAAGCACGGAAACTTTAACTTTGGAGTTTCAATTCATCATTTTAAAGAAGCAGCTAAAAAAGCTCGCCAGGTTATAGTTGAAGTAAACGAAGCTATGCCAAGGGCTCATGGAGGTTATAATCACTATATACATATATCCGAAGTCGACTTTATCGTTGAAGCGGGGCGTAGACCCATACCCATTATTCCTTCTGTTGAAGCAACAGACATAGAACAAAGAATTGCCCAACATGTTATGTCTGAAATACAAAATGGGGCTTGTTTACAGTTAGGTCTTGGCGGGATGCCCAATGCTTTAGGTAAAATGCTGGTAGACTCGGACCTAAAAGACTTAGGTATGCACAGTGAGATGTTTCCTGAGGCTGCTTTGGATTTATATGAAGCCGGCAAGCTAACTGGAAGCAAGAAAGCTTTAGATCCTGGACGTGTAGCCTGGACTTTCGCAGGCGGGTCTCAAAGACTTTACGATTTCTTAGACGACAATCCAATGTTGGCAGGTTATCCGGTTAACTACACCAATATACCTCTTTTTTCTCATCAAAATGATAATCTTATATCCATTAATGCATGTATAGAAGTTGATTTGACAGGACAGGTGGCCTCCGAATCTATGGGAGCAAATCACTATAGTGGCAATGGGGGACAGCTGGAATTCGTGGAAGCAGCTTACATGTCTAAAGGTGGCAAAAGCTTTTTGTGCATGCCTTCTTCAATTGAGAAAAATGGAGAATTAATCTCTCGAATCAAACCCCAGTTTGCTGCAGGAACAGCAGTTACAGTGCCCCGTACATCCACTCATTTCATAGTGACAGAGTATGGCAAAGCCAATCTAAAGGGTCTATCTTTCTGGAAGAGAGCAGAGAGTCTTATCAATATTGCTCATCCAAAACTCAGGGATGACCTCATTAAAGAAGCAGAAACATTAGGAATTTGGCGGAAGAGTAATAAAAGGTAATTTTAATTATAAATAAAAGAAAAAACTCATAGGAAGGGGAGTAAAAATGAAAGGACTTACACTGGAAGTAAAAGATAATATCGGAATAGTAACGTTAAACAGACCACCTCTTAATACATTTATCGAGGAGACATACCATGAGTTTGAAAGTATATTCAAAGAGATTAATGAGAGGGATGATATTCGGGTTGTCATATTGAGAGCTGAAGGTAAAAGGTTTTCTGTAGGAAACGACATGCAACTATTTAATATATTTGCAGATGAGGAAGTGGCAGGAAATTATATTTTTAATTCGGTGACAAATGGCATTGCTCAAGTTTACAAAACCAAGGTTCCTGTCATCTTTGCAGGTCAAGGATCCGTTGTCGGATCAGCATTTGCCATTGCTTGTTGTTGTGATTTTATCATAGCTTCAGAGGATGCCTTTTTTGGAACACCAGAAATAAAAGCTTCTATTGTTGGAGCTTCAGGTTTCGGTTCTCTCATACTGCCTCAAAAGGTAGTCCGATATTTGGCTCTCACAGGGAACCCCATAACTGCACAGGAAATGAAGCAGTATGGGGCAGTATATAAAGTTGTTCCTATTGAAAATCTCCTTGATTCTGCCATAGAGTTAGCCAATGAATTAAAAAAGCGAGGGCCAATCATTCTTAAATATTTTAAGGAGGCCATGCAAATCAATGAAAATGCCCGATTAGTTGAGAAATATGCTGTTGAAGGCGGATACACTATGAAATATGCTAAAACCCAGGATTTTTATGAAGCTCTAAAGGCATTTAAGGAAAAAAGAGATCCGGCTTGGAAAGGAAAATAAGCTAATTAGGCGAATTTCCTAGGGAGAATCCTATAAAATTAGAAGCGAGTCAATTCCAAATATTTATAAAAAGAAAGTGAGGAGGAAAAATGGATTCTAAAATGCAAGATCAATCAATAACCAAAGTCAATATTCAAGAAAAAGCCAATAGCATCTATAAAAAAGAATTGCGAATTGCTGTAATTGGCGCTATAGTCATCATCTGCATGGGAGTAGGTGTTTTATTTATGCAACCTTTTCCAGGATTGTTGAATATTAAAATCTGGGGATTCCCTTTTCCATACTGGTATCAGGTCACATTTAACTGGCTAGGGATAGCTATAGTAGGCTATATTATCTCCTTATTACTAAAGAAAAATGAAGAAGCACGAGCAGAACTAGAAGAAAGAGAGGTGTGATACATTATGGGAGAAGTTCACATTGTAGGTGTAATAACAAGTATAGCTTTAATGGCATTTTTCATATACTTAGGTGCGGTTGCAAAGAAACAAGTCACAAGTGCTGAAGGGTATTTTACGGCTGGTCGTTCCATCGGAGCTTTTATCAATGGCTTTGCTTTGGTATCATCTTATCTTAGTTTGGCTGCTTTCTTGGGCTATACGGGAATGGTGTGGTCTGTTCAAGGTCAACTGCCTGTCCTCACCCAGGCATGGATGGCGGGTTTTGCCTTAATGATACCTCTATTAATTGGCCCTTTAAGGTCCTTGGAAGAATACACCATAGCAGGTTATGTAGGACGGCGTTTTCAAAGTGCTAATGCAAGAATGATAGCCATACTTTTCATGATTCTTGTTATGACTATGTATTCAGTTGGTCAGATGAAGGGTATGGCCAACCTGTTTGAGATGCTTCTAGGAATATCCTATTTGCCAGGATTGATATTGGCGGCAGTCATCATTATTTCCTATATGATATTTGGTGGCATGTATGGGGTCTCATGGACTCAAGCAGCCCAAGGCATTATCCTTGTAGTTACCATATTTATTTCTGTCATGGGGATATTAAAAGCTGTAGGAGCTAATGTGTGGTTTTTGCCTTTCTGGGGCTATGGGAACATGGTACCGACTATGATAGAAGTATTTCCTCAATTCTTTGAAAAGATGTTTGCACCTTTTGCGAGTATGAAATGGTATGTGAGTCTTATACCATCGTGTATATTGGCCACATCAACCTTACCTCATTATGTCAATCGTGTTGCCTCATCCAAGAATATTCATGAATCAAGAAAGGCATTCGTTATAGGCTTAGTTTTTATTGGTATGGTCAATATGTTAACCTATGCAGCAGGATTTTCAGGTCTTATTTATCAACTTAGGGAGAACATACCTGCAGAATTATTTAAGCCTGATCAAATTATCCTTATATTAAGTCAAGTATTCATGGGGGATTTTGGTTTTGCGATAGTTGTAGCAGGAGCTGTATCAGCTGGTATTTCCACCATCGCCGGAGGCTTGATGGTTATCGGTACAGGTATTGCTCATGATATTATTGGTAACGTTAAAGTAATGACACCTGAGCAGAAACAAAGCTTAGCGCCTAAGGCTATTGTTGCGGCAGGTATTGGAATAACCTTAATTACCGTACAACCGCCTGCATTTATTTTATCCAGTGTCATTTGGGCCATCATCATTTCCGGTTGTGCTTTCTTTGCTCCTCTTATCATGGGTATTTGGTGGAAGGGTGCCAATAAATATGGTGCTATCGCAAGCATGCTTACTGGAGGTATTTTATCGCTCTTCAATGCCAGCTGGGCTCATCCTACCTTAGCTTGGAGTCCGATGTTATCCAAAGCAGCCTTTGGTCCGGTACCTTATGGAGGAATATTTGCTATTCCTGCATCCTTAATCGTTATGATTCTTGTTTCCATAATTACCAATAAGATGCCTTCTCTGGCAGCTTCCTTGAGTAAAGAAAGAGAAAAGACGGATGAAATTGTAGAAATTATGCACGGTTGGCCTGAAAATGTCAGGAAAGGCAGTCGACGCTACACGGAAAATATGGGTCCAATAATCATTCTAATCCTATCAGTTATCATGTTAATTTATTCTTTTAGTTAGAAGAGACAAGTCAGAATATAAGGGGGTAGCCCCGTCACCCCCTTATAGGACTAACTTGTACAAGAAAAAGAAAGAGGTTATTTATCTTAATATTTTTAGATTGGAAGTGGTGATAAAAATGGAATTAGAAAAATCTATCAATGTGAATGCAGTTCAAATTAATCAAGAATCGGAAACAAAAAAAATATATCCATTTTCCAGGATAAAGGTTTTTATTATTGGAATTTGTTATGGACTATGTTTATTTTATTTAGCTCATCTGAAATCTCAAGAGGGATTAAGCTCTATCTATTTAATCTTTTATTTAATGATAGGCTATACTTATATGATTGCCAACCAAGCAGGTATTGCTTTTATATTGAGAAATTCTTTGAAATTGTTTAAAGGGAAAACAAGCTTTGGACTTCTTTTCAATGCTGTTGGGGACAATATCATCCCTTTTGGACTTTTTTCCTTACTCATCAATTATTATTACCAATTTAGCAATTTGAATTCCAAGGGCGCTGCAGCTGTAGTCGTAGCTATCATAGCTTCTTTAGCTTTATTTTTCTATTTTCTTGTTAAGGTGATCCGCTTACTGGAAGACTTCTCCCTGATGAAGTCCATTGTTTGTGTACTCATAAGCCATATTTTTATAATAAGTTTCATATATCTATTTTTATAAAAGCTAAAAACCAGGAGAAAACTAAGATTGTAACTACTTAAGAGAACAAAAGACCTATTCTATTGAATAGTTTTTTGTCGTTTCAATCTATAGTTGCCCTTTCCATTTTTTTTATCCTATTGTGTTTAATTCGGCTATCGATTTATGTATATTTACCAAGAAAACTTCACCTTGTTTTTAGTATTGAATAGGCTTAAAATGATTGTAAACACTTAAAATCTTTTATTCATCTAGGGGTTGCAGAATGAATGTTGGATATTTTTATATGGGAGGAAAAATGATGATATTATTCCACGAATCTACTCAAGAGACTAGGCGATTACGTCTTGATAATTTGTTAAAAGGTGCGATGCATCGAAGGTTGACAGTAGTCAGTGGAGTACCGGGCATAGGAAAGTCTACTATCATTGAGAGCTTTTCCCAATCGATAGATAGTCCCTGTTTGGTGTATTATTTTGAAGAAGGCAGTGATTCTATTTCTTATTTTTTGGATAGAGCGATCCAATTTATTAATTCAGTTTATAGCGTCAATATTCATAATTTCAAGGAGGGTTTGGACCCAGAAAAGCATATTCAGGAGTTATTGGAAGTCATTCTATCTTCTGATCAGGATCAGGATCTCTTTATTATTATTGATAATTATTTTGCAAATAGTGATGACGATAGCTTCCACAACTTTTTTCAATTATTCATAAATACTCTCCCCCATAATGTACACTTTATAGTCACTACTGTTGAAAAAATAAGATGGGATAAGCTTAAAAGCATGATATATCGCAGTATTCTTATAATTTCAAATGAACAATTGTACTTCACTGAAGAAGAAATGGAAGACTTTTATAAAAAAAGTTATGACTTGGACTTAGATGAGGAAGAAATTCAACACTTGTATTCTTTTACCGGAGGCTGGACAATAGCTGTAGAGGCCATTGGGGAGAAAATGTTATTTGAACCGGAGTTTATGTCTCTTTTAAAGAAGGACCACATTGACGCAGCAAGAAGATTGATTCAGCTTGATAATTACCTGGAGAATAAATTTTTAAGCAAATTGACAGAGGAGCAGAAAGAGGTGCTCTATGCTACCTCCGTTATACAAGAATTTAGCGAGGAAATGGCTATTTTGCTCATAGGTGAAGAAAAAATAAAGCTACTTGATGAGTTATGCAATTCCAGCAATTTAATTCGTTATTGTATGACGAATCCTAAATTTTATAAGACCAACAGAGTATGGCAGTGCCTCATCTATAATAGAGCCCATGAAGTCTTGGGATACAACAGAATAGCGGAGTTACATGAAAAAATAGGGGATTACTTTTTTGAACAAAAAAACTGGAAAGAAGCCATACATCATTTTATTGAGTCACAGAACATCAACAAGGCAATGGAAATATTAAAACAAGCTGGGTCAAAGGTTTTGACTCCTGTGATATCTAAGAAATTCTATTCTCTTTTAAAAAAGCTTCCCCTTGAGCAACTGGAAGAAAACCCTTGGTTTCAGTTCGGCTATGCCTGTTATTTAAAGTCTAAGGATCCAGAATTATGCAACTATTATCTGGATTGTGCCCTGGAGAGATTTAGAAGGAATAATGATATTATAGGTGTGAGTCAGGCCCTTTTTATCAAAGCAGAGATCATTATTTTTTATGGTAATGGTGGACTTGGAAAGATGAACATTTTTATCAATGATCCGGATCTTTATTCGGAATCCAATAATGTTATTGATTCGAGAATTTGGGCTTATAAACAGATTTATGCAGGTTGGACCCATAACTTTTATACTGGGAATTATCCGGAAGCAGTCAATTGTGGCGAAAAAGCCAGAAGAACAAGCCTTGTTTTGCAGGATATTAACCTTTATATTTGGTCATGTTGGATTTTAGGAAATGCCTATGCTTTTGTAGGAGAATTTGATTTAGCTAAGGGGTATATAAAAGATGCTTTAGGGAGAATATATGAACCGGGGGTTGATCCTTCCTTAACCATGATGATTCCTCATTTAGCTGGATGTAATGCTGAAATGTCAGGCGACTTTAAAACAGCAATAGAATGGCTTAACTTGGCTATAAAGATACAGAAACAGAAGGAAATTACTATATGGAATTTTTACTCCAAATTTTTCCTGATTAATTCTCTAGATTATTTGGGTGATTTTGAAAAGGCTGATCAAGTGCTTGATGAAATGAAGGCTGTGGTGCTCACTTACTTCAAAGAGGAAAACTATCATCTCCGCTCTTATTATTTAGCAACACAGGCAAAACATGCTTTTTTAACAGGAAAGATTCCTCGGGCACTTAATTTTGCCCAACAATCCTATGAACTAAGAAAAAAAGCCGGAGGCGAAATATACTGTATACGCTGCCAAATAATTCTAGGAGCAATTTATCGAGAATTGGGTAGTTATATGGATGCAGAAACGATTCTTTTAGAAGCATTAGAAAAAAGTGTAGCCTGCTCTACCCCTTATTTTGAAGCTTCAACTTATGTTGAATTAGCTCTGCTCTATGCAGCCAAAGGGGATAAGAAGCATCTCAATATTTTTTTAGAGAAGGGTTTACGCTTGGCCATGGAGAAAACATTTTACCATTTCTATACTTGGAGAGATGATAACATTGTTAAGTTACTTAGTTTAATTGAAGATGCATCACCCTTTGAAGGTTATTTGGAAGACCTTGTTGAATACCGTGGATTACATATTATACAAGAAAAGGATACTAAAAAACCCATTCAGATTGAAACCGTCAGCAATAATTATGACAATCCTGAGAAAGCTGAACCTGCACTTAAGTTATACTTGATGGGCCCCTTTAGTATGGAAATCAAGGGTGTTCGAACTAAAAATTTCAGCTCGCGCAAAGCTTTGTATATGCTAAAAATGTTAGGAACAAAAAATGAAGCCATTAGTGTGCAGAAGTTAATTGAAGAGATGTGGGATAACTGGGATGGCAGATCAGTTATGAATAATTTTTATTTTACTCTGCACCAGTTAAGAAAAATATTAGGGGATAAGAATAGCGTAATATTCAAGGATGGTTTATGTATGCTCGATCCTAACTTATACTGGTCTGATGTGTCCCTTTTTAAATATTTGCTTGACAAGGCCGAAGAAGCGATAAAAGATTCTCAAGAAAAAGAAGCGCTGGATTTTTTACACCAAGGAATTGCTCTTTATCGAGGAGAGTATTTAGAGGGAGAAAGCTTAGGTGAAAGCCTTTTGCTTGAAAGGGAATATATTGAAAGAAAATATTATGGGGCACTTCTAAATAAAGCTCGAATTCTATTAAAATTAAATGAATTTGACAAGGTTGTTGAGATTATACAAAAAGCCCAACAGAGTTCTTTTATTGATGAAGATGCTTACCGTGTTTTGATGATTGCCTACTATGTTCAGGGGAAATTAAAGCATGCAACGGATATTTATAAAAAGTTGAAGAACCGGCTTCAATTAGAACTGGGAGTAGCCCCACATGTTATAACAACTACACTCTATAATCGCATTAGCGGAGGGGATGATTCAAAAGATATCCTTGATTGGTTGCTTCATGCATAAAGAACTTGATGAAATCACCTTGACAAATTTTACTGCTATCGTTACTATTAATTCATAAATGAATAAGCAAAGCCATGAAGAGAAAAGTACTGTATACGCATACTGAGAAGAGAAAAAATGCCTAGGGCTGAAAGCATTTTAAGTCAATGGATGCAGGAAAACTAACTCTGAGCTGCTACTGAGTAGATTGAATCAAAAGGTTAGCCGGTGAAGTTCATCGTTAAAAATAAAGAGTCAATATTTGGGTGGAACCGTGAGTGAAGCTTACCCCATAGTGAGGGTAAGCTTTTTTTGTGGTTTTATGCCTATGATGGAGGAAGAAATGGAAAAGGTAAATATTCAATTAAAAGATGGAAGTATAAAGGAAGTTGATAAAGGATCAACAATTTTTGAAATCGCTAAAAGTATTCATCCGGGGTTAGCTAAGGAGGCTATTGCGGCAGAGGTTAATGGAAAGGTTGTCGGCATGTTGCATGGTGTTGATACAGACATTGAACTGAGTATCATGAAATTTGATGATGAAAGGGCTCAATCCGTTTTTAGACATACCTCATCGCATATCTTGGCACAGGCGGTCAAAAAATTATATCCCGGGGCAAAACTAGGCATAGGCCCGGCTATTGAAAATGGGTTTTATTATGACTTTGATGTAGAGGAACCTTTTACTGAGGAAAGCTTAAAAAAGATAGAAAAAGAGATGGATAAAATCATTCAAAATAATTTGGAGCTTGAAAGATTTGAACTGCCGCGGAATGAAGCACTTCAATTTATGGCAGAGAGAAATGAACCTTATAAGGTCGAACTCATCAATGATTTACCGGAAGATGCAGTTATTTCCTTTTATAAACAAGGAGACTTTGTAGATCTTTGCGCAGGCCCCCATTTAAGCAGCACAAAGGCAGTAAAAGCCTTTAAGCTCACAAGCGTTGCCGGTGCTTATTGGCGAGGCAGTGAAAAAAACAAAATGCTTCAAAGAATATACGGAACAAGTTTCCCTAAGAAGAAGGATTTAGATGATTATCTACAAATGTTAGAAGAAGCGAAAAAAAGGGATCACAGGAAATTAGGAAAAGAGCTCGATTTATTTTTATTATTGGATGAAGGCAAAGGCTTTCCATTCTTCTTGCCAAAGGGAGTAGAATTAAAAAATACTTTGATAAACTATTGGCGTGAAGTCAGAAGGAAGCGTGGCTATGTTGAGATTGAGACACCCATTATCCTGAGCAGGAGCCTATGGGAAACTTCAGGGCACTGGTACCATTATAAGGACAATATGTACACAACCAAGATTGATGACGAGGATCATGCTATCAAACCTATGAATTGTCCCGGAGCTCTACTAGTCTATCAAAATGCCATGCACTCTTATAAAGAATTCCCATTAAGATATTCAGAATTAGGAAGAGTTCACAGGCATGAACTTTCAGGAGCCCTTCACGGACTCATGCGCGTAAGAGCTTTCACCCAGGATGATGCGCATATCTTCTTACTGCCTGATCAGATAAAGGATGAAATTAAAAGTGTAACAGGCATAGTCGATGAAATTTATAAGGCCTTGGGATTTAACTATAAAATCGAATTATCTACCAAGCCTGAAGAATCTATGGGCAGTGACGAAGAATGGTCCATGGCTGAAAACATGTTGCAAGAGGCCTTAAATGAAATGGGAATTGATTATAAGATAAATGAGGGAGACGGAGCTTTTTACGGACCTAAAATCGATTTTAAGCTTGAAGATTGTTTAGGAAGAACTTGGCAATGTGCTACCATACAGTTGGATTTTCAACTGCCTCAAAGGTTTGAAATAGCCTATATAGGTCCAGATGGCGAAAAGCATACCCCAATTATGATTCATACAGTGGCGCTTGGAAGTCTGGAGAGGTTTGTTGGTATACTCATCGAACACTTTGCTGGTAAATTCCCTCTTTGGATATCACCTTCGCAAGTTAAAGTGCTTCCTATTAGCGATAAATTTCATGATTACGCGGAAGAAATAACCCATATTTTAAAGAACCTTGGTTTCAAGGTTGAGTTAGATAATAGAAACGAAAAAATAGGCTATAAGATAAGGGAGGCCCAACTAGAAAAACACAATTATATGATTATTATCGGAGAAAAAGAAGTAGAATCACGTACTTTATCCGTAAGATCCCGGGATGAGGGTGACCTTGGAAGTCAAAACATAGAGGACTTTATTGCAAAGCTTCAAAAAGAAATTCATGATAAGGAAATAAAGCCGATAAAATGAAAAATAAAGTGATTTATATCTTTGCGGTTGCATTTTTATTGGTAGGATGCAATTTTAAGGCAGATCCCAGTGGAATTGAAGAGAATCTAGGGCTGAGAGAGGATTTGCCGATAATTTCATTCATAAATGAGGAAGGTATCACGCTGGAATCTAGAATTCAAGAACCGAATGGTTTTATGCGGGTGGAAGCAGTTGATGGAAGCTTAGCAGAATACATCAGAAATCTCACTTTAAAACCCCATGATAGTCCGGTACTTTTGTATGATGGGCAAAAAAAGGGTTATGATGAAGGTCATATTGCTGTGTTTAATTTTGATATCGGAACTGTTGATTTACAGCAATGTGCAGATTCTATCATCAGAGTATACGCAGAATACCTTTGGTCCTTAGAAGCCTATGATAGAATAGAGTTCCACTTAACAAATGGATTTTTCATGGAATATACCAAATGGCGTGAGGGTAACCGAATAGAGGTGCAGGGCAATAACGTAAGATGGATCGATACAGAATCATTTGATGATACTTATGAATGCTTTCGCAATTATTTAACAAAAGTTTATATCTATGCAGGTACAATATCCTTATCTCAAGAATCCCAACTGGTATCTTTAGAAGACATTCAAATAGGAGATTTTTTCATGAAGGCGGGTAGTCCAGGACATTGTGCACTTGTCGTAGATCTTGCAAAGGATTCTGAAGGTGAAAAGTGTTTCTTGTTGGCTCAAGGGTATATGCCGGCGCAAGATTTTCATATTTTGAATAATCCCTTGCATTTGGAAGACCCATGGTATTATCTAGAGGAGCTAAAGGATTATATCAAAACACCTGAGTATATTTTTGAGAAGGATAATCTTATGCGATGGAATGGCTTTATGTAAATTTTACTTGAATCTGTGAAAAGAAGCTTATAAAATGAATAGCCTTCTATGAAAATCAATATCATAGGAGGCTATTTTTTAATTTAATTGTTTTCACAAATAGCTTTCTGTGGCAATTTAAAATCCGGATTCACGGAGAGTATAATCTCATCAATTTCCTTGTCATAGAGAGTTTCTTTTTCCAATAAAGCATCTGAGAGGGCTATTAAAACTTCTTTGTTTTCCTGGAGGATTTGTATAGAATGATTGTAGCATGTTTCAATAATAGCTCTTACCTCGTCATTCACAATATTAAAACAATTACTAATAATTCTCTCATCATAGATAATATTTCCTAGATTACTCATGCCAAGCTCACAAACCATTTCATAAGCGATGCTGTTTGCTTTTTTTAAGTCATCCTTAGCTCCTGAAGAGATTTCATCGAACAAGAGTTGCTCTGCGGCCCTGCCACCAAACAGGACTTCAATTCGGTCTTCCATTTCTTTTTGTGTAATGAGAAATTTATCTTCGTCCGGAGTCTGCAAGGTATAACCCAATGCTTGCCCTCTGGGAATAATAGAAATTTTACTGACCGGATCTGTATTTAAATATCTTGCAACGAGGGCATGGCCCGCTTCATGGCAAGCTATCTTTCTTTTTTCTTCTTTATTAATCACAGCGGATTTTCTTTCTAAGCCTGCTAAAACTTTTTCAATAGCTTCATCAATTTCTTGATGCCCAATAATATTTTTTCGATGGCGAACACAAAGAATAGCGGATTCATTGGCAATATTCGCCAGATGGGCACCAGTCATGCCTGATGTTTTCTTTGCAATATCCTTCATAGTAATAGTAGGGCACAAAGGCTTATTCTTGAAATGAACAGCTAGTATTTCTTCCCTGGCTCTTACATCAGGTCTTCCTACGTAAATTTGCCTGTCAAATCTACCGGGTCTTAATAAGGCTTCATCTAAGAGATCTAATCTATTGGTTGCTCCTATGATAATAACAGATTCAGTAGATTCAAAACCGTCAATTTCCACGAGCAATTGATTTAATGTCTGATCTTTTTCATTATTTGTTTCACTGGTCCGCTTTGATCCGATAGCGTCAATTTCATCGATGAAAATAACGCTAGGTGATTCTCTTTTTGCTTTTTCGAAAAGACCTCGAACCCTTTTGGCCCCAACACCTACATATTTCTCCACAAATTCCGCTCCACATGCGTTATGAAAGCTTGAAAGGCTTTCTCCTGATACAGCTCTTGCCAAAAGAGTCTTTCCTGTCCCGGGAGGGCCATAAAAGAGTATTCCCTTGGGTAATTTGGCTCCCATTTTTTTATAAGCTTCCGGGGATCTAAGAAAATCAATGATTTCTACTAGTTCATCCTTGACTTCATTTAAACCGGCTACCTCATCGAAGGTTATGCTGGAAGGGTTTTTGGGTAGTTCTATTTTGTCTTTTTCTGTGTAATAATCTTTTCTTGAGTTTTTAGCCCTTACGGTTTCGGCCTCTGTGGATGGGCTTTGTCTTTCAGAGTAAAGCAACAATAAGGAAATTGAAAAACAAGATAAAAAGACTATATCTAGCAAACTTGTTGATAATACAAGAAAACCAGAAAATAGAAAACTAATAAGTGACAGCGCTGTATAAATAAAACATGCAAAACATGAAATAATTAATATTTTTTTCTCCAATAAATCACCACCTTTTTTATGTTACTAGTATTTTATCCATTCATAAATAAATAATTTAATAAATAGTTTTTTTTATTTAAAAATAGGGTGTATAAAAAATTAAAAATGATAAAACTATTGACATCAGTATGTTTTGATGATATATTTTTAAAGGTAATAAAGAAGAAGTAATCCGCTTCTCACCATAGAGCTAAGAGCTACTATGGTTCATATATTTCAAGTAGCATTGAGATTATTTTTGAAGCGGAAATTATCCGCTTTTTTTTAGTATTTATAGGAGGTGCTAAGTATTAGTAAAGAACTTCAAATCAACGAAGAAATTCGTGAAAAAGAAATCAGGTTGATTGATAGTGATGGGACTCAATTGGGCATAGTATCATCGAAGGATGCGCAAAAGTTAGCCCATGAAAAGAAACTTGATTTGGTAATGATTGCTCCAACTGCAAATCCACCCGTTTGCAAAATTCTTGACTATGGAAAATACAGATATGAATTGCAGAAGAAAGAAAAGGAAGCAAAGAAAAAACAAAAAATAATGACCATAAAGGAAATACGTTTGAGTCCGAACATTGAATCTCATGATTTAAATGTAAAAGCTACAAATGCTAATAAATTCCTTAAAAATGGTGATAAGGTAAAAGTTACATTGCGATTCAGAGGAAGAGAAATGGGTTTTATCAAATCCGGATATGAAATAATGGGTCAATTTTCGGAGTTAATTGGGGAAATGGGTGCAGTGGAGAAGAAGCCAGTACTTGAAGGTCGGAATATGATTATGATTTTGGCACCAAAGAACTAATATAGGAGGAAAAAATTATGCCTAAAATGAAAACACACAGAGGCGCAGCTAAACGTATCAAAGCGAGAAAAGGCGGCACGCTAAAAAGAGCAAAAGCTTTTACAAGTCATATACTTACAAAAAAATCACATAAGAGAAAAAGAAATCTTAGAAAATTAGGTAGCGTGTCAAGTGCAGATGTTAAAAGAATAAGAAGGGCTTTAGGTATCTAATTAAGCTTTAGGAGGAAAGATAATGGCAAGAGTAAAAAAAGCAATGAATGCTAAGAAAAAACATAGGAAAGTATTAAAGCTATCTAAAGGATTTTACGGATTAAAGAGCAAAGTATTTAGAGCTGCTAACCCTGCAGTTATGAGATCCCTTCGTTCTGCATTCGTTGGCAGAAAGCTTAAGAAGAGAGAATATAGAAGATTATGGATTGCAAGAATAAATGCAGCTGCCAGAATGAATGATATTTCTTATAGCAAGCTTATTAATGGATTAAAGCTTGCAGGCATAGAAGTCAACAGAAAAATGCTAGCAGACATGGCAGTCCATGATGCAGAAGGCTTTTCACAAATAGTAAAAGTTGCAAAAGAAAAATTAGCATAACAATGAGAATGATTTTAAAAATCTTAGAGGTGTGAGTATATGGAATGTTCATATCACCCCTCTTTTTTTATTATTATTTATTCATTTCTCTTCTTAAAAAGTATTATTTCAAAGATGGAAAGCATAAGATTAACTATAATAAAAAGGGGAGGAAATGCAAATGATTAGCACTGAAGATTTAAGAAATAAAGAAATTATCAATATATATGATGGTAAAAGCCTAGGTTATGTATCGGATATAGAAATAAATTTGGAAAAGGGACGGATAGAAGCTATTATTATACCCGTTCAAAGTGGTTTTTTTAACTTTTTTTCTAGAGAAAATGAATACGTAGTGAAGTGGAATGATATTAAAAGAATAGGGGAAGATGTCATATTAGTAGAAGTTAAGAACATGTATACTTCAACAGACAATGATGATGAAAAGCTTGAAGCAAGGGAGGAATTCTTATAATGGAGTATGGAATATTCAAATAATCTGAAATACATCATAAGCTTTGGCACTTGGAATTCCATAAGGTAGACAAAAAACTTATTATAAAATATAATGGGTTAAAATGAATACATAGGAGGATTTGCCATGAAGTGTCCATACTGCGATACTATTGACACCAAAGTCATTGATTCAAGGCCGACAGAAGAGGGACATGCTATACGAAGAAGACGTGAATGTGATCAATGCAAAAAGAGGTTTACAACTTACGAAAAATTTGAAGAAATACCTATGATTGTCATTAAGAAAAATGGAACTCGGGAAGTATTTGATAGAAATAAAGTGCTGAATGGTATCATAAAAGCCTGCGAAAAGAGACCTGTATCTTTGCAGAAAATGAATGAGATTGTGGATGATATTGAAAAAGGCCTTAGCAATAGGATGGAAAAAGAAATCGATAGCGGCATAATTGGTGAAGTTATTATGGAGCATCTAAAGAAAATTGATGAGGTTGCCTACGTTCGATTTGCATCTGTATACAGGCAGTTTAAAGACATCAATACGTTTATAGCTGAATTGGAGAAACTAATCAATGATTCGAAGGTATAAGACATGGAAAAATTAAAAATATTGGTCATAGATGATGAAGTTCATATTCTTGAACTTTTGGAATACAATTTAATTGAAAATGGGTATGATGTTAAGACAGTCAATGATGGGGAAAAGGCCATCGATGCCATTTTAACAAGCCAATACGATTTAATATTGCTTGATATCATGTTACCTAAAATCAGTGGAATAGATCTTTGTAAAAAGTTTAGAAATGAATACAATGTCAGCACGCCGATTATTATGCTTACTGCAAAGTCAGAAGAAATTGACAAGATATTGGGATTGGAATTAGGTGCAGATGATTATATAACCAAGCCATTTAGTGTAAGAGAATTGTTAGCAAGAGTAAGGGCTGTAACAAGAAGATATGAAAGAAAAGAGAATAATTCAAACATTATAAAAATTAAGGATCTTGTTATTGATGTAGAAAGACACGAAGTTTTATGCAATGGCGAAAAAATCGATTTGACTTTTAAAGAATTTGAGCTATTAAAGGTATTAGCTCAAAACAGAGGAATCGTGTTAACTCGTGAGCATCTTTTGAACACCATATGGGGTTATGATTATATTGGTGAAACGAGAACAGTGGATGTTCATATTCGATATTTGAGAAAGAAGATACAAGATGATGACTCCGTATACATAGAAACTATACGGGGGGTTGGATATAAAATGAAATGAGTGAATGCCTATGAAGAAAAAAATCTTATTGTTTGTAGTCGTTTTATTATGTTGTAGTATCGGCATAACCAGTGTTATGTCCTATCAATTTTTTCGTGATGATTACGAGAGAACAATAGAAGAAAGCTTGGTCAAGGAAGTTAAATTGATTAATAACTTCATTGAGGCAAACAATTTAAATATTGGAGATTTTGATTTTCAAGAGATGGTGGTCACGCTTGGTTTAGGAATAAATGATCGAATTACTATTGTGGACAAAGATGGAATAGTATTAGGAGATTCGAGCATAGACGCTGATAAATTAAAGGATTTAGAGAACCATATATCCCGTCAGGAGATAAA
>CAYSBC010000032.1:0-812 GCA_964429195.1 uncultured Eubacteriales bacterium | reverse complement strand
CTAAAAAAAACAACCCGGGGCGTTCCATTCGTCAGAGTACTACTACAGGTATTGATTACATGTATATCGCTTTGCCTTTTTACCGAGATGGAGAAATGGCTGGTTTTACCAGGATATCAGCTCCACTGCATGAGATTGAAGAATTAAATAGAGAAATCTTGCTATCCGTCTTGCTTGCATCCTTCATTGGTTTTATCTTAACCTTCATTCTAGGTGTTTGTTATACGAAGAGAGTTATACGACCAATAAAGGTATTAACTCAATTTGCATCCGAGATAGCAAAGGGTAATTATAAAGAGAGAGCTTATATTCATGCTGATGGGGAGATAGGGAATCTGGCTGGGACACTCAATGATATGAGTGAGAAGCTCGATGAAGCAATGGAAGCTTTAGAAGAAAATAATAGCAAATTAACTTCTACATTATTCAGTATGAAAGATGGAATAATTGCTGTTGATAAGAATTATAGAATAATCATGATCAATCAAGCTGCAAAAGAACTTTTCAAAGTTGACAGGGATGTCATTGGTCTTTATATGTTAAAGGCTATTCGCAATAATAAATTGCAGGAAGCTTTTGAAAAGATTCTTCGTGACAAATATCTTGGGGAGCTTGAAGTGGAGATGAATAACAATATTTTGAGAATTCATACCAGCCTCATAACCAGTGAAGGGGATGGAAGCATTATAGGCTTCTTGGCCATCATTGAAGATATTACTCAAATTCATAGGCTTGAAAACATGAGAAAAGATTTTGTGGCCAATGTTTCTCATGAATTGAAAACGCCATTGACTTCAATAAGTGGATTTTTA
>CAYSBC010000031.1:5201-22419 GCA_964429195.1 uncultured Eubacteriales bacterium | reverse complement strand
ACAGGTCTCGATACTTATTATGAATATCTCAAAAATTTTGGGATTATGGAAAAAACGAATGTTGATTTACCGGGTGAAAGCAATCCTATTATTCAGAATAAAAATAATATAGGTCCGGTAGAGCTTGCTACAATATCCTATGGACAGGGTATTTCCATCACGCCTATTCAATTGCTCACAGCTATTTGTGCCATAGGTAACGATGGTATTTTAATGGAGCCGCGAATAGTTAATGAATTAGTGGATGATGACGGTAATGTGATTCATCGCTATGAACCGGTAACAGTAAGGCAGGTTATCTCCAAGGAAACTGCCGATGAAATGCGTATGATCATGGAATCTGTTGTCACAGAAGGCTCCGGTTCGTCAGCTCATATCCCCGGTTATCGGGTAGGGGGAAAAACGGGTACGGCAGATAAAGTCATCGATGGAAGATATGTGGATGGTAAAGTATACTCTTCCTTTATTTCTATGGCACCTATGGATGACCCGCAGGTTGCCCTCCTGGTGGTTGTAGATGAGCCCCAAGGCGTTCGATTCGGAAGCCAGACAGCAGCGCCTGCAGCCAAGGAAATATTGACGGAAACCTTGCGATATCTCAATGTTGAAACTTCCTATTCTGCAGAAGAGCTCAAGTCTTTAAAGGAAAAGTATATTGAAGTACCGAATATAACACATATGCCTTTTAGCGAGGCACGAACTATTTTAGAAAAGGCTCAGCTTAAATATGAGGTGATACCTGAAGAGGCGTCATTAATGGATTTCCAAGTTGAAGAACAATATCCTAAAGCAGGAGAACTCGTTATAAAAAATGGAACCATATTCTTATACCAGAAATAAAGATGGAGACGAAGATGAAACTAGAAAATATTTTAAAAGGAACGGATGCCCAGGTTGACGAAAGGTATCACGATTTAGAAATCAATAAAATAGCTTATGATTCCAGAAAAGCTGAGAAAAACAGCATGTTTATTGCCATAAGTGGCTATAAAACAGACGGGCATCGTTATATCAAGGCTGCTATTGAAAAAGGTGCGAAGGCTGTCGTTTATGAACAGGACATGAATTGGGATGCTCTTCAAATTTCCGATGATGTGGCTATCATTAAAACAAAGGACTCTCGGAAATTGTTATCGAAGGCTTCTGACAATTTTTTCGGACATCCGACAAAAAACTTGCATATCCTAGGGGTAACCGGTACCAATGGCAAAACAACTATCACCCATCTCGTTTATGAAATCTTAAGAAAATTAGGACATGAAACTGCGCTGCTTGGGACAATCTCCTACAAAATTGCAGATAAAGAATACGACTCCTCCAACACAACGCCTGAATCCTTTGAACTTCATCGTATGTTCAAAGAGATGATTGAGAAAAATATAAAATGGTGTTCTATGGAGGTTTCTTCTCATGCCTTAGCTTTAAAAAGAGTGGATAGTATTGATTTTGATTATTGCATATTTACGAACCTGACAGTAGATCATCTGGATTTTCATGGGGATTTAGATGATTATTTTAATGTCAAGAAAACATTGTTTTACAAGAGCAAGGAAGCTAATATTATCAATAGCGATGATCCTTACGGACAGATACTGCTAGATGAGGTGCAATCCCTAAAGGCTAGAGCCATTTCTTATGGTATTGATAAAGCCGCCGATTACAGGGCTATCCATTTAAAAATGACTTCCCTTGGAGCCACCTTTGACATCAACTGCAAAGGAGAGATTATCGAGGGCTTCAGTATTCCGATACCGGGTAAGTTTTCTATCTATAATGCACTTGCAGTCATTGCTTTTTGCCATGAGAGTGGCATAGAAATGGAAATTATCCAAGGTATTCTAAAAAATGTAACTCCGGTTCCGGGAAGATTTGAGCCTGTCAAAAATGGGAAAGGCTACAATGTTATCGTGGATTATGCCCATACACCTGACTCTTTGGAAAAGGTGCTTCACACTATCATGGATTTCAAGAAAGGGCGCATCCTCACTGTCTTTGGTTGTGGTGGAGATAGAGATAACAGCAAGAGAAGTATGATGGGGAAAATAGCCGGAGAATTATCGGACTATTGTATTATAACCAGTGATAATCCAAGAAGTGAAGATCCCTTAAGAATCATAAAACATGTTGAAGAAGGAATCAAGCATACAAATTGCCCCTATGAGATTATAGAGGATCGACGTCGGGCCATTAAAAGGGCTATTGACTTATATCAAAAAGATGACACCCTATTGATTGCAGGAAAGGGACATGAGACTTATCAAATTATAGGTGACCAAACCTTCCACTTTGATGACAGAGAAGAAGCTGCCAAAAGAATAGCGGAGCTGGGATAGGAGGAAAATCTTTGAAAGAATTGAACATAGGACAAATCATCCAAGCTGTAGGTGGAGACCTCCTGGAAGGAAGCCTTAAGCCTGGTGTGCCGAGCTTGGAACTTCATAATAGTAAAATCAAAGGCGTTTCAATTGATTCCAGAAAAATAGAAAAGGGAAACCTTTTCGTTGCCATTGAAGGCCAAAGCTTCGATGGACATGATTTTATCAAAACAGCCTGCGAAAAGGGTGCCCACGCCATCATAGCTCATAAAAAAGTAGAAGCATGTGATGTGCCTGTTATTTTGGTTAAGGATACACTTGTTGCCTTGCAAGAGCTGGCAAAATATTATCTATCAACCTTTAACATTAAAAAAGTAGCTATCACAGGGAGTACAGGAAAAACAACAACAAAAGAAATGTTGGCAACTGTTTTGGAAACTCAATTCAAGGTCGTGAAAACCTTAGGCAATTTCAATAATCATATTGGACTGCCTTTGAGTGTTTTTAACATAGAAGAAGAACATGATATTGCTGTTTTTGAAATGGGTATGAACAATTTAGGTGAAATTCAGCTTTTGGCATCCATTGTCAAACCGGATATAGCAATGATTACCAATATTGGTCTATCTCACATAGAAAACCTAGGTTCAAGAGAGAATATAATGAAAGCAAAGATGGAGATAACACACTATTTTACCAAAGAGAGTATCTTAATCATTAACAACGATGACAGCTGTCTTAGAACCCTCTCTGAAGAAAATCTGGGGTACAAACTCTTGCGAATAGGCAGTGAAGAGACCAAAGCGGATCTTTTATTTACCATAAAAAAAGTAGAGGATTTTGGAGAAAAGGGAATAGCATTTTCAGCTCAAATGTGCAATAATACAAAAGATATTCTATTAAGAGTTCCGGGAATCCACAATGCGCATAATGCGATGCTGGCCTTAGCCTGTGGGTACTCCTTGGGGCTTGAGTTGGATAAAGGCATAAAAGCCCTTCAAGATTTCAAAGGCTACAACATGCGTTTAACCATAGAAAAAGGAAAAAACGGAATCAAAGTCATTAATGATGCTTATAATGCCAGCCCTGATTCCATGAAAGCTGCCATCGATACTCTGGCCTCAATGGAAGGCAAGAGACATATTGCTATCCTTTCGGATATGCTGGAGATGGGGAGCTATGCGAAAGAGTATCATGAGAAGATTGGAGAATATGCCACTGCAAAAGGCATTGATATCATGATGACTCTTGGTGAAAATGCAAGATACATGAGCGAAGCAGCAGCTCGTTTCAATAAAAAGACGAAGGTATTTCATTATGAATCCAAGGATGAATTGCTAAAAGCACTAAAAAACATACTTTCTGATGAAGATATCCTATTAGTCAAAGGGTCAAGAAGCATGAAGATGGAGACCATCATTGACTCTATACTGGAGAGGTGACATCATGCAACAACACATACAGCTTATTACGATTATCGTTATTTCATTTGTTATCACATTAGCTTTAGGGCCTCTTTTTATACCCCTGTTAAAAAGACTGAAAGCGGGGCAGAGCATAAGAGAAGAGGGTCCTAAAAGCCATTGGATCAAATCAGGCACACCTACTATGGGCGGCGTCATGATTATCATAGCTGTCCTTGTTACGAGCATCTGGAATATGGATACAGATTTGATGATTCTTATTTTTTCTTTGGTATCCTTTGGAGCCTTAGGTTTTGCTGATGATTTTATTAAGGTTGTCCTCAAGAGAAATTTAGGCTTACGGGCCTATCAGAAAATACTTTTTCAAATGCTCTTTGCAGGCATTATTGCCATCTATCAGGCCAAAGTATCCGCATTTGGTACAAATGTATATATCCCACTTGCAGACACCTATATCGATTTTGGCATTTTTTATGTTCCTTTCATTGCTTTTTTTGTTATCGCCATGGTTAACAGTGTTAACTTAACAGATGGATTAGATGGCTTAGCCACAGGTGTTACTCTTTTGATTGCACTCTTTTTCAGTATTACAGCAGCAGATTTTGGTTTTGTAAGCACAGCCATATTTTGTGCAGCCATTACCGGAGCCTGTCTTGGCTTCCTAAACTTTAATGTTCATCCTGCGAAAATATTTATGGGTGATACAGGGTCCATGGCTTTGGGGGGAGCCATTGCCGGAGTTGCTATTATTATGAATCTTACATTAATCATTATCATTGTAGGAGGCATCTACTTTTTAGAGGCCTTGTCGGTCATACTACAAGTCATCAGTTTTAAACTCACGGGCAAAAGGATATTTAGAATGAGTCCTATACATCATCATTTTGAATTGTTAGGATGGAAGGAAACGAAAGTGGTTGCTGTCTTTTGGATAGCCACATTATTACTTTGTATCCTGGGCAGAATAATTTTGATAGCGTAGGTGGTGAAGTGGAATGGAGATAAAACAGAAAAAAATAATGATAGTAGGGATGGGCAAATCGGGGGCAGCTCTTATGGATGTACTCTTATCTTTAAGTGCAGAAGTCTATCTTTATGATAGTAAAACACAAGATGCAATAGATCAGAAAATCGTAAGCAAAGCGGAAGAGAACCGCATACCACTGTTTTTTGGGAAAGAACCGGAGGATATCTCTTTTTTGGACCGGATCATCATGAGCCCTGGTGTCCCTTTAGATAGTGGGCTTGTTCAAAGAGCGAAAGAAAAGGGAATCGAAATTACCGGTGAATTAGAATTGGCTTATAAGCTTTGCCGAGGGCAATTTATTGGAATAACGGGAACAAACGGAAAAACGACGACAACAGCTTTAACCGGTGCAATCTTTAAGAAAGCTGAGTTAGAGCATTTTGTAGTGGGCAATATTGGAACGGTTGCTGTTTCTAAAGCAGGGCAGGTGTCAGAGGAAGGTTACATGATTACTGAAATCAGCAGTTTTCAGTTAGAAACAATTCAAGATTTCAAACCCCATATAGCGGCCCTACTCAATATTACCGAAGATCACCTGAACAGGCATAAAACCATGGAGAACTACATGGATGCAAAGGCTAGAATCTTCATGAATCAAACTAAAACCGATTATCTTGTGGTCAACTATGATGATGCTTTGGCTTATCAGGTTGCCCAAAGGGCAAAATCCCAGATTATCCCCTTCAGCAGAAGAACTGTTTTGGAAAAAGGCTGTTTTGTCAAGGATGGGAATCTCATGATAAGGGGGTTAAGCCTTGGTGATAAAGGTGAGACGGAAAGCCTTATATGCCCGGTAAAAAATATAAAGCTACCTGGACTGCATAACCTGGAAAATGCCATGGCTGCTACTTGCATAGCCATTTTATCGCATATTGAAATCCCTATCATCAAGGAAACCCTTGAGAGCTTTAACAGTGTAGAGCATCGTTTGGAATATGTGGACACGATACAAGGTGTTCGCTTTATCAACGATTCCAAAGGAACAAATCCGGATTCATCCATTAAAGCCATTGAAAGCATGGAAAAGGATGTGGTGCTCATCGCAGGCGGAATGGATAAGGGAAGTGATTTTAATGCATTAATCGATGCATTTCATGATAAAATAAAGCATATGGTTTTATTGGGGGAAACAGCAGAAAAAATAAAAAGAACAGCTGAAAACAAGGGATTCTATGCCATCAGCATTAAAAACAGTATGAAGGAATGTGTTGAAGAAGCCTTTAGGCTGGCAAAACCGGGCTATACGATACTCTTATCTCCTGCCTGCGCCAGCTGGGATATGTATCCTAACTACGAAGTCCGCGGTAAGGATTTTAAAAATCATGTCATGCAAATAGGGAGGACTCATCATGGCGAAGAAAAGGTCTAGCGATTTTCCGCTGTTTTTCATAGTCACCATCCTGGTAATTATCGGAATAATTATGGTCTTTAGTTCAAGCTATTATTATGCATTGGTCAGAAGAGGGGATGCATATTATTTTGTAGTGCGCAATATAGCCTGGGCGGCTATTGGATTTGTGGGTATGTTTGTTACCTCCCAGATCAATTATAGAATATACAAAAAGCTGGCGCCTCTTTTATTTATAGTCAGCATTGTACTCCTAGGCTTGGTTTTTACACCTTTAGGAGTCACAATCAACTATGCTACCAGGTGGATTGGCGTCGGTAAAATTACGATTATGCCGGGAGAAATAGCGAAGGTTTGTGCTATTATTTTCACAGCCTATTTTTTAGATAGGGATCCAAGTAAAATTAAAAGCTTGTTTCGAGGGGTAATACCTTTACTCTTGGTTGTGGGAACCTATTTTACCTTAATTATCCTCCAGCCCAATCTTAGTACGGCTATAACAGTCAGCACCATCATCATAGCCATGATGTTTGTGGGGGGAATGAAGTATTCCCATTTCTTTGGAATTGGTCTCCTTGGTGTTATCGGCATTGTGGCCATGATTGTTGTGGAGCCTTATCGTCTAAAGAGACTCACAAGCTTTCTAGATCCCTTTGCGGATCCCATGGATACGGGTTATCAGGTCATCCAGTCACTCCTAGCCTTAGGCTCAGGTGGACTCTTTGGCGTGGGACTGGGGAAGAGCATACAAAAAACATTGTATTTACCGGAGCCTCAAAATGACTTCATTTTTGCTATCATCGGTGAAGAGCTTGGATTCATAGGATGCGCCGTATTAATTATACTTTTCATCATCCTTATATGGAGAGGCATCCATATTGCCATGAATGCACCGGATCTCTTTGGAAGCTTGCTAGCCTCCGGTATAACGGCGATGATCGCCATCCAAGTTGTCATTAATATTGCTGTAGCAACCTCTTCCATGCCACCAACAGGTATAGCCTTACCTTTTATCAGTTGGGGCGGTAACTCATTGGCTATATTTATGGCTTCTATCGGTATACTCTTGAATATATCCAAATACAACATATCGAATGAACAATAGGAGAAAAAACATGAAAGTAATCATGACCGGTGGCGGAACCGGAGGACATATCTATCCTGCTATCGCTATTGCAGATAAAATAAAAAGTGTCTATAAGGATGCGGAAATCCTCTTCGTTGGAACAAAGCAAGGCTTGGAAAACGATATTGTTCCAAGAAGCGGTTACCCTATCCAAAATATTTCAGTGAAAGGTTTCTATAGAAAGAAGATATGGAGAAACCTGGGAACCTTGCAAAAGGCCATGAAGGGTTTAGCGGAAGCGAATAAAGTCATCAAGGAATTTAATCCTGATGTGGTGATAGGAACAGGTGGCTATGTATGTGGACCTGTTGTTTTTGCTGCCTCAAGAAAAAATATAAAGACCTATATCCATGAACAAAATGCCTTTCCGGGAGTGACGAACAAGATACTCGCGCGGTTTGTAGATAAAATTTTCATCAGCTTTGATGCTTCAAGAAAGTATTTTAAGAATCAAGACAAGATAGTCTTTACAGGCAACCCTTTACGAAAAGAGTTTATCGGTTATAGCAGGGAAAAAGCCAATGCTAACCTGAAAAGATCAGGGGATGGCTTTACCATTGTATGCTTTGGCGGCAGCAGGGGAGCCGAAAAAATAAATGAGGCTATGCTGGGAGTCATTGAAATTTTAAACAAGATAGAAGATATTCATTTATTCTTTATCACAGGGAAAATTCACTATAAGGATTTTATGGAGAAAATAGAAGGCAAGGGCATAGAATTAGGACAGAATATCAAAATATTGGATTATGCGGACAACATGGTGGATTATATGTATGCCAGTGATTTAGTCATCAGCAGAGCCGGAGCTATTACCATCGCTGAAATCAATGCAGCAGGCAAACCATCTATTCTCATACCGTCTCCCCATGTAACAGGGAATCATCAATATTACAATGCCAAGGTAGTAGCTGACCATGGGGCAGCCTATATTATAGAGGACAAGGATTTGAAAGAAGAGACTATCATCAATATTATCTTTAAGCTCATCAATTCAAGGGACATCTTATTGGAAATGGGAAAATGCAGTGAGAGGATGAAATCTGTTGAGGCAGAAAACATTATATTAGAAAATATCAAGTTTTAGCCAATAACACCTTTTTGCATTCTATGCATAGTATATTTTATAGCTGGTATTTTATGAGAAAATACCATCTTTTATGGAGGTGTTATTAAAAGTGTATGAATATCATATAGCCGGAGGGAAAAGATTATCAGGTGAGACGACAATAAGTGGAGCTAAAAATTCACTCCTTCCAATTTTAGCAGCCACAATTATGAATGGCAATATGAATGTCATCAAAGATTGCCCTAATTTAAAAGATGTAGAAACAATGCTTAAAATTCTCAAAGCAATAGGGTGTAAGACTGAATTTACGGATAATGTCATTGCCGTCGATTCAAAGTTATTGGATACCTATATTATTCCTGATAAATTGGTTAGTGAAATGCGTTCTTCTGTTTTTTTGCTAGGTCCTATGTTAACCCGATGTGGCAGAGTCGATGTGACTTATCCCGGAGGCTGTGAAATCGGCCCAAGGCCAATCGATTTGCATTTGAAAGTGTTGAAACAATTGGGAGTTCACATTGAAGAAGGATACGGGCATTTAAAATGCAGTGTTGAAAAGCTTAAAGGGGCAACAATCCAATTGGACTTTCCAAGTGTAGGTGCGACAGAAAATGCCATGCTTCTTGCAGTTAAGGCAGAGGGCGTCACCCGCGTGAAAAATGCGGCTAAGGAACCTGAAATCGTGGATTTGCAAAACTTTTTAAATGAGATGGGGGCAAAAGTAACAGGAGCAGGTACAAGTGAAATTACGATTTACGGCGTGGAATCCTTACATGAAGCTCATCATACAGTCATACCGGATAGAATTTGTGCAGGAACAATATTAGCAGCAGCAGCGATTACAGGTGGCGAGGTTTTCATTAAGAATGTTGTACCCGAGCATCTAGGTATTATCCTATCTAAATTTGCTGAAGCGGGATGTTTGATCAGGGAAGAAGAAGATGCCATTTATCTAAAGAGCCCCGAGCGCATACAAAGTGTTGAAATGATAAGGACTTTACCTTATCCTGGATTTCCTACAGATATGCAATCCCAATTTCTTGTATTGATGGCAACAGCTGAAGGTACAGCTATGATCAGTGAGACAATCTTTGAGAATCGGTTTAAGGTGGTCGATGAAATAGCCAGAATGGGAGCGAAGATAAAGGTTGAGGGAAGAGTTGCAGTGATTACAGGTGTAGAAAAACTCCATGGTGCGGTAGTTAATGCAAAGGATTTAAGAGGGGGAGCCGCTTTGGTTTTAGCAGGCTTGGCAGCACAAGGAAATACAATTGTAAAAAATATTTATCATATTGATAGAGGTTATGATAAGCTTGAAGAACAATTAACTCAGATAGGAGCTCAGATTGTTAGGAAAAAGCAAGAATAATAATTGAAGCAACTTTAAAAACTGAATACGGGGTAGAATGATACAAATACAGATAGTTGTTTTGATAGTATTTTCGTGACAGATTAAAAAAAAGAGGATATTACATATGACTAGAAGATATGAACAACCAAAGAAAAAAAACTTCATATGGGGTATTGGATTGATCTTAGTTATAGGTGGCGGACTGTATTTATTTTTATTTTCCGGGTTCTTCAATATTGGCTTTATACTGGTTGAAAACAATAGTTTTTACAGTGAAACAGACATCATTGAAAAGACGAAGGTCCAATATGGAACCAACCAGTTTAAAGTAAAGCTGAGTGAGGTTCGCGATAACCTCTTGAATGATCCCTACATAAAAGGCGTGACCATTGATAGAAAATTACCAGATAAACTGGTCATCCAGATTGTGGAAAGAAAAGAATCTGCTTGCATCGAATTTATGGGCAAGTGGCTGATTATAGATGAAGAAGGTTATGCCTTAAGAATTGCAGATACTCTACCGGAATACAGCATTTTAGACGGCTTTACAATCATCGATTTTACTGTTGGAGACAAAATCCAGGTCAAGGAAGAGGACGAGCTCTATCCGGTTTTAAAAGTCATACAAGGTATGAATAAAAATAATTTATTTTTTAAGAATGTGGGCATAAAAGGTCAAGAAATGGTATTATATATATCAGATAACTTAACCTGTAAAGGTGAAGTTGATGTATTACTGGAAAGTATGGATGCATTAAGGGATATCTTGTACGATCTTCACAAGCGTGGTGTAAAAAGAGGGACAATCCATATCAGAGGAAATGGGTATTACTCGTACAGCCCTTTAGAATAAAGTATAGTAGACGGTTTTGGGGTGAATCGTGAGATTTGCTAGGAGAGGGGATAAAGATGAAAAAAATAGCAAGCGGACAGATTATCGTGGCCATAGTTGCTGCCTTTATAGGGCTTACAATTACTGTCCAAATATACTCTTTAGATGGAAACATAGTAGAAGGTAGTTTGATTCCTATTCAAAAGGCTCAAAGCCTGGCTGCCGAACTTGCAAAGCTGAAGAGTGAAAGAGAAATTTTGATGGAAGAATATACATCTCTTGAAGCTAAAATCAAAGAAATTCAAGATGCGGAGGCTAAAGAAGATGTTTTAATCAGGAATGTCGTTAATGAACTGGACAAATATAAGACGATATCCGGCATGAGAGATGTCAAAGGTCCCGGGGTTATTGTTACAATCCAGGATCCCCCTACTGAAGCCAGCTCGGAATATGGTGAAAGCACCATTATGTATAACTATTCCTTACTCTTGATGTTGATTAATAAACTCAATGATGCAGGGGCGGAAGCGATATCCATCAATGGTCAGCGGTATATGAGTGTAACAGAAATCTCTTTGGCAGGATCCAATGTTAATATTAATTCGGTACCGACGGCACCGCCTTTTGTCATTCGGGCCATCGGCAATCCGGACACGCTGGACGCTACCCTGAATATTCGTTTTGGCATCGTCGACCAGATGCGATCAAAATATGATTTGCAAGTGAAGATTGAAAAAAGAGATGAAATCATCGTCCCAAGATATAATGAAATCATTAAATTTAGATATGCTGTACCCATAGAGCAATAGGAAAGATGAATTTGATAGCGGGAATGGTGATGTAGAATGAAAATAAGAAAACTTCTCCTATTTTTATTGTGTGTACTGATAGGCCTTTTAATAACAATACAATCCAGGGTTATTACGGGATCGTTTTTGTATGTGTCCCCTAAAACTCTTCAGGATTATAAAATTTCCATTGACAATCAAGAAAAAGAAAATGACAGTATAAGGACCTCCATTCAAGATAAAGAGGAACAACTGAAAAAATACATGGAGTCACCTGAAAAAAGTGAAGAAATAGTGAAATCAGCTGAAAAAGAATTAGCTGAATTAAAGATGATAAGTGGTGTCACCGACGTATATGGTGATGGCATTATCATCGTGCTTGATGATGGAACGAGAGAGTTATATCCCGGCGAGGATCCTCTTGATATCATTGTTCACGATGTGGATATTTTAAAGATTATCAATGAATTAAGAATAGCTGGAGCAGAAGCCATATCCATTAATGGACAGAGGGTAATAAACACAACTGAAATCAATTGCTCAGGGCATTCCATACGCATAAATAATCAGTTTTTTGCCCAGCCCTTCTTCATAAAGGCTATTGGGAATCCTAATATGATGGAGGCTGCTATCATGTCACCCGGCGGCTATGGAGAATTATTATTGACCTATGGACTCATAGTCAATGTAGATAAGGTCATTCATTTAAAGATCAATAAACATGAGGAAAGTATCGAATTTAAATACGTAAAGGCAGCAGCAAGGGAAGGAGAATTACGATAATGTTAATAGTGTTTGTGGGGTTAGTTGTTGGAGTCATTGCAGGTTTGTTTTTACCCAATTTTTATCCGGCACAATATTCATTTTATATATCCATCGCCATACTTGGGTCACTTGACTCCATCTTCGGTGCAGTAAGAGCAAACATGGAACAAAAATTTAAGACGGCCATCTTTGTATCAGGCTTTCTTGCGAATACATTAATGGCAGCCGGATTAGCATTTATTGGAGATAAGATGGGAATACCTCTCTATTATGCTTCTATTTTTGTGTTTGGCGGCAGAATATTTGAGAATTTAGCCACTATCAGGCGATTGTTGCTGAAAAAATATTTTAATATTTAGAGTGGACAAATATACAAAATTTAAGGTAGATATGCTATAATAAATATATTGTTGAATTAGGAGGTTCTTATGTTTGAGTTCGATGTCGATATAGAGCAGTTTGCTCAGATTAAGGTAATAGGTGTAGGCGGCGGAGGCAATAATGCCATTAATCGAATGATTGAAGCGGGATTAAAGGGAGTGCAATTTATTGCATTAAATACTGATAATCAAGCATTATTTACATCCAAAGCTGAAATTAAAATACAAATAGGTTCAAAACTTACAAAAGGACTGGGAGCAGGGGCAGACCCGGAAGTTGGACAAAAAGCTGCTGAAGAAAGTCAAGAAGAATTAAGCAAGATTATGCAGGGTGCCGATATGGTTTTTATCACAGCTGGCATGGGCGGCGGAACGGGAACCGGGGCCGCACCGGTTATTGCTAAGATTGCTAAAGAAATGGGTATATTAACAGTAGGCGTTGTGACCAAGCCTTTTACCTTTGAAGGTAAAAAACGAAGAGAACATGCCGAAGTAGGTATAGATTACTTAAAGAGATATGTGGACTCCCTTGTTATCGTTCCAAATGACAAGCTGTTACAGGTGTCTCAAAAACAAACTTCCATGATAGAAGCTTTCCGTATGGCTGACGATGTATTGCGATTAGGTGTACAAGGTATCTCCGACTTGATTGCCGATGCAGGTTTAATCAACTTAGACTTTGCCGACGTGAAGACGATTATGAGCAACAAAGGTATTGCACATATGGGTGTAGGTAAAGGTACAGGAGAAACAAGAGTGCTTGATGCAGTAAAAGCTGCCATCGAAAGTCCACTTCTTGAAACATCCATCAACGGAGCCAGTGCTATACTCTTAAATATTATGGGTGGCTACGATTTAGGTATGCTAGAAGTGAATGAAGCCGCCGACCTCATTGAAAAATCAGCAGATCCGGAAGCCATTGTTATATTTGGAGCCTCCGTCAAAGAAGACATGCAGGATGAAATCTATATAACAGTTATTGCGACAGGCTTTGAAAGTGAAGAAGAAAGAGAAATACGCATTAAATTGGAAGACAGCGAAAATGAAGCTGCAAGCAGTAAAATTGATAGTATCTTTAAGGAATTTGATAAAGAAATAAAAATTCCAAGTTTTCTAAGACCAAAAAACCAATAATCGTTTACTCGTTAATCAAATGTCAGTGGTGTTCATTAAAAAAATAAATGCCCTGACATTTTTTGTTTGGCTGCTGTCACGGCATTAGAGCATTCAGAAATGCTTGTAAATAGCTGTTAAGTTCCAGGCGTTATTTTTCTCAGTATCACTGCTAAAATAATTCCTACTACAGAAATGCAACTGACAATCATAAAGGTTGAGTTAAGACTTGTGGTTTGAGTTTGGATAGTCGTGCCTAAGAGGGCTGCTATTCCATAGGCTTGAGCCACTATGCTGAAATTCGACCCGTAATTTTTAGATCCAAAATAATCAGCAATTGTTGGAGGTACCGTGGCAAATATACCACCAAAACAAAAGGCAATACAGGAAATAAGGATAAAAAACAGTACCGGATTAAGTGGTAACATCCCTAATGAAAACATGGATAAAGCCGATAGGATAAAGATGAGTAAAAGTGAAAAAGGACGGCCAATGTAATCAGAAATAGTCCCCCATATTAACCTGCCACCTGTATTAAATAATGCAATAACCGTTACAGTAAAAGCAGCGGCAGAGGGTGTCAGATGAGCTAAATCGATACCTATATCATAAGCAATTCCGATGACCAAAAGGCCTGGCAAACAGCCTACCAGATAAATAAACCATAGCACGTAGATTGAGCGGGTATGTAGAACTTCTTTAACAGTATAATCTTTCCCTGAAGAGAAAACCTTATTTTTCTTAAGAGTATTGGATTTTTCATATTTCTTATCTTTTTCATGGATAAGAACCAAGTCATCCTCATTCGGTGTTTTTAAAAACTGAGCACCTATTAAAACTAATGCCATATAAATAATGCCCAGGTAAAAGAAAGCACCTGATACTCCCTTGGAGCTGATAAGGGTGGCAATGAGGGATTTAAAAAGAAAGGAACCAAGACCAAAGGACCCAACGATGATACCGGTAATAAAACCTTTGCGATTGGGGAACCATTTTACGGAGGTTGTCAAGGGACAAACATAGGCAAAGCCAACACCTGTACCGGCAATAATTCCGTAATAGAAATAAAGGGCCCATAAGCTTGTTGCAATGGATGAGAGCATGACACCTACCCCATAAAGGATGCCTCCTATAGTGGCCACAATCCGCGGACCGTATTTATCATGTAATCTCCCTGCTAAGAGCATTGAAAAACTAAAGATAAATATAGTGATAGAATAGGTTGTGACAACCTGAGACTCTGACCAAGAGAATTTTTCCATTAAAGGCCTATTAAAGAGACTCCATGAATAGAGCGCTCCTAAGCAAAACTGGAGTAATACAGCGCCTAATATGACGGACCATCGCTTGTTTTCTCGAAGAATATTGGACATAATAGCATTACCTTTCTTGAGTACTTGAGTGTATTTATATATAATAACATTAAAGACCATTATACCATTGGCGGTAGAAATCTACAAATCAAAGATTTGTGATTTCCTCGCATCAGTTCGCCAACAATTTGCGATGCAAACTGGGCAAGCTAGGAGCGGTAGAAATCTACAAATCAAAGATTTGTGATTTCCTCGCATCAGTTCGCCAACAATTTGCGATGCAAATTGGGCAAGCTAGGAGCGGTAGAAATCTACAAATCAAATAAGAAAGCGAAAAGAAAATGATGATAATCGATATTGAATCCAAAGGCAACAAAATATTAAAAAACGTTGTGTCACTTAAAAATAAAAAAACAAGAGACACCCAGGATGAGTTTGTTATTGAGGGAATGAATTTGGTAAGAGAGGCCACGGAGAATAAGGGGAAAATCCTTTACATCATAGCTTCTCGTTCTTTTTTAAATCACGAAAAAAATTATGATATCCTCGAAGAAAATCTGAATCAGGGTATTCCGGTTTACAGTCTTTCCGACTCTCTTTTCGAGTATATCTCCGACACAAAGACCCCCCAAGGCCTCTTGGCTGTGGTCAAAAAACCTGAATTTAATTTTACGAGCATTCTGGAAAAGGCAGGTAGCAACCTGCTTGTTTTAGATAGGATACAAGATCCGGGTAATCTGGGAACCATGCTGAGAACTGCAGATGCATCGGGCATAGACGGAATTGTTCTCCTTAAAGGAAGCGCTGATGTTTTTCAACCTAAGGTAGTTCGAGCTGCAGCAGGTTCACTCTTCAGGGTTCCGACCATGCAAATAGAATCCGATGAGCTGGCTATTCGCCTTTTAAAAAGGCATGGCAAAAAAATTATAGCCACGGCACCTTTGCAGGCAAAATATTATTACGAGGTCCGAATGATAGAGGATATTGCTTTGGTTATAGGCAACGAAGCCAATGGTATCAGTTCGCTTTTTTATGAAAAAGCGGATGAAATCATCAAGATACCCATGGTTGGCAATACAGAATCTTTAAATGCTGCAATAGCATCCTCCATCATCATGTATGAAATGCTCCGGCAAAGAATGATGCTTTAAAATTGTAGGTTAACACAGTTTCCAAGGATTGAATACTATGATAAAAAGTATTTAATCTTTGGAGTGATAGTATGTTTGAAATCATATCTTTATATAGATGGATAATCCTTGCAATTCCCGTAGTAATCCTTTGTTTGATTTATAGTCTGAAAAAGAGTCTCGGGAAAAGAATCCTGGCTGTTTTTAGAGTAGTAAAAGAAAACATAAAAAAACCTGATGGTCAAGGAATCCGCGAAGCAGAGCTGGACACTCTTTATGAACTGATAGAGGACGCCGGCTATGCTTACGATTCCGAGCAAGATATTTTTTATTCCAGGAAAAATGCATGGCAAAGAGAGATGGGATACACACGTCTATACGATGAAGCAGCCGCAACCCTCGGCATGATTATCGATTGTGAGCCCATTTATTTTCAATATGATCATAGAATATGGCTCATAGAATTCTGGAAGGGACAATACGGCATGACAACGGGCTGTGAAATAGGAGTTTACAATTCAGAAGAACCCGATGTCTATATTCCAAGTCTGTTCCATAACACAGCAGTTTTCAAATGCGTTGAAGATTCGGAACGCCTTTTTATGATCTGCTACCTTGAGAAAGACGGGGAGCAACTTTTTGTAAGATTGGGTTATCATTGGTGGCTAACGGCCTTTAAGCTCGGCGAATTTTCATGGCCAAGGGATTTAACCATGCATAGCGTGATTTATTTTCAGGAAAAATTAATGCAGGAAGCCTTTATTAAAGGGTTAAAAAATGCCGGTTATGGGGATAATGACTTTCAATGTAAGGAAAATCTTATTCGATTAACCTTCCGAAAAGGGAAAACACCCCAGCCTCTCACCCGAACAAAGTTAACAGACAAATTAGTACAAAGGCACAACAAAATGTTTTGTGACAGGTATTTGGAAATCACAAAAGATTGTGTGACCTTGGATGAAAAGCTCATGGCTATTAAAGAAAAAGAACCTGCTTTATTTGCTTTAATCATTCATATGGGCAAGGCCAAAAATCTCTTTAAATCGGATAAATAATAAAAAATTTTAAAAAATAATAAAGAAGCTCTATTGACTAAAATTTCAATAGTTATGGCTTTTGACAAACATGGGGAAAACATCCTTGGCGTTTGACAAGCTTTTCTATGTATAATAAACTAATTATTGATAAACTTCTGTTGTAACCTTTATATCAAGCAACATGAAACTACAAGGAAGTTGCT
>CAYSBC010000031.1:0-5101 GCA_964429195.1 uncultured Eubacteriales bacterium | reverse complement strand
AAATGTTGAATGAAATCTTAGAGAATAAAATCAACATTTTGTTTTTTTTTAACCAGGTTGAAGCCAAAACAATTCTATGCATCCAAAAGCAAAGGAGGTTGTTACAATGGTTAAAGTTGAAGTAAAGAATTTGTATAAAATTTATGGACAAAGTCCGCAAAAAGTTTTTCCATTGCTTGAACAAGGGGAAACAAAAGAAGAGATTTTAAAAAAAACAGGGAATAATATTGGGGTTAACAATGCTAGTTTTCAAGTCGATGAAGGAGAAATATTTGTTGTCATGGGTTTGTCAGGGAGTGGAAAATCCACATTAATCCGATGTCTCAATCGATTGATTGAACCAACACGTGGAGAAATATGGGTTGATGGCGAAAACATTATCGACTATAACAAAGAGCAGTTATTACAGGCTCGCCGAAATAAGTTTGCTATGGTTTTTCAAAATTTTGCACTCTTGCCACACCGAACAATAGAATCCAATGCAGCCTATGGACTGGAACTTCAGAATATCGATGAAGCCACACGCCTCCAAAAAGCACATCAAGTTTTAGAGCTTGTAGGACTGAAAGGTTATGAAAAATCCTATCCTTCTGAGCTTAGTGGGGGAATGCAACAAAGGGTTGGACTGGCCCGTGCATTAGCAACAGATCCAGAAGTGCTCTTGATGGACGAGGCTTTTAGCGCACTGGATCCCTTGATTCGAAAAGACATGCAAAATGAGTTGCTAAAACTGCACTCTAAGATGGGTAAGACCATCATTTTTATCACTCATGATTTAGATGAAGCCCTCAAGCTGGGGGATAAAATAGCTATTATGAAGGACGGCGTGATTGTCCAGATTGGCACAGCTGAGGAAATTCTGACCCATCCTGCAAACGATTATGTCAAGGCGTTTATACAAGACGTCAATAGAGCAAAAATAGTATCAGCAGCAACAATCATGAAAGATCCGGAAGCTATCGTATCCCCTAAGGATGGTGTAAAAGTAGCCGTCCATAAGATGAGACAATATGGTATTTCGAGTATCTTTGTGACAGGACCCAACAGAACCTTGCGTGGCATAGTTACAATCGATGATGCCACAGAGCTGTTAAAACAGGGCAACCATTCTTTGGATAGCATCATTAAAACAGATATAGAGACCACCTCGCCGGATGCACATATTTCTGAACTATTACCTACAGCCATCACCACGAAATACCCAATTGTTGTGGTAGATGAACAAAACAGAATTCTGGGCATAATTGTACGGGTATCCGTACTGGCAGGTATTCACGGAGAGGAGGTATCTGAATAATGGTATTTCACATAGGACCTTATTTTGAGAAGATTATTGATTGGCTAACTGAATACGGTGATCCTTTTTTTCAAATGATTAAAAAATTTATTGAATTATTAGTCTATAATTTGTTAGATTTATTACTTTTTATTCCACCTATTCTTATTATCATCCTATTTGCCTTACTGGCCTTGAAGCTTGTTAGTAAAGGGGTTGCCATCTTTACCTTTCTAGGGTTATTACTGGTTTATGCCATGCAGCTATGGACTCAAACCATGCAAACCTTATCTATGGTCATTACATCAGCTGTCATAGCTCTCGTCATTGGAATTCCTTTAGGAATCTGGGCAGCGAGAAGGGATACAGTTGATAAGATTGTCCGACCTATCTTGGACTTTATGCAGACTATGCCTGCTTTCGTCTATCTTATACCTGCCGTTATATTCTTTGGATTAGGGGAAGTTCCCGGTGTAGTGGCTACCGTTATATTTGCCATGCCACCTGTTGTAAGGTTAACGAATTTAGGTATAAGACAGGTTCCGGAAGATGTGATAGAAGCCTCTAAATCCTTTGGATCCACACCATCCCAATTGCTTTTCAAGGTTCAATTACCTTTGGCGATACCTACTATCTTAGCGGGAGTTAACCAAACCATTATGCTGGCCTTATCCATGGTGGTCATATCCTCCATGATTGGAGCGACCGGTTTAGGTAACGAGGTACTCAGCGGAATCACACAATTAAAAATTGGAAGAGGTTTTGAAGGTGGAATAGCTGTCGTTATCCTTGCTATTGTGTTGGATAGAATTACACAATCACTTGGCAAGGTTAAAGATAAATAAAAAAAGCTAGAAAGAGGGGAGAACTAAAAAAACAATAAAGGAAGAAGGGAGAAAACAAAAATGAAAAAGAAGATTGGAAAGATTTTAGCATTGGTATTAGTAGTAGTGATGAGTTTAGCTTTATTTGGAGGATGTACCACAGATAACGGCGATCAAGGTGACGTTGGAGCGAAAAAACACATTAAACTTGGCTATGTCAACTGGGCAGAAGGAGTGGCCATGACGAATTTAGCTAAGGCCATTTTTGAAGAAAAGTTAGATTATACTTGCGAAATAACGATGGCAGACGTAGCGCCTATATTTACATCCATAGCGAATGGGGATTATGATGCTTTCCTAGACGCATGGTTACCGGTTACTCATGAAAGCTATATAGAGGAATATGGTGATAACCTTGTTAATTTAGGTATCAATTATGAGGGTGCGAGGATTGGACTTGTTGTTCCATCCTACGTAGAAATCGATAGCATAGAAGAAATGAATAGCATTAAAGATCAAGTAGATGGTAGAATTGTGGGAATTGACGCAGGAGCAGGAATTATGCGTGCTACTGAAAGAGCTATTCCAGCCTATGAACTTGATTATGAATTACAATCTGCCAGTGATCCGGTTATGGTTGCCGCTCTAAAAACAGCCATTGACAAGGAAGAACCTGTTATTGTCACAGGATGGGCACCACATTGGAAATTTGCTCGTTGGGATCTTAAATTCCTAGAGGATCCACAAAAAGTCTTTGGCGATGTTGAACACGTTTATACCATTGCTAGAGTAGGCATTGAAGAAGACCTGCCTGAAGCAGCAGAATTCTTGACAAACTTCAAATTAGATGACCAACAATTAGGTGACCTCATGGGAAGGATTGCTGATGGTCAAGATGAATTTGAAGCTGCTACAGAGTGGATGAATGAAAACGAAGACTTAGTCAACAGTTGGATTGGTCAATAGAGATTGGATTAATCTGAAGCAGAGGGACAGTTCTCCTGCCTCAGAGTTAAATAAAAAGAACCAATGGGAGCCTCAGTGCTCCTGTTGGTTCTTTTCCTTTTAAGCGTGTCGTGTCAGGGGGTGGCTCGGGGACGCTTTGTTTGCCACCTTCTCCATCTTCTTTCAGGTAAAATGGAGTTTCGTGTGCAAAATTTCGACTTATGTGTGGATTTTTTTCAATCTCGAAGGAATTATGCATGATATTCATAAAGTATACGCACAAAATTGTATTTTTATACATTATTTCCACACATAAGTCGAAATTTTGCTCAAATGGGGGTGCGGACATTTTCTTGGACTGGTTTAAGCAACTAATCCGAGACTCTGTCTATACTCGGGGGTGCGGGACCATGTGACAAACAAAATAATGTCAAACACAAGCGTCTCCCTGACACATGGTTTAACAATATCTCAGCTTATGAATATTATACTTAGAAGAAAAGAAATAAAAGGGGTTTTAAAATTGTATGGGTTTAAGCACATGTCTAAGTTCTTTAAAACAGCAAAACAAATTCCCTTTGACCATACTTCTAAAATCGTCATCATGAGCGATGTCCATAGGGGTGATGGAAGCTGGGCAGATACCTTCATAAAAAATAAGAACAGCTATTACGCAGCTTTGATGTATTACAATCAAAAAGATTTTACCTATATAGAGCTCGGCGATGGTGATGAGCTGTGGGAAAATAAGAAAATTTCTAAGATTATCAATATTCATAGTGATGTTTTTCAGCTTCTTAGTAAGTATTATGAAAAAGGGAATCTTTATTTTATATTTGGAAATCATGACAGAATAAAGGAGAATAAAACCTTCATTGAGAAGGAGTATTCGGAGTATGTCGACGAACGTCTGAAAGAGAAAATCTGCCTATTTAAAGGCTTAGAGGTCCATGAAGGTCTCATATTACGCTATGAGCCTACAGGAGATACTATTTATCTGATACATGGCCATCAGGTGGATTTTATTAACGATAGGCTATGGAGGTTAGCAGGATTTTTAGTAAGAAATTTGTGGAGACCTCTAGAGCTTTTAGGGGTGAATGACCCCACAAGTACGGCAAAGAACTATAAGAAGAAGGAAAGGGTTGAGAGAAGTCTGTCCCAGTGGGCTCAACAAGAATATAAGATGGTCATTTCAGGGCATACCCACAGGCCTATTTTTCCAGATGTAGGCACGACCCCCTATTTTAACGCGGGTAGCTGCGTTCATCCTTACAGTATAACCGCTATTGAAATAGAAGAGGGTTTCATTACACTTGTCAAATGGTCCGTTAGAACGCGAGAGAATCGTTCTCTTTATGTGAGCAAAGAGACTTTAGCAGGACCTGAGAAGCTGACTAATTTTTTTAAGGGTATTGAGACATTAAAGGTGAATAATTTAAAATTTATGTCTTGCAAATAAATATTCAATATGGTAGCATTGTTGTATCTCAGCTCGCCCCAATTTGTTGTGCAAATTGATGGCGAACTGACACAACGCTCCTTTGGAGCTCCTACGCAGGCAAGTGCCTGCTACGCTGTCCATTTTGCCTAGCCAAGCAAAGCTTGGGGCAAAAGGGCAAGGAAATCACAAATCTTTGCTTTGTAGATTTCTACTGTGGTAAAAATTGAATAAAATAGCGATGAAAAAGAGAGTAAGATTGGAAGCAAGGAGCATTTTAAATAACCCTGGCTTTAAGTAAATAAGAGAAAAGACGTCAAGGCTGAAAGCGTCTTATTACTTGAAAATCTGAAGTTCACTTTGGAGCAGATACTTTAAAGTATAAAGAGCATTTATACATTTATATAAGTAGAGTATCCGTGAACACGCGTTAAGTGTATGGAGATGCAAAAGGAAAACAATTTACTTTTGTAATTAGGGTGGTACCGCGATTGTTCGCCCCTTGCTATGCAAGGGGCGTTTTATATATCAGCTCGCCCAATTTGTGCAACAAATTGATAGCGAACTGAAAAATTCAATCCAAGTAAACTTGGTGAATTCCTGTATAGCACCTAC
>CAYSBC010000030.1:0-23533 GCA_964429195.1 uncultured Eubacteriales bacterium | reverse complement strand
CCTCTTGAAGCTGACCACGGGTGTATAATTCTGAAATTAAATCGGCGGACATCTTGTATTCCTTTAAATCTGCTGAATACCGTAAAGAGTATAGAATCAAGATGCTGATAAAAAGAAGAAGCGCATACAAAGGTGAAATGCGTTTGGATTTTTTCAAAAAGGCCAGTACCCCATATATCATGAGATAATAGGGTAAGATGGTTGCAACAGAAGAAAAGCATCCCTTTAGAAAACTGGAAATGAATTCACCCAATAATCCTGTTGCATCTGTATGAAAGGTAACAGCGATAAAAATACCCATGGCAATGGCAATAATCCCTTTAACCTCATTTTTAAGCTTGAGATTGCCCTGATTCCCCTGATTATTCTTTCTTGTTCTTTCGCCTTGCCGATCCTTACTTCCTTTTTGGGTTTTATAGGATCTTTTTTTTAAAGGCTTTTTTTTACTCTCTGAAAGTGACATGTTACTCTCCCCTAAATTTCAAGTGTTGTTATTGAATCTCTAATTGCCATTATAACATACTTTGCTTGCCTTGAACGGACAAAACAGACGGTTCTTTGAAGAACCGCCCTTTTAAAATTTTTTTGATTCAATTCCATTATTTAAGTCGTTATTAATCCCTTTTCCAGTAGAAATTCCATTAAAAGCTGTCCTGTTTTTCCGGTAATCTTTAAGCAGTTTATATTATGGGCTCTACTTTCAAAATCATCACCTTTATTCAACACTCTACAGCAGGTTGTTTTAAATTCATGCTTGAAAATATCATGAAATTCTTTCGTGTGATCATAGCAGTCAATACGTATTTCGTTATCATTGTCTGTTCTGCCCTTTAAGCATCCTATGACGCCTATGCTTCCTACCAAAGCACCACAGGTACATCCGGCGTGACCAATCCCGCCTCCAAATCCTGTTAAGATTTTTACCATGTTTTCGTCTAGTTCGAGTTCATCTTTAAAGGCATGGAAGATCGATTCTGCGCAATTATAGCCTTCTTTAAAATATCCGCCGGCCTTATTCCTTGCTTCTAATACCTTTTCTTCACTCATTGCATTCGCCCCTTTACTGTGTTATATCCGGTTTTTATATTCCTCCATTATACTGACAGTAGCACTAGCTCCGATTCTGTTAGCTCCTGCCTCGATAAGAGACAGGGCTTTCTTTAAATCCCGAATACCTCCGGAAGCTTTTATCTGCATATTTTCTCCTACAGTTTCCCTCATAAGCTTGATATGCTCCACCTTGGCTCCTTCTCCTAGGAATCCGGTAGATGTTTTAACAAAGTCAGCTCCTGCTTCTTTAGCAACCTGACAGGCTAATATAATTTCTTCCTCCGACAAAAGACCAGTTTCTAGGATAACTTTTAAGAGTGCCTTATCTCCACAAGCCCTCACCACACTATGAATATCCTGTTGAACATAAGCTATATCTCGATCTTTTAAGTAACCTATGTTGATAACCATGTCAATCTCTGTTGCACCATTTTTGATAGCATTTCTTGTTTCAAATACTTTTGTCTCTGTATCCGAGGCCCCTAAAGGAAAGCCTATTACAGAAGCAATTTTAACATCAAAGTCCCCAAGATATTCCTTAGCTTTCCCTACATAAGAGGAGTTCACACATACAGCATAAAAGCCATAGTCTTTCGCTTCCTGACACAATTTCTTTATATCCGAAGCCTTGGCCTCCGGTTTCAACAAGGTATGGTCAAAATATTTTTCTATCCTCAAAAGAAACACCTACCCAATTATTTCTACTATATCTCCATTGTCGAGCATAGCTGCATTTCCTTCTTCAATATCCAGATGCATTTCCAGTGAATAGCAATCGCCTACTCTGATAAGGACATTGTTAAATATCAGCCCTCTTTTTCCATCAACTTGAACGCAGACAATATCTTTGTCCTTATAACCGGATGCCTCGCCGTCTTTTGTATGCATATGTATATGTCTACCGGCAACGATGACTCCTTTATCCAATTCAACTTCACCCTTAGGACCTACAATCTTTGCACCCGGGGTTCCCTCGATATCACCTGAATCCCTAACAGGGACTTTAAGACCTAACGCCCTTGCATCGGCTAAAGATATTTCTATTTGGGTTTCCGGTCTTGCCGGCCCTAAGACTCGAATGCCTTTGAGTGTTCCTTTCGGTCCTAGAATATCTACTTTTTCTTCGCAAGCAAATTGTCCCGGTTGACTGAGGTCTTTTGTCCTCGTTAACTCATAATTTTTTCCAAACAAAACATCTATATGTTCTTGACTTAAATGCAAATGCTTATTTGATAATCCTATCGGTACTTTAAAATTTGACATATCCTTCCCAACCTTTCTTAATCTATTCTAGTAATTTTCTATTCCATTATATAGTTATGCTCTTTCTTTTTCAACAATATGATATAAATTAATAAAAAAGGAAGGCTATAATTTCACGCCATCCTTTCTCAGAATTACCTTTTATGCCATCGCCCTTTCTAGTTTGTCAAGATGTTGTAAGGGGAAATGCCTCAACAATTCTTGAAATTGCTCAACTGTAAGGCCGGTAGTCGTTGTGTATATTTCGATTTTTCCCTCTAGATCCGCCTCTTTAAATCTCTTTTTTATCTCTTCAAAGTCCAATATGTCGCCTCCTAATTTTGGAAATTTAACTTAAAACTAGTATGACAACTTTTATTTATTTTATTCATTGAGGCATGTAATATAAGGTAAATTTCTATATTTTTCATCATAATCTAGGCCGTAACCTACGATGAACTTATTCTCTACTTCAAAACCGGTGTAATCAGATTTCATCTCTACCTCCCGTCTGGCAGGCTTGTCCAATAATGTGCAAACCTTCAACGATGCAGGATTACGGGATCTCAAATTGTCACATAGATAATGAAGAGTAAGTCCTGTATCGATAATATCTTCAACTATTAATATATTTTTCCCTTCAATACTTTGATCCAAATCCTTTATAATCTTGACAACTCCGGTGCTTTTGGTCGTAGCGCCATAGCTTGAAACAGCTATAAAATCAATCTTTACCGGGCTTTCTATTCTTTTTATCAAATCACTCATAAAAATACAAGCGCCCTTTAAAACGCAAATAACCAGTATTTCTTCATCCTGATAGTCACGGGTTATCTCCTTACCTAATTCTTTGATTCTGGCAAGTATTTTTTCTTCGGTAATGAGTATTTCTCCAATAGTATCATTCATTTTTTTTACTCCTTATCATCATCTGTTTTTACTTCATAGTCTAGGGTATCAATAATTGTCTTGTTTTTATATAAATCTTGGGGCCTTTTATCATTTTTTTCATCATCATATCGATCCAAGCTCTCACCTAGATAAGTAAGAATGGCAATCCAAATTACTAAATCATCGATAAGACTGAATCCTAAAACAGGAAAGGGTATGAGATCTATTGGATTTATTAAATAGATGATTCCAAAGATAATCAGGGCTTTTTTATAAAAGGGCTGCTTTTTATCCTTTAAAAAATGCCCAAGCTTTGAAATCCTTTTCATTAACAAAAACAATATAAATGGTCTAATCGTCTCCACCTTCTTTGCTTGGTTCTATCAGACCATTATATATTGTTTTCGACTCCTTTTCAATTATTTGTTTTTTCTATTTCTTAGTAACAGTTGATATCTTGGTCTTAAATAGTTCTCTATTCTATTGACTCTCACTTCTAACTCTGAAACTCTATTCTCTAATGAAACCTTCGTTTCATTTATTTTCCCGGCTTCATTCACCTCACTCATTTGACTTTGGCTTTCATGTTTTTTTTTATCAATAAAAGCTGCTCTTACTTCACCCCCTGTAGAAAATTCTCCTTGATTAACTTGCTCCTTTACACTACTGCCTTCTCCATTCCCATGACCTACATATTCAACCGAATCCCTTTTAAGAGGCCCTAATCCCAGTAGATTATAGGAAGGATATAGCCCAAATACATTGGTGCATTTAATTCTTAGTTTTTCAGAGATGTCCCTGTTATTATGCAACAATTTGTACATCATGTAATCCATCTTCTTTGTTTTTTTCCATTTGTAGGCTCCTTCTACATCAGCTCCTCCCCTTAATATTCTGCAGCTTATAACATAATCCATTTCTATCCAAGACACCCACTTTTCTTCTTTATACCGGATAATTAAAGGATGCATTGAATTAGAAGGACTGTTCAAATAGTGTTTATGGCCCATGTTTAAGCCGGGATAATCATAGTTTTCATAACAGATGACGAATTGCTCATTTTCTCTTAAGGCATAGACTATTTCTACAAGATTACCTTCCTTAAAAATATCGTACCAATAGATTTCCTCCACCTTTTCGAGAGTCACCACGTTTTTACCCCACAGGGAATCCTTGTATTCCAACATGGTGAAAATGCTCTTTCCGTCTTTGTATTCTATATAGCAAAAGTACATGTTGCCATTGTCTTCAATTAATTTCATTTCATTTTTTAGGGGTCCGGACCGTGCATATTGCCCGATGGCATTGTTTTCCCAGTCACCATCCCTGTAACGACTATGCATGATCTCATATGTATTTTCGTTTTTTTCCTTGGGCAGCGTATAGAGTATATGAAGATCGTCCAGTTCACCAAATATATGTAAATTATCAAGTTCAGCATTCAAATTATCCGCTAAGGTCCTCCTCTTGCTATTTGTACCGACAATTTGATGTAAGATGAGTTCCCTACTCTTCGTTTTGCAGAGGACAAGTACATTATCATTTTTATCAATCATGGAGTCCATCTGCAGTACATTCTTTTCTAACAGTGAAGTTTCAACTACTCTGCTCGCATCATCCCCATTGATGTAGATGATATCGTCATTCTTAAAATAAAAATGATATATATTGTCCTTGCTATCGTAGATTAAATGACTGTTCATATTTAAAAAACCCATTTCAACACCCACCTTTTTTACATTTTATGCGCTTCCCTTCTCTTATATTCGTTTAGGAAAAAACAAAGCCATCTGTAACACATAATTTCAATGTTGAATATAATACCTATGAGAATATTTATATATATCATAGTAAAGGAGGTCAATCTATGAGTTGCTTCGGCGGCAATATATCCCCTGATGTTACTACTAATAACTGTTGTACTGCAACTACCATGTGTCGATTCGATGGAAATTTAAGGAATGTCGTCTCAGAACCTATTTTTGTACAAAAGGTATATGATGCCATATTGTTTAACTTACAAGGATTAAAAACAGCTTCAGACCAAATTTTCAGACCCAATATTCCACGTGGTTATCGCGTTCGAAAAGTTTTGGAGATAAGATGCAAGAAATACTTCAATCCAGAAAATATTGATGATCCAAAGAACCTCAAAGTTTGCACAGAAACGACTATTTCAGGAGCTAGTTTTGTTGAACAATGCGGAGAACCTATTACAGTAATAGGCCCTGATGGTACTGCATCTCAAAAAATACTTTATACAGACTCCCACGAATGTGACGAAGAAGATAGAGGAACTTCTGCTTTTGGTACTCAGAATATACGGATAACAGGAAATGTAATTGTAGAAATGGATGTACTCGTAATCGATAGACATGATTGTGAAAGCACAATGACACTTTGTGCAGATGTCAACATCGCACCAGTTTGCTCCCCATTGATACTTACCAATTTCTTTGAAATCTGTGTACCTTCAACCATTAATTCCGCTTTCTTACCAAGATTCACTGAGTTCTGCAATGTTAATTGCGATGTAAGGCTTGCAACAAACAGTTCTACCAGAGATATTTGTTCCGATAATCAAACCGGTTCTTTAAAAGCTAATTTAATTATTGCTATCTGTGTTACATGTGAAAAGAAAATCGTTGTTCCGGTACAGCTTTGTGTATTATCAACTGGTTTTGTTCAATTATCGCCACAAATTTCTAGCATTTGCAGTTCCTTCCCTCAATTGTTCCCAGATCAGGTTGACGAATGTTCCATCGAAAGACGTGAGGATTGCAGTTGTAAATGTGACGACTAGAGCAGCGCAAGAAAAAAGGATTTGTCTATGATGAGTAGCCAGGACAAATAAAGCCCTACCTATCAAAGATAATCCTAATGGGAAGAAGCTACGCCAGCAGTTTAATGACTCTGGCTGTAGCTTCTTTATTGTCTAATAGGTTCATGACTTTACTTCTTCAATTCTCCCTATGCCAAAGCATCCGCTTCTTCTATCATGGGGCTTCTTTCTTTTTCAATAACCTCGTCTAAAATCCTTGTTGAAACTCGAAATATCTTGCTACATCTTGACTCCTCATCATGATAAACAGGTTTAAGCTCTGAACATTGGTCTGTTCCAAATTCATCTAAAAAACCTTTATAAAATTCTCCGACGAGAGTTTTTATTTTTTCACTCTCGTGTGCTCTTTCTTGGACAAAGAGTATACTTAAAGCCACCAATGCAGAAGAAATGGCTCCACAAACCCTATCGACACTCATCCCGCCACCAAAAGCAGCCATAGCTTTTAATGCATCCGGACTTAGGTTCAACCTATAGGCTTCATTAGCTGCATATAGACCTGTTTCTGCACAATTATAATCATACTCACTCCCATAATATTTTTGAATACAATTAAAAAATGTCATGCAAGGTAACCTCCTCACTTTAACCTTCAACCTTTTGTGAAAATCCCGAGTTTAACCTAAATTAAAAATAATACTATTGGCCAAATAATGACCTTTACTGTTAAGAGTCGAGTAAGCTGCATCATACTGACTTCCAAGGGATTGCTGTCATTTTCTAGGGCAATAATCGTCATAGGGGTTATCCCTGCTGGAGAAGTGGCCAAAATACAGGTCAAATCATCCCATCCCGTAACACGCTTTACTATTTTATACATGCCATAGGTTGTTAGAAATATGACAATTAGAAACAAAAGTATGTTTTGTAAATGGCCAACAATATCTACCCACTGGCTTTTTATAACACTGGTGCCAATGGATATCCCTACCCCCATCATAATAAGAGATTTAAACATTTTAGGAGGTCTTTTTAAATTAAGTCCAAGTAGCGATAGGATAGTAATTAGAAAAAAGGATCCTATCATAGCACCCCCGGGAAGGGAAAAATATTTAGCAGCAAAAGCCCCTACTAAACTCAGCGCAATAGTTAATAAATAATGATAGTCTTTTATACCCGTTTTTATCTTAGCTAATTTTTCCCAACAAATTAGTCCCAGTACATTCGAGACCTGTTTTTTTACACTTTGGCCAAAAGCAACCTTCTTCTTATTGGGAAGAAACCTTCCAATAAAAACCGGAACTAATGTCAGGGTAAATATGGATCGACTGAGTTGAAAAACCGTGACTGTGGTAACATTAGCCCCTACTGATAATGCCAACATGGACATCTCTGTTATACCGGCTGGACTGGAACTTAAAAATGCAGTGACAGAATCAGCCTTTCCACTCTTAATAAGTATAATCCCTAAACTTAAAGTAATTAAAAATGTCCACATAACCGTTAAGAGCGCCGGCTTATAAAGGTTCTTAATACATTCTAAGTTTTCTCTTCTGATTTCAATTCCAACGTAGATGCCCAAGATAGCCTGCAACACAAAGAGTATGCTGCTATTCAGCTCTCCCATGGATAATCCTAATCGGGAAAAAACTATAATAGAAAACAAAGGTCCTAAGAGAGATGGCGTTGGAAATCGAAGGATATAAAAAATCAGGAAACCAACAGCTCCAACGGACACAAGAACTAAGAAATTATACATAAGCTTCCTCCAGTACGGCTCAGTCTAACTAGCATTAATAGCTTTCTTCTTCTTTAAAAAATGTTTAATGACCGGCTCAATTAAAACGAGCAATGTTAAAAGCAACACAACGACACAGATTGGACTTCGCGCAAAAATCATTAAACTCCAATTGGATGTCAACATGGCTCGAATAAAGCTTTGTTCAACGATAGGGCCAAGTACTAAGGCTATAACCAATGGCACAATAGGAAACTTAATCTTTGTAAAAAAGTATCCAAGCACTCCCATCGCCAAGCAAAGCCATGCGTCTCCCATATTATATCTTGAGGCATATGCTCCAAGGACACACATAACTAAAATGCCAGGAACTAAATATTCATTAGGTAAGATAGTGAGCCTTATTAAAACATTCATGCTGATTAGGCCAACAACGACAAAGATGACCGTACCTATTAGCATGGCAATAATAAGTCCGTATAGGATATCTGCATTCACAGTATATAAACGAAAGCCGGGTTGAAAACCTAAGAAATTGAGAGCCACTAGGAAAACTGCCGCAGCAGACCCACCAGGAATACCGAGGGTAAATGCAGGAATAAGAGAGCCTCCCATAACAGCATTATTGGCTGATTCAGGAGCTATAACTCCTCGGATATTACCCTTCCCAAAGGTATCCCCATCCTTAGAATTCCTCTTTTCCTCTGTATAGGCGAGAATGTTGGCGGTAGAAATACCTAAGCCCGGCAAAATCCCTAAACCAATCCCTATGATGGATGAGCGCAAAGTTGTTTTCCAGTATCTAATGGATTCAAAAGCCCCTGTAAGAATTTCTTTGGTGTTGACCTTACCTGTCTTAGAAATTGTTCCTCCTTCTTCAGCCAAGGTCAAAGCCTGGGAAACAGCAAAGAGACCTATGATAGCCGGTATGAATTTTATGCCATCTTCAAAATAGGAAATACCAAAGGAGAACCTTGAATATCCAAGGACAATGTCCTGACCAACTGTACTTAAGAAAAGGCCTAAGACTGCAGCCATGATTCCCTTTAAAAAGCTTCCTTCAATGGTTCTTGCAATAAATGCAAGACCCAGTATGGCCAGCACAAAGTTTTCAGCCGGACCAAATCTTAAAGAAAAATAGGCAATAGGAGGTCCTAAGAAGATCAGAAAGAGGATTCCTAAAATACTCCCAATTCCGGAAGCTGAGGTTGCAGCCCCTACTGCATATGCTCCTCGACCTTGCAATGCAAGCGGGTAACCATCAAAGGATGTGGCAACACTTCCAGGGGTACCTGGTGAGTTAATCAATATAGCAGAAATACATCCACCATAAATGGCAGCACCAAAGGTAGCTCCAAGTATGGTTAATGCTGAAACCATTGGCATGAAAATAATAATTGGAATAAGAAGTGCAAGCCCTAAAGTAGGTCCTAATCCGGGAATAACTCCAATGACTATTCCATAAATGCTTGCTAAAACAGCTATTAAAATATTGGATGGTTCTAAGAAACTTAAAAATAATTCTAGCAATTGAACTCCTCCTTTCTATTACATTCATTACTTTTTAAAATGAATTTTCTTGTTCAGTGTTACATACCGGCCCATAGCATTCCAGCAGGCAGTCTAATATCCAAAATCACATTGAACATCAGGTAAATAAATCCTATGACACCGACTGTAGCCATAATGATTTGATATTTCTTTTTACCCCCAAGTAGCATTGCACTGATTGGCATCATCAAAAATGTAGATAGATAAAAACCCACTATGCTAATTGCAAATGTATATGCTGCAGTAACCGCTAACACTAACACCACCCTTTTGTTGGGACTATTCAAGTTTTTAAAATCAACTAATCCTTTATTTTTTCGAATCAAACTTATAATCATAATAGATGACAGTATAATTAAGATAACAAGATACAATCTTGGTACAATGGCTGCAATGGAATAATAAGAGAATGTATCTATGAGAAATATCAATGAGGTGATTAAGACAAGGATTAAAAATACCAGTAAGCCTAACACATTTCTACCTCCTTATATTCATTTTTTATAAGGCTTTTATTCTACAAATGATTGAAATACTCCATGATGTCTTCGGACATAACCACATCTGCATGTTTCAGATTCATATCAAACAAACTGCTTTCATGGGACATGTCGAATCGATCAGCAACGCAGTCTTTTACCACAGCAACACTATAGTTATAAGAAGCAGCATCTATGACAAAGGCTCTAATACATCCGCTTGTGGTAAAACCTGTGACAATAAGTGTATCGCAATGAAGCATATTCAAGAAAGAGATGAGGGGTGTACCAAAAAAAGCACTTGAAAATCTCTTGTGTACTTTAAAATCCCCCTCTAAAGGTTGAATGCTTTCAATAATTTCATCACCATCTTCAGGGATTATTTTAGAATCCTCATGTCTAATCCTCTTTTTGGCGAAGGTGTTAAAAACCATTTCATCTTTTAAAAATCCTGATGTTGTATAGAAAATGGGTATTTGTCTTTTTCTCCCGGCTTCTATTACTTTTTTTATTTGATCAAGAGCTTTAAATGCTTTTTCTCCAATGCTCAATGGGTATAGAGCCATAGACTCTAAGATAGGTTTATCCACTCCCACAAATTTCTTTTGAGCATCTATAACCATAATTACCGGCTTTTTCCCCAATCCGCTCTTTTTCCCAAATCCTGAAAGCTCAATGACCTTTCTATCCGTGTCGCTCAACCAATTATAATTCATTTTTCTCCCCCATATTCATGGTGTTAGTGCCACAATATAGAATAAAGATCATATATTGCGGCACTGACTACAAAGCTTTTTGTTATAGCTTTTTATAGATTTTTTATAGGATAATTCTTCCTTGCTTAATAATTTCTTGACCATCAACGGTTGCCGATGCATTGTTGATAACAACATCCCAATGCATATTGCTTTCAATTAACCCGCCTACATCTAAGTTTTGACCAAAGCCTATGTGAATGGTTCCCCATATCTTTCTGTCTTCTCGAAGGGATCCGGTAAACCTTGCCCATTTATTAGTTCCCACCGCTAACTCACAGAGCACCCTCGTATTCTCGTCTCCATAAGCCTTAAGCCATTCTTCAAAAATAACCGCATCGATGGAGCCCTCAATATTGACAATTCTTCCATTTCTCAGCTCAAGAGTAATTGGATTGGTTATCTTACCAATTCCATGAATACTTAAATCAGCTACGATGACCCCATTTCCGGCGTTTATATTGGGCAACCCTAAGTGGGCCTCGCTAGGACCAAGATTACATACTTTAGATAGAAAATAGGTGGATCCTGCTGTTCCCATATGTGGGCGATCTCCCACTTCCACAAGTAAATCCGTTCCACTTGGTGATGTAATATGAACCAGTTTACCTCCTACGGTGGCTTCCCTTATTTTTCTTCCCCAACCTTGCCAATCAGCAACTACCTCAGGATCAAACCATTTCATGCCTCGTGACATCATGTCTGCTGTCAAATCTTCCCCAAAGAAATTTTTCTTCTTTAACCGGCTCATTCGGACCCCCACAGGCCCATGATTTAAACCTGTTGACGTTAAATACATGGTTCCATCAGCTACTTCCATTGCTTTCACAATAATATCCGGCGGGCTGGCATAATCATGTTTTCTTTTGCTCATCAACATAACGACAGGTTCAATGCCATTATTCTTGAGTGCTATAAAAAAGGATTGCCAAACAGATGCTTCTGTGACATCGTCAATCAGTATAATAATCTTGTCCCCAACAACCAAGGGATTATTATTACCCGGTTGTTCAATAAAGGCTTGCTTTACTGCATTGTCAGCGAATTGCATAATATGCACTATTTCATTACCCATTATTTCTCCTCCTTTACTCCCACCTATTTAACCTCTTCCAGAAGTTTAGGTAAGAGTTCTTCAACTAATTCGGTATTGCTTTGAATAAGTTCCTTCAAACCTTCTGAATCTAAAGGATTAATAGTAACGGTCATTTTCTCTGCTGCCTCCGTAACTTCAGGCATTTCAATAACTTTATAGAGAGCCTCTTCTAAAATTTTTACTACTTCTGGATTCATGTCAGGAGGTCCAACAATACTCGAAGTTAATGGTACAACAAAGTTTGGATAACCAAGTTCCACAAAGGTTGGAACATCAGGGAGATCAGGCAATCGCTCAGGTGCACAAACAGCAATGGCCTTTAATGCTTTATCCTGGATAAACCATTCCTTACCTGATGTTGCTCCGGAAGAAATATCGTTGTGCCCTCCCATTACTGCAGCGGTAACCTCAGGAGAACCCGGATATGGAATCATGGCTAAATCTTTTATGCCGATATCCTTTAATTTTAACTGTACAATAGAAGCATTGGAGCCCATTCCACCGCTTCCGGCCATGGTTAATTTCTTAGTTTTGGATAGCTCTAAGAGATCATCAAATGTGTTAATCTGGGAGTCACCTTTCACTGTTACGGATTGATACATCAAGGAAATATTAAAAATCGGTGTCATTTGGTTAAAATCTACTTTTCCATCATACATGAGTTCCCCCACTATAGCGGATGGGAATGGCGCTACTAATAAAGTGTATCCATCCGGTGCTGCGTTCATGACCATTTCGGATGCAACTCTTCCACCACCATCTGTAATGTTCTCAAGTGTAATGGACGTACCTAATTCTTTTTCCAAGAAAGGTTGAATGGCTCTAATAGCTGAGTCAACACTGCCCCCGATAGATTTGGTAATAATGATTCGAATGGGTTTTTCAGGAAATACATTTTCCTTTTGTTGACCTGTGTTTTCTTGATTAGCCGGGGCACTACAGGCCGTGAATAACAATATCATGATAAGCATAACACCTATCCTACTAAAAAGTTTTTTCCTCTTCATACTCATTTATTAATCCTCCTTTATTCATTCTTTTATGAACAATTTAACAAATCAGATTTCTATTTTTTATTTTCACTCCTCCCTATTTTTTGTTCTCTTTTTTCAAATTGATTCGTAAGAATTAATCTATATTTATTTCACCATCAAGCCTTTCTATAAAATTTTTGATAAAGTCCATTCTTTCCTCGGCTATCTTTTTCCCTTTCTCCGTCGAAAAAGTTCCTCTGGCTGTATCTATTAAGTTATTAAGCAATATTTTCCCGTTTGTGCTTACATTGCCTTTATATTTCCCGCTGGTGTATCCTCTAAGCACTCCTCTTAAAATACCTACGGCCCCTAAATAATCAATTCCATCCGCATCCTTAAGAATTTTTGCCTCCAATGATTTGGGCTCGCTATTACTGTATCGAGTATGCGTTCTTATAGCTTCAAAAACTGCATCGTATTTTTCTTCAGGTAATCCCCAATCCCTTAAAAGTCCCTCAACTACATCCAATGCTTTTTCATAATGTTTTTCAGCCCCATAAATGGGAACAGCTATATCATGCAAATATGCCGCTACTCTTAAAACATCTTCATCCACATCTAATCCTTGGCTTAACTCCATGCATATTCCATGAACTCTCTCAACATGGTCATACCCTGCGAAGGGGTGATTTGAATGTATCTTCATTACATATTCCTTGATGCTTTTATAATCCACCATCATTCATCATTCCTTTCCTTATGATAATAAAACAGGTTCCAATCATTTACTGTTATGAATACTTCTACACAAATAAATTCACCGCTTCTTCAACAGCCTCCAATATACTTCTAGGAGATACAGCATCCCCAATTAGATAGAGATGATCCGTACAGGTTTGTAATTCATGATATAAATCTTGGTCACTCTTCCAACCCTTGGCTAAAATAATACTGTCATAGGCTATTTCTTTTTTTATGTCATTGTGCGAATAGATAAGGGTCCCTTGCTTGATGCTCAATGGTGTTGCATTCACCATTAGCCTTACATTCTTTTCTACGATGCTCTTCAATAAAGGTTTCCTTTGCTCTTCTATAACATTTTTTGCAATGACTTTGCTGCTGCACATCATCGTAATGCGGTGTTTAGGATTTATCTCAGACAGTAAGTCTGCTGTTTCACAGGCCACTTGTCCTGCACCTAAAATGACAATTCGATTACCTTTTATCAAAGTGTTATCTAGTATCACATCCGTTGCTAAAAAAATATCACCCGAATCAAAATTGACATAGTCCGGTATGGATGGCTTTCCACCTGTTGCTAAAATAACTGCAGCCGGCCATTCTTTTTTAATCAAGTCTAAGGAGTCGGAATCAATGCATTGATTGAGTACCACTTCAAAGCTGGTTTTTTGCATTTGATGAATCAGATAATCCATGTATCTTTTAATTCTTTGTTTTTCAGGTGGAATTGCGGCTGACAAGAGTAGTCCTCCGAGCTTTGCGCTCTTTTCAAAGATTTTGCCGTGATACCCCTTCTCACTGAGATGAATTGCAGCCTGCATCCCAGCAGGTCCGCCACCGATAATGATAATAGGTTGCGATGAGTCAACGGGGCTTTCATGATTTTTCGAGTCTTTCAATGTGCCTAAAAAAGGGTTCACAGTACATTGAATTGGATTTTTTTGCTTTGTTTTATGCCTGCAATAGTTGCAATTTAAACAAGGCCTAATATCTTGTGATCTAGCTTCCAGTGCCTTGGTACAAAAATCCGGATCCGATAACAAGGCCCTTCCCAGTTCTACAAAATCCACATTTCCATCTTGGAGTATTTTCTCTGCTAAATCTGGTGAATCTATTCCACCGGCTATTGAAATTTTTACATGGACTTCCTCTTTCATACGTTTAGCAAGAGCATTCAATTCCTGTAAATCTACATCTGGGACATAAGACATATTGGGAGATATATGGATAGAATCTACACCGTGCTCAACAAGTTTTTTAGAAATCTCAAGATAATCTTCAAAGCTCACATCTGTTCCACTACCTTCATAGTCAGGTTCCTTGCCAAGTAGCTTTACACCTATCGGGAGCTCCCCCAAAGTAACTTCATGAATTCGATCGATAATTTCTAACAAAAACCTAGTCCTGTTTTCAAGTGTGCCACCATAGCAATCTGAACGTCTATTGGATTTATCAGATAAAAACTGATGAATAAGATGACCACTGGCCGCTAAAAGAACAATGCCGTCAAAATTTGCCTCTTGTGCCTTTTTTGCACCTTCTGCGAATTTTTCAATAATCTCTTGAATCTCTTCAACTGAAAGACTCCTTGGTATGTAGTTTTTATTAGGAAGATACATACTTGATGGTGCTAATGGATACTCCCCAATTAAATCCGGATTACATTTCCGTCCAGCATGGGTTAATTGCAATGCAATCTTGGTATCATATTGGTGAATGATTTCTGTTAATATTTTTAATTCCCTCACCGCCTCCTCTCGATGAATTTGAATCCGGTTTTTCCCATGTATCCCCAATGCATCTATGGGGCTCGATTCAGTAATAATGAGCCCAACTCCACCACGAGCACGCTTCTCATAATGAGCTATTTGAAGTTCAGATAATGCCCCATCCTCTAAGGCGAAATTGTTTCCCATAGGAGCCATAATAAATCTGTTTTTTAACTCCATTTTTCCAATATTACCCCTCTGAAATAATCCAGGGTACATCATATCTACTCCTCCTTCAACTCAGAATCTTCCATGACATGTGCGTTTTGAAGAATATTTCTCTTGATGATATTTAAATGCTCCAACATGTACTTTGCCGCATCTTCGCTATTTCTGTTTTCGATGGCCTTATAAATCCTCCTATGTTCCTCGACTGAGCTAGGATTTCTATTGGGTAGGCTCAAACTCATCTTTCTACTCTCATTCATCAGCTCATGGAGCATCACTGAGATTTTTATTAAAATATTGTTTTTACACGCCCTAAAAATAGCACAGTGAAATGCATCTGCTGTATCAATGATGTTATCATTACTTTCTTGTTTCATCAGGGCCTCCCTCATAGCCTTTAAATCATTTTCATCTCGATTTAGCGCCGCTAAAGCCGCCATTTGTGGTTCAAGCGCTATTCTAGCTTCAGCAACATCCTTAAAGGGATTATTTGAAACGATGTCATACAAATCAATCATATTGATGAAGGATAAATTCTCTGGTTTATCCGTAATGTAATTCCCTTTTCCTGCTTTGCTTTCGATGATGCCGAAAAACTCCAGCATTTTAAGTGCAATTCGAACATTTGTTCTTCCTGAATTAAAAGCTTCAGCTAAAAATCTTTCTCCCGGAAGTAATTGCCCAGGTTGTAAATCTCCTGAATTAATGAAATATAAGATTTGATTAACCATGTATTTATAATCTTCTTTATTTTCACTTCTTACAGCTGCTTCATTAATCTTATCTAAAATATTTTTTTCATCAATGCTGTTATCAAACATCTATCATTACCCCCTTTTACTTTAGAATATATACAGTCACTTATTCTTAAAAGATTACGACTGTAAACTGGCCAACCGGTCAACCGGTCGACCAGTAATTTAAGTATATTCTCTCCCCATTCTTATGTCAATAGCAAATAATAAATTCCTATCTTAAAAAAATAATCGAGTAGGAGAAAATTCCTGGGCACACTATCAAAAAAGGATTTGAGAAAATATCTCAAATCCTAATATCTCAAATCCTTTTTTCTGTTACTTTATTTCTTTTTACCGAGTCAATAAACTTACTTTTTACCTGATTGAAAGAACCTGCCTATCTTTTTGTAAAAAGACAATTTTATTTCCATGTAATGGAGCCTCTTTTTCTCTTTTCCTAAAAATTGCTGTATTTCCTTACAAGTTTTTTCGAAATCCTCTTCTAATTCATTATAGTCTATTTCATGAGCCAGTTTGTTTCTTATGGTTGCTACATATTTTAACTTTTTCAAGATGTCACTATTTACATGATCCTGGATGTCGTTTACCTTTTCATGCAAGCCTACGCCTTCAGCATTGTAAATTTCCTCAAGCAGTGCTTCAAAGTTTTTAGTCCAATAGACTGCTTTCCCAATATTTCTATAGTATCGACCCTTCATCGCTCACGCCCCCTTCGGATTTAAGTAAAATGATTATATCATATTTATGTTTAGAAAACTCGATGTATTCTCCAAAAAGGGTCTTGGTGGTCGACGATGATTTTCACGTCATGCACCCTGCTTGTACCGCCATCAAAATAAGCTGTAAATCTAAAGGTCAAAATTTCTGCTCCATTTCTACCCCATCTTATGTAAGAATAATTTCCATCCTTTGTAAAGGATTCATGCCATAGGCTGCCTGACCAATTGATGTTATCCCCGGTCGTCAGATTGGTTTCATAAGAAGTTATTCCGATTACTGGAGTCTTAGGCTCATCTAAGATTTGCACATGCACTTTCTTAGGCATGCCTTCTGTTTTTGCTTCTAACATAAACCTTTCGCCATTCCAAAACATGTTATAGGCCCGAGGGCTATTTTCCATTCCTGTTTTAGCTAAGTTATAGCTTATTCTGTTTTGATTCCATTGATCCGTATGCTTTACCTCGCCTGTGACACTACCTATTTCCTTCTTAATCTCGAAACCTTTTTCTCCCCTGTCACCATCGGTTCTACCGATATCTCTTGCAGTTACCACGATATTATATTTTCCGTACATCAGATTATGAACCTGGTCTGTTGTTACCTTCGCATATTTGCCGGTTGCATCCGGAACTAATCCATTCTTATTGAATGTTTTTATTAAAGTTGTTCCCCTATAGAGTTCCATCGTTGTATCTAATACTCTCCCTAGTACATCTGATACTTCATAGGAGATAGTCATGTTTCCACCTTCAGCAGGTTTAGAAGGATTGGTTGTTATACTTTCTACCTTGATATTCCCGGTTATTCCATCTGAGGATATATAAAACACTATCTGAACTATGTTACTTTCTTTGTCATATCTCTCTAGTCCGGTACTATCCATTTGATAATGTTCTAGAATATATTTACCGTCATGATAGAATCTTTCTATAGGCCTTGTCAGCCATTTATCAGCCTGGGGATGGTGCTCATCCAATTCAGGTATATGTGTATATTTAAAATAACTTATTTTACTCGGGTCTCCTTCGAAATCGCTATAGTAGATTTCATATGGGATAGCCTGGCCTTTTCTAAATATCATACCTGATTGCTCTTCTTCATCTGATGTACCGTCTTTTTTTAATTCGTCTATCTTTAATACTTGGCCATTCAATGATATATTCCATAAGCTATTTGTTACATCTATGTCGTTAAATTTATCGCTGAATAATACACTGGATTTGCCTGTTTTCTTATCTACTTCTGTTATTTTAAAATTACTGATTATGAAATCAGCATTAGCTTTTATGTCTGATGGTTTCAATGCTATATCTATCTTTTCTTGATGTGTAACTAATTTCCTTATCTTTAATAAGTCATAGCTTAAAGGTGTATCCCCCATTATTTCTTTAGCAAAGTCTATTTTATTTTCTATGCTGTATACTTTATTTTTTTCTAGCCTTATATTGTCTACCCTTTCTGTTGGGTTAATGGACTCTATAAACTCATCATACCTATTTAGCTTGGCTGTTTTGAAATTATCAAAGATTCTATGGGAGTAATAATTTCTATCTCTCCCGCTATCTTCTACTTCGTACCTTATTATATGAGTACCAGCTGGTAGTTCTATTATTGGCTGCAATAAGAAGCCGGTATCGCTTATCGATTCATAGATCATGGTCCCGTTAACTTTTATCCTAGGCTTTCTATATCTTCCTATGCCACTATATTGGTATCCTTCTGGTGCATCCGGCTGCCATATACCCACATCGAAATTAACTAAAGAAGGTTCCGTTAATACAATGGTATACTCAGTAAAATACTGTGACCATCCATTTTCATAGTAACTTCCACTATTCTTTAATGTAGTATTTGCATCTTGCCAATCCCAATCTTTTTCTATTATTCTTATTTCGGGCATGGGAGGGATTATTGTTTTGCTGTAACTCACATTAAAGTTTGATAAATGATAATCTGAGCTATCAAATGAATAACCTGTCATGTAGGGTGTTCTTCCTATTAGCTCTAGTTTGTTTTGTCCGACCACTAAAGGAAGGGAGAATTCTCTTGTTGAGTTCCCTTTGTCATTGGCATGGACCGTATTATTCATTTTGACTTGTACGTTATCAAAGACTCCCCCTCTACCCCAATAATTGTAATTGTAGGTGAATTTTAATGTAGAAGGTTCAGTAACGGTTAGTAGTGCTTCTATTTTTAAATCGTGATAATTATATCTAGTCACAGATCCGCTGTAAAAATTAATAGTATTAGGTTTTGTGTTTGTGCTATTTGTTTGTATATTACTATTAAGATATGTCCTAACATTATCAAATGTAGGTTGATATGAATCAGCTAGTGTATAGGGGTTTCTTGGTAAGGTGTCATAAAGATTCTTGTACTCTGTATAGGCTGTATCATTGACCTTATCTGATATTTTAACGATATCCAGGGTGTCTGTAGATACATCATTCTTTGATACAATGTCATAGGAATAGTAATAGTCTTTCTTTTCTATGTCTACATCCATATCCGGAAGTGTAAGCTGTACTCCATTAGTAGCTCCAGACTTTAGATTGGTTCCTAGCATCACTGTTTCCTTGCCTGTTTCTATACCGAGTATAGTCTTTATTTTTTCTGCATTTTCTGTCATGCTACTAGAGTAATCGCTGTGTATTCCACTTCTTACACCATTGGCCATGTCTCTTCCATACTGTTTGTTTCCCAGGTAAACAAAATCTGAACCCCTTTTATTGATAATATTTCTGAACTGTGTTGTATTAACGTCTCCTAAGCTTTCATCTATGAGCACTATGATGTCTTTGGATGTATTTTTAGTTGAATCAACTTCTCTATTAAAGGTTATCATGAGGTTATCTTCTTTTTTATTGTCTAAACTAAAGCCGAATACCAACCCTGCTATGGAGTTATCAGCTACCCACCTGGTATGATGCACATAAGCAAATGTATATAAACTCTTTTCCCCATTGAGGTGAGGTATTACTCCATATGGATTTGTAATATGGTCATCAAGTTGTGGGTTTGAAGAATTATTGAGAGTTGTGGAGTTTAACATTCTTGCTGTTATACTTCTATCTGATCCGTATTCATTGGCATCATCGTACATGAATGCAAGGGTTCCTAAGTCATTGAAAACATGTGCAAAGGCTAGTTTCTGGCTAGCTAATCCGTATGCTCCGTAGAGTTCTCTTTTATTGGAAGTGTTTTTATAGTTTGCCAAATGTACAAATCCGTGATGCCTTATGTTGTTCTGTTCCCCGCTGTTAACTGCACCAGTATGGATCTCACCCTTACCGTCTCTTACACCAGCTCCCTGGTGCATGTATACTGACCTGTCATAACTAGGTGTAAAATAGTCAAAAGCTATAGTATTATCACTTCTTATGCCTAACATCCACACAGTATAATGCCTATAGGTATATCCAGAAGCCCCCCATATTCTACTGTCTGACATCATTATATTACCGTATTCATCTATGTCGCCTTTTGATAGTTCAGAGTAATAATTTACTGCTTTTTGTATTCCTGAGTATGAATCTACTACTACAATTTCATGACCTTGGAATCTGCTTGCATCGTAGAGATAATATTCATTGTATTTTTTATCTGTTATACTGTAAACTACCCTATAAACCTTATCCTTTTGAAACCTGGTAAAGTGAACTTCTCCATTGACATAGTTGCTTCCGTTGCAGCCGGTAATGCCAAACTCCCATTGGAGTAGTCTAGTTACCGGGCTAAATGTATATAGGACTGAATCACTTAATACATACCATAAATTATCGGATTGAACCTTTACTTTCTTATCGCTTAGATCTATTTCTAGCTCTGTCATTAATTCCCCAGTATTTTTGTCTATGATAGATGTTTTCTTTGTATCCTTATTGGTTAAGAATACATACTGATAGTCGATGTCAAAGTTGATATAAGGTTTTGATGGCATTTGACTATGAGGTAATTCGAATTTTAATCCCTGTAAGCTTAAATCGTAGGCTTTCATACCATCGTCATTGATAAAATAGATGCTATTATCATCGGATGCTATGGCCCTCACAGTACCGTTTCCAGGATAATGGTCACTGGATCCTTTATTGATAGAAGTTCTTCCTTTTGCATCCCTAAATACAGTTGTTTTTATATTGGCTTCTAGATTATCTTCCCTTAGATTGCTTAAGAGGGTTGTTTTAAGGTTTTCTAAATCTCCTTCTTTGCTTTCCTCTGCTATTATGGTTATATTCATTACCGGCTCTTTTTCAATTAACTCCAGGCTCACTCTTGGAGCTATGTTATCTACTTCAACTAGAATATCTTTTTGTGCTCTTTTCCAAGCTGTTTCTGCTACAAATTCCGGCAGTGTTTTTCCTTCAAGGTTATCTATGGATATGATCCGAAGCCCAAAGATCCCTACTCCGTATTTCTCTAATAAAAATTTCTTTAATGTTCCAAAGGATAAATCTGTTAAATTATCTTTAAAGGCTGCATGCTGATCTATCCTTATGTATCTTTCTGCGTTATCAGCTGCATCTATTATTCCATCCTTATTTGCATCCAATGCTACCCACCATTCCCTTTTAAGGGTATCACCATCAAGAGAGATAGAAGCATCTTCTATAGGGATTGAAGCAGGTCTTCCTTCTTCTCCCCTAACGATAAGTTCAGGGACATCTATACCAGGAAGAGGAAGCTTATCTTTCGGTACACTAAATCTTTCCCAAGGTGTTGATTTTGTTTTACCTCCTTGGGTTGTTACCGTTACCATGTACTCATAATCATATTCAAAAGTAGATTCTTGATGAGCTTGGTTGAAGAGGTATCTTACTAAAAATTCGATATCTAATTTTTCGAAGTATGTCTCATCAGTATATAGAGGCTGCCTACCGTAAATGTATCTTTGGCTATTAGAGACTAGGCCCGGGCCATACAATTTTCTATATTGGAAAGTAGGTCCAGTAGCTCCCCCGGCAATCCTTGTATGCACGTACATCGTATCTATCTTGTCGCTGGGATGAACTGCTACAGTTACACTTAAGGTTTGCCTGTTATTTTCTTTTTGAATTCCCCCAAGTCTCGTACTGATATAGGGTGTTTCCCTAACGGTTATTTCCTTAGTTGCTGTGAGTACCTGACCACCTTTTGTTATTAACTCTAGTTTTACTTGATATACTCCAGCTTTATTAAATGTGATTTCTCTTATCGATCTATCTGATGCAAAGGAAGTCATGCTGTAATCACTTGTTCCTATGACTTTAAAATCGTTTGTCGCTATATTATTTTGATAGATGCGTATTCCGGAGTAAACCTCATCCCCTATTGTTATGACAGAGTTATCTCTTGCTATTACAGGATGCCCCTCATAGGTGTATTCTTGTAAGTAAAGGTCTGCCCTTCCGTCTACTTGCCTATCGTCAATTATTCTAACCGTTCTTATGGGACTTTCAAATGTTTCCTGAACTCCGTTGACTAAAAATCTCTCTTGTAATTTATAGCTTATTACTGCTTCCGCTCCATAGCTTTCAGTTTTGCTCAGGTTGTTCCAAGGGGTTACCTCTTTCCAGTTTAGACCATCCATACTTTTATAGAGCTTTGAACTAAGTCTTACAACTCCTGAAGGTATTGTGGTTGTGTTTTTAACAGTATAATCTTCGTTTAATTTTGCATTACCTTGGCCATCGGCTGTTATGATTTCTAAATCCACGTTAGGCTTGCTTGTATCGATGACCTTTATGACGATATCTTTGCTTGCTGTTTTATCTTCCAGGTTATCGCTTAAAAAGATGGACTTGAATTGTGCTGCTGCATTGATGGTTAGGATGTTTTCACCAAGACTTAGGCTTGATTTATGGATGGTTTCAGAATATGTAAAAGATGTTCCGTTCTTTTGATTGTTGATTGTTTTATGGACTGCCCCTGATAGACTGTTTAAGCTTACCCTAGCACCCGATTTATCATAGTAGTCTCCATAGTCTCCTAGATCTGTTTCCCCGGTTACCGTGATGTATAGGGTTACGCTCGTCTCGTTTCCCCTGATTTCATAGATGGGCTTGTCTGTTGTTATGTCACAGTATTCCGATGTGCTTGTACCAATTTTAGGGATTAGAAAGGTATCGTAGTAGATCACTCCGGAGATCCTTGATTTATGCCTTAATTGGACAGATCCATTATTTCTTAAGGTCGGTTCTGTCAGGAGCTGGACATACTCTTTTAAGGATTCATTATCCGTAACCCCTGTAGCTGCCAACATGTGGGCCAGGGTATAGTCTAGTGCTTGTCCATCATTTATAAGCTTGGCTTCTTTTAGAATGTAGTTGACTATTGCATCTTTAAACCCCAAATTTTCCCATGTTGACTTGTTTGCTGCATCCTTTTGCCAATCTCTTGTTAACAGCTTGCCATCACCGGTGGCATCATCAGGAAAGAGGTCATTTGTAATCCTTGCATCACCGTACTCGTTTGTTCCCAGATATCTAAACTCTGTTCTTCCTGTGATGTCACTCACCTTCACATCATTAAAGCTAGGCTCCTGGTATGCTATGATACCGTAGAGGGCGAAGATGGCTACGTTTACATATAGTCCTGACCATTGATGTTTTAAATCTATCCCCTGACCTAATATTTCATTTTCTGCCCTTGTAAATTCTTCTGCTGTTATCAATCTTTGGGTAGCCGGATTTGTCAGGTACTGGGAGCTGTAAACCGGTATTTTACCATCATTGGCATAGGATACACTTTCCCCCAGGAATATACTGTTTATGGATGTTATGAAGATGACTATGGCAAGTGACACAGCCATATGTTTTTTAATCCTATTTCTATTATATCTTC
>CAYSBC010000029.1:0-23564 GCA_964429195.1 uncultured Eubacteriales bacterium | reverse complement strand
ACGATATAATATCCTCGAAACCGAGGATATTATATGCCTCCGGCGGATTTTATGCCGTGCCTTTATTTCCTCCGCCAATGAATACTTTTAGGAGAATAGTTTATGGTCAATGTTAAATTGGATATTTTTGAGGGACCCTTCGATTTGCTGGTTTATCTTATCGAAAAGGACAAGGTGGATATTTACGATATACCTATTGCCGATATTACCCGGCAATATTGTGACTATATCGAAAGAATGGAAAAGATTAATTTAGAGGGTATGAGTGAATTTTTACTTTTAGCTGCCACCCTCATTGAAATCAAATCAAAAATGTTACTACCTTCTTCTTTCCAAGCAGAGGCTCCGGAAGGCGAGGAAAGGGAAGACCCAAGAATGACTTTGGTTGAAAAGATATTAGAGTATAAAAAATTCAAACAACTGGCCGAATTTTTTAGAGAGAAGGAAGAGCAAAGCCTGAGAGTGAAATATAAAGTACAAGAGGATTTTGATGATTATATCGATGGTGAAAACAGAGAATATATTCATATCGATCTGGATGATTTTGTGAAAGCCTTTAATTTATTTTTACATAAAAAGAAGAAATTATATGATATCAGGAAAAACTATGAGCTTATTGAAGGTGAAAAGATAAATGTCGAGAAGAAGACTGAGGAGATCAAAAGGCGGTTTAACCATAAAAAAAGGGTGTCCTTTTACGAGTTGTTAGAGAATGCCTACGATAGATACGAATTGATTTTAACATTTAGTATCATATTGGAATTGGTAAAACAGGATTATTTTACAGCAAGTCAAAAAAATACCTTTGGGGATATTGTGCTCATAAAAACTATTGGGGAAGAAGTCAATGGATGATAACAAAGTAAAGTCAATAATTGAATCAATGCTTTTCGTATGGGGAGAACCCTTAGACTATAAAATAATAGCCGATACATTAGAGTTAGAAAAATCCTATATTCGGAAATGTTGTGAAGAATTAAAAGAGGAGTATCAGGATAGGGGCAAAGGGATTCTGATTCAAGAAACAAATGGGAAATTCCAATTTTGCACTCCTGCAGAAAATTACAGCTACATACAGGATTTATGCGCTCCTGTTAAGGAAAAAAAGTTGTCACAAGCCGCATTAGAGGTCTTAGCCATCATTGCCTACAAGCAGCCTATTACAAAGGCAGAGATCGATACAATCCGAGGAGTTAAAAGCGATCGGGTCGTTGAAAATTTAAAAATCAGACAATTTATAGAAGAAAAAGGAATAGCCGAAAAAATAGGAAGACCCATACTTTATGGAACGACAGATTTATTTTTGAATAAATTTGGATTTGAGAATTTAAAGGACATGCCTTCCATTGATGAAATCGAAAACGTGGTAACAGAGGATAAGATTGAATATCATCAAATGGTTATAGATTGGGAAAATGATAAACTAGGTTAGGAAAGACAGGAAAAATACAAAAAAAGTATTGTTAATTATTGAAAAACTTAACATTCATAACTTCATTATCACAGGAGAACATAAATAATGTAAAAGCAATTTTAAGATGTGGAGTGAATGTTATGAAAAAATTAAGTAGTGTCATTCTTCTAATTCTTCTTATTTTTAATACTTCAGTTTCTTTCAGTTTTGCTGCTAGCACAGCAAACTCTGCCAAAAGTGCTATTGTGATTGAAGCTAAAACGGGAAGAATTTTATATGAAAAAAATGCTTATAGTAGGATGCCTATGGCCAGCACCACAAAAGTCATGACAGCCCTAGTGGCCTTAGAAAACGGTCATTATAAAGACCCTGTTGAGATTACATCTGAGTCTGCTAATATTGAAGGTTCCTCTATCTATTTAAAAGAAGGAGAAATTTTAAGTCTTAGAGATTTGTTGTATGGTCTTATGCTATGTTCCGGAAATGATGCGGCTAATGCTATAGCAAAGCATGTGGGCGGTAGTGAGCAGGAATTCGTAGAAAAGATGAATCAAAAAACGAAAGATTTAGGTTTAACGAATACAAATTTTACAAACCCTCATGGGCTTGATAACAGCGATCATTATACTACTGCTTATGATTTGGCTATGATTTCAAGAGCAGCAATGGAAAACAAGCAATTTAAGAATATAGTGAAAACAAAACTATGGGTAGCAGAACGCCAAGGCGAAGGCGCATACAAGTATTTTTATAACAAGAATAAGGTTTTATCTCAATACAAGGATGGCACAGGTATCAAAATAGGCTATACCAAGATCTCAGGGAGATGTCTGGTAGCATCTGCAGAAAAAGATGGCATGGAATTGATTTGCGTTGTTCTTAACGATCCCAATTGGTTTAATGATGCATATAATCTTATGAATGCAGCCTTTGAAGATTATTTCTATATCAAAGTTGTAGAACAAAATCAAGTTTTTAAGAATATGCCAGTTATCAACGGCACCTTGAACACCACAAGAATAGTAGCTAAAGAAGACATCATGATTCCTGTGAAAAGAGAGGAAATGAATAATATAACGATGACATACTCCATGAAAGATACCTTAACGGCTCCTGTGATAAGAGGTCAGAAGGTGGGTCATGTGAGGATTTATCTGGATAATGTATTACTTCGGTCCACTGATGTTGTCACACGAGAGGACATCGATTATTCAAAGCAATTGGCTATTAGCAAGATAAGGAACATGGCAGTTGATAAATTCTTTAAGAAATAAAATCCTAAGAACTTATAAAAACCTAAAAAACCTATAAGAACTTAAAACCATTCAAAGTAAGAAATGATTAAATCCTAGCAAAGAAAGCGATTCTTAGATAAAAATATAAGAATTGCTTTCTTTTTCATATGGCCATAAACCCGTCACAAATTCAATTCTTTTTTAATATCCTAATACTAAAAGAAAGGTGATAATTATAGGAAAAATACTCAAAAATATAATTATTATGGACTAATAGTAAAGGGAGTGAAAGACTTGAGCAGATCTTTCTTTGAATGCATAGATGTAGGGAGCGAAAACTGCCCTTGCTATTTAGCCGAAACAGGAGATTGCTTAACCTGTAGCAGATTAGCAGGCCTGGATTACTGTGACTGCAAATGGCAAGGCGTATGCATATACAATGAGTTCAATTGGAATGGGAAAAAAGTTAAAAATCCGAGAGAAGAAATTGCTACTGAAATAATAGCTAAAAAAAATTATAAGGGTAACATCCATATCCTTGTTCTTCAGGGTAGTAAATACCTGTGCCAAAGGTTTAAATTTCCTGGGACATTTATTTTTGCCCGGAACTCTGATTATAAAGAAATCTATGAAGTACCACTATCCATCATGTATGTAGATAGCGAAAAAGATCAAATCCACATAGCAGTCAAGGTTATATCCGCTAAAACAAAGGCTCTTATGGAAAGCAACCAGAAGTTACTTATAAAAGGGCCTTATAGGAATGGGATTATTGGACTTAAAGCTTTAGAAAAAAATAAAGAAGGCAAGATGCTTATTTTGTGTAGAAACATGGGTTTAGCACCTGCTGTGAAGTTAATTGATTTCTATAAAGACAAAAAAGAGATTGATCTTATCATGGATGATTACAGATTAGAAGAAAATTTTGCCCAAAGCTATTTTGATAAATTAGGTATCATTCCTATTAGAAAAAATTTCAAAAGGGATGATGACTTACAAGAAATCAAGAAGTTGATAGAGGAAGGAAGCTACGATTCAACCCTTATCTTTACTTCGGATAAATATATTTCTATTTTTGAAAAATTGATGGAGGATAAGAAGAATATTGCTATCCTAAATAATTCAAACATGTGTTGTGGGGAAGGAATTTGCGGAGCTTGTTCCTATGTTGATAAAAATGGAGAAGTCATTAAAATGTGTAAATGTCAGATGAAGGCAAAAGACAAACAGAAGGGAGGGATCTAGATGAATAGGGTGGTCATTATAGGTAGTGGGTGGTCAGGATGCAGTGCTGCGGTGACTGCAAAAAAGGCAGGAGCAGATGTGGTACTCCTAGAAAGAACAGACATGATATTAGGCCTGGGCAATGTAGGCGGTATCATGAGAAATAATGGTAGATTTACAGCCTGTGAAGAAAACATTCAATTAGGCGCAGGTGACTTATTTCATATAACAGATAGGCTTTCTAGACATGTGAACATCGATTTTCCGGGTCACAAGCATGCAAGCCTCTATGATGTCTCGAAAATAGAATACGAGGTAAGAAAGTATCTTTTAGACATGGGTATTGACATACAATTGCAATCTCGAGTTGTTGATGTAGAGAAGAAGGATAGCATCATTGAAAATCTTATTTTAGAAAATGATGAAATCATTGAAGGCGACGTTTTCATCGAGTGCACAGGCTCTACGGGTCCTATGGGAAATTGTTTGGAATACGGAAACGGTTGCTGTATGTGTATCGTTCGTTGTCCTTCCTTTGGACCAAGGGTAAGTATCAGTAAAAAATGCGGTGTCGATGATATTATGGGCCAAAGAAAAGATGGATCTTATGGAGCCTTCAGCGGATCATGCAAGCTGGATAAAGGCTCTCTCAGTGAAGATGTCGTGAAGCAACTCAATAAAACCGGTGTGGTCATTCTCCCGGTAAATAAAGAAGACATCAATGAGTCCAAACTTCAGATGAAGGTTTGCCAACAGTATGCCTTAAGGGAATATGCAGAAAACATCATCTTGCTGGATACAGGTCATGCAAAGCTCATGTCCTCCTTTGTTCCCTTAGATAAATTAAGAAAAATCAAAGGGCTGGAAAAGGCTAAATATATCGATCCCTATAGCGGAGGAAAAGGGAATTCTATAAGATACCTTTCCATGGCTCCGCGGGATAACTTTATGAAAATAAACGGTGTCGATAATCTGTTTTGCGGGGGAGAAAAATCCGGTTTATTTGTAGGGCATACAGAAGCCATTACAACAGGGGCGCTTGCCGGACATAACAGTGTAAGATATCTGAAAGGATTGAGGCAGCTTAACTTACCGAATCAACTTGCTACCGGAGACATCATTGCTTATGCTAATGAAAACATTGATAAGGAAGAAGGATTAAGCATGCGCTATACATTTGCAGGCTCAGACTATTTCAAGAGGATGAAAGAGAAAAATCTGTATACCACGGATGTAGAAGAAATTAAGAAAAGAGTTAAAAAATTAAATCTGGATAATATTTATGAGGAAAAGTTGCTATAAGTTTTTTATTGTGACATAAGACATAACTTATCATTTTATTAAAATACCCTATAGAAATAGTCATAATGGCTGTTTCTATAGGGTAGCTGTATTTTATCATATAGCCATAGGTCTGAGTATATTCAATTTTTTAGGAAGTATTTCTATGTTGATACTTGAGGATATGGATATCTCACCATCTATATTCAGCGGAAGGAGTTCCTTTGACCGAATCGTGATTTTTTTTCCTTGAACAAAGGTGGCCACCTTTAAACTCTGATGGGTCCCTTTAATATAACGTGGTAATACTTTGATTAGGAAAAGTTTACTGGTTTCCTTAACCATGCAAATATCAATTAAGTTATCATCATTGACAGCTTCGGGCACAGGCTTAATACCACCGCCATAGTATCTGCCGTTGGCAAAGGCCGAAAGAATCCATTTGTTATCATAAACTATACCGTCAACCTCAATGGTTGCCTCATAAAAATGTAGTTTTAACAGATTGTAGACAATAGATATAGAATAGGCCAATCTACTGGGGATGAAAGGGAGATTCTTAAACTTATTAGCGCTTAAGGCTATCTCAGCATCAAAACCTATTGAAATAATATTAAGAGAATACAGGTTATTTATTTTCATTACATCAACAGGTATAATGGTACCTTCTAGGGTCCGTTCTAAGATATTTGAAAAGTTTTGGGTATAATATCTTATAAAGTCATTTCCGCTACCGCAAGGAATAACGCCTAGAATATTCTGCGTATCAATCATTCCATTGACAACTTCATTTAAAGTACCATCCCCTCCTAAAGAAAAAATTCTACATGGAGACTGCAAATGGGAGTATTCCTTGGCAATTTCAGTCGCATGTAGGGGATATTCGGTGATTCTAATGATGGCATCAGGAAGAGCACTCTTTATAAGTGGAATATAATCAGTAGCATTTTTCTTTCCGGCTTTGGGATTGATTATAAATATATCTTGCATAGAAACATCCTTTATCAGCTGTATTTATTTTATTGATACCATTGTAAGGGAGTGTATCATGAAATACAAGCAGTATGTTATAATATTAGAAAAAGCCGGATAGTTTGTATAATTTGTGGTGAGACAAAGAAGAAGGAGAAACAGAAGATGAGACTTCAAAAGTATATGGCCATGTGTGGGGTTGCATCCAGAAGGCATGCGGAAAAAATGATAGAGGAAAAGCGGGTTAAGATCAATGGCAAAGTTGTGGCTGAAATGGGCGTCCATGTAGAGGAAGAGGATGTCGTTGAAGTCGACGGGAAGGTCATCCAATTAGAGCTCGAAAAAATATACATCATGCTCCATAAACCGGAAGGCTATATTACAACGGTCAAAGATGAACAAGACAGGCCAACGGTCATGGAATTTATCACAGACATTCCGGAGCGGATTTTTCCTGTGGGACGCCTTGATGCGGATACCTCCGGACTCTTGCTTTTTACAAATGATGGGGAAGTAGCTCATAAGCTTATGCATCCCCATAAGGAAGTTATAAAAACCTACATTGCTACAATTTCGGGAAACATCGATGACATTGCAATCAAAAGGCTGGAAAGTGGTGTTGATATTGGAGGATATAGGACAGCTCATGCAAAGGTCAGAAAAATAAGTCAAAAAGACAAGCAATCACTTGTTGAGATAAAAATACATGAGGGTAAAAACAGACAAGTTCGCAGGATGTTCAAAGCAGTAGGCCATAAGGTCCAACAATTGGAAAGGATTGCTATAGGGGAGATAAGCTTAGGGAATCTGAAGAAAGGTCATTATAGGAAGCTGAATAAGAGTGAAATTCAATACTTAAAAAATCTGGATAGATAAAAAGTTGACGAGTAAAAGCGAACAGGAGAACAAAGAGATGAGTAAAAATGTAATCTTAAAATGGACAGACTTTAATAGGTATCTTTTGAAAAGCTATATCAAAAAAGGGGATACGGTTGTTGATGCAACTATGGGAAATGGTCATGATACCCTTATGTTGGCCGAGCTTGTGGGCAAGGAGGGCCGAGTATACGCTTTTGATATACAAAGTGAAGCCCTGGGGAATACGAGGGAGCTTTTAACAGAGCATTTTGAAGATTCACCGCCTATTCATCTTATAGAGGATTCCCATGCAAAAATGGACAAATACATTCAAGGTTCTGTGGATGCAGTGGTTTTTAACCTGGGCTATTTACCTAGGGGAGATCATGATATCACAACAAAAGCAGTGGATACCATTCATGGGATTGACTTGTCATTAGAGAGACTTCGGGAAGGTGGAATTCTATCCATGGTTCTCTATTCCGGTCATGCAGCAGGAGCCATAGAAAAAGAAAAAATAATCAGCTATGTAAGGGGTCTTGATAATAAAAAGTATCATTGTATTCTTTCAGAAAGCATAAACCAAAAGAATTCACCCCCATCATGGATATTGATCACAAAGAGGTAAAAGGGAGGCATAACATGAAGAGTTGTTGTATAGCAGTGGACGGTCCGGCAGGAGCAGGAAAGAGTACCATATGCAAGTTAGTAGCTAAGGAACTCAATATAGAATACATTGACACGGGAGCCATGTACAGGGCTATGACCTTAAAGCTGATGAATCAAGGTGTTGACCTGGACAAAATAGATGAGGCCAAGGATATTATTGATAATACGTCAATCGATTTTGTCTATAATAGCATTTTTTTGGATTGTAATAATGTAGACCAATTGATTCGGGTACCTGAAATCAATAAGAATGTATCGAAGGTAGCCAGCAACGCTTATGTACGTGAAAAACTGGTAACCTTGCAAAGGCAAATGAGCCGAGAAAAAAGCATTGTGATGGATGGGAGAGATATTTCATCCAATGTTCTTCCCCATGCAGATTACAAGTTTTACTTGACGGCTTCTGTTGAGCGAAGAGCGGAAAGAAGATACAGAGAGATGCTTGAAAAGGGATATAAAGTAGATATAGAGGACATTAAGGCAGATATCGAAAAAAGGGATAAGAATGATATGGAAAGAGAGCTCAACCCCCTCAGAAAAAACAAAGATGCCATTGAAATCGATTCCAGCTTTATGACCATTGACGAGGTGGTACAAAAAATAATAAGTTACATCAAGTAATTTATACAATGGACGCTAAGGCCCGATGCCTTAGACATATGAAAAGAGACTACGACTGGGGAAATAAAAAAGCATTATTGCTTGCATGCAATAATGCTTTTTCAGTCTCCATTTTGATAGCGACCTTATTTCAAACAGTGCATAAAAAGCCCGCTTCCTAATTTGGGTTCGAACCAGGTAGATTTAGGAGGCATAATCTTATCATTATCCGATACAGCAAGTAGGCTTGCAATATCAACAGGATAAAGGGAAAAGGCAACCCGCATATCGGAGGTAGCTCTTTTTTCCAATTCCCTCAAGCCTCGGATGCCACCGATAAAGTCAATTCTCTTATCCCTTCGAGGATCTTTGATTCCCAATATAGGATCGAGCAAATAATCTTGAAGAATAGAAACGTCCAGTTTTTTAATAGGATCTGTTTCATCGATGATGGCATCCTTTGCAGTCAGCTTATACCATTCTTTATCGAGAAACATTCCAAAGGTGTGAGGCGCACCAGGTCTATAAGGATTGCTTTCGGGGATTTTTTCGATTTCAAAGTTCTCGGCAACAGCTTCTAAAAAGGCTTCGGTAGTTAAACCATGGAGATCCTTGACCACTCTATTATAATCAAAAATTTTCAAATCCTTGTCCGGAAAGATGACGGAAAGGAAAAAGTTAAACTCTTCTTCTCCGGTATAACCAGGATTCTCTTTTCTTCTTTTCATGCCAACTTTAAAAGAGGAGGCTGAGCGGTGATGTCCGTCAGCGATATAAAGGGCATCGATGGATGAAAAGGTATCTGATAGAGTTTGGATAGTCTCCTTATCGTTTAGAACCCAAAGAATATGGCTTATACCATCACTCGTTATGATTTCATACTCAGGTTCATGAGAATCCATCCAAAGAGATAGGGTGCTTTCAATGGCTTCATTATTTCTGTAAGTCAAAAAGATAGGTTCTGTGTTAGCATCGCAAACATCAAAATGGTTAATCCTATCCATTTCTTTTTCTTCTCTTGTGAATTCGTGTTTTTTGATGACATTATTTTGATAATCATCGATAGATGTGCAGGCCACAATACCTGTTTGGCTACGACCATCCATGATTTGTTGATAAATATAGAAGCTAGGGGTGTCATCTTGAAAGAGGATGCCTTGATCTAAGAATGTATCGATGTTAATCTTAGCTTTTTCATAAACGGCTTTACAATAAGGATCGAATTCATCCGGTAAATCTATTTCCGAACGGCATATGCGTAAAAAACTATAGGGATTGCTTTCTGCCATGGCTTTTGCTTCATGCCGATTCATAACATCATAAGGTAGTGATATAACTTTATCTGCTAAATCCTTTCTGGGGCGAATTGCTTTAAAGGGTCGAACTACTGCCATATTGTTACTCCTTTCTATTTTTTGTAGATTGCTACTGCTTTTCATTATAAAAAAGAACCCCTCAAAGTTCAATAGAAATATGCATAAAACCCCGCTAATATTGAAAAGATAATAAAAAGGATAGTGGATTTTTAATGTTCATCCTAAAAATTCAATAAAATTAAAGGGGAAAAATATGTCCAGGTATGAAAAAACCAAAGAAAAGAAAAAAAATAGTCGCTATAATACCTTAGGTATTGTATTCACCTGTCTCATGTGCCTGCTCGTGACGAGGATTTATTTTATTCAGATTGTTGAGGGACCGAAATATAAAGTCATGGCAGAAAGACAGAGTAGATATAAGATTAATCATATCAGTAGCAGAGGAACTATTTATGACCGAAATAGAATATCCCTAACAAATGCAGAAAATGCAACGCTTCTTTTAGTAGACAGCGATATCATCGAAAACAGCCTTGCTAAAAATATTGATTTATTGATAGAACAATCGACCTTGTTGGGGGATAGAAGCGGGCAAAAGTATAAAATTATAAAATCCAATAGCTCAGATATACAGGCCTTAAGCCATGTTTTCGATCAATACTTAACCTATCCCATTCAAACCTATAATCGCTATTATGAAGACCAGCCTGCCGTACACTTGATAGGCTATGTGAATCAATGGAATAATACCGGTGCAATTGGCCTGGAGCGAAGCTTTGAAACCCTATTAAATCAAGCAGCACCGGAGATATATGCCACTGTAGATGCCAAGAACAATATCATACCGGGTCTGGGCTTTCAGATTAAAAAGGCGGAGGAAAGCTACAGCCTTGTGACGACCTTAGATATAAATATACAAAAAGAGGTTGAAAGAATCCTCAAGGAAAGAAATATAACCGGAGCTGTCGTCATTTTAGATACGGAAAATGGCAACATATTAGCGTCTGCCAGCTCACCTGCCTATAATCCCAATAAAGTAGAAGAATACTTACAAAGTAAAAATGAGGAACTCTTCAACAAGGCTATACAAGTAGGCTACCCACCCGGTTCTATCTTTAAAATCATCGTTGCAGCAGCCGGATTGGAAAGCGGCATTGTCAGCGAAGAAGATACTTTCATATGCAATGGTTATGAAATCATTAACGATATCAAGATTAAATGTTCAGCCCATGATAAGGGCGGCCATGGGGAGATTACATTTGAAGAAGCCTTCAGCCTTTCATGCAATTCTGCCTTTATACAGATGGGGCAGAAGATAGGTAGTGAAAAGATACTTGAAATGAGCAAGAAATTTGGTTTAGGATCCAAGACAGGCATTGATTTAAAAGAAGAATATCAAGGAAATTTGCCATCGACCCGCGAAGTGAGTGGGGCAGGAATCGGAAACCTTTCTGTAGGACAAGGTTCCCTGCTGGTCACGCCCCTTCAATGTGCTAAAGCTACAGCCATCATCGCTAATGATGGAATTGATAAAAATGTGAATCTTGTGAAAGAAATCATCGATTGGAAGGGGAACAGTGTTCAAACTTCAGATTATATCCTGGAAAAGGTGCTTTCGAAAAAAACAGCACAACTCATTGGAAAATTTATGGAGAAAACCGTCCAGGAGGGTACTGCCAATAATTTAAAATGTCCAAATGGTGTAACTATTGCAGGAAAGACCGGCTCGGCTCAGTCGGTTTATAGCAATGAAGAAGTTGTCCACGGCTGGTTTACAGGGTATGCTCCTTCAGACAATCCCAAATATGTAATTACAGTTTTTGTGCAGGATGGAAGGTCGGGACGATCGGGGGCAGTGCCGGTAGTCCAAGACATTATCAACTATCTCTTTGAAAATTGATTGCTACTTTTTCGTCTTTCTAGGATCAGAACTGCTTTGTAGATTGCTACCGCTCCTCGCCCAATAATATGAAAAGAAAATTAATTTTCACTAAGATGAAATTTGATTTTCTTCTTTCAATGTGTTAACATATATGTGTAAAATACGCTGTTAAGGAGGAAAAGAAAATGACAATTTTGGAAAGAGTAGAAGCCATTTGTGAAAAATCTTCAAAATCAGAAAAGAAGTTATGCCAATTTATCCTCATGAACACAGATCTTGTTATCGGTTATAATGCTAACGATCTTTCCGAAAAAACATCCATAAGCAATTCCACGGTGACAAGGTTTTGCCAGAAGCTTGGGTTTGATGGCTATATTGATTTTAAAAATCAATTATTTGAAGAATACAAAGAAGAAAAAAACCGCCAAGTCGTTTCAGAGCCCATGGATAGACTCAATCAGGTTCTCAATACCTTGAATACGGACAAAGGTGAATACATCAATATGCTCAAGGCCGATGTGAGAAATTTAACCCATACTTTTGACACCCTTGATTTGAACGAAATTCAAGATATAGTAGATGCTTTATCGAATGTTAAAAAGAGAATATTTATTATTGGATTCAATAGCTGCAGTATTATGGCCCAATTTTTTGCATTTCATTTCAGCAGAATGGGAGCCAATATTGAACTTATAACCGGTGGAGGATCCACACTTTATGAGAAATTAGGACATGCAGATGATGAGAGTATTGCATTTCTGATTACATTTAGTCGCTACTCGAAGGATTCCAAAGAAGTGATGAAGATTGTAAAAAATAATGAATGCCCCCTTATTGTTATGACGGATAAGGAAAACACATTTACACGTAGGGCCAATTATAGTGTCACTGTGAATTGTGAAAATGTGTTTACATTCTATAATTCTCAGGTAGTACCCATGGCTGTTGCCAACATTATTATCACGGCTTATGCTATTCGAAATCCTGAAGAAACTGCGAAAAGTGTCAACAAAATTGCGTCTCAAAAGGAAAAAAGCAATATTTTCCTCAAGGAATAAAAATATTTCACAAAAAGACTTGAAATATTCTAGGGTTAGTGTATTATGAAGGTAGACTTTTATTCATAAGTGAAGAGTTTGTTTTACAATGCTTTTTTAAAATTTTATAAGTACTAGACTTATATTCGCAAATTTTAAAGTTTTGGGTATAAAATAATTTTCACAAGAAATAAAGGCATCAAAAATTTTGGAGGTAACAACGCATGAATGGTACAGTAAAATGGTTTAACGCAGACAAAGGATTTGGATTTATCACATCAGAAGATGGAAATGACGTATTCGTACATTTCTCTCAAATCAACAAAGAAGGTTTCAAAACTTTAGAAGAAGGCGAAAGAGTTGCATTTGACGTAGTAGACGGAGCAAAAGGTCCGCAAGCCGAAAACGTAACAAGTCTATAGTCATAAATTAAACTAAAAAATAAGACCATATCAAAATAGAAATATTTTGGTATGGTTCTTTTTTTTAAAGACCGGAATTCTCAAGGCTTTGAGCTAATATTTAAGTGGTTTATCATCCGAAAAAGTGATAGAATAAAGGATGGTATAAATATAGGATTGAGGTAAAACCATGAAGAAGATTACGATAATCGGTGGCATTGCAATCGATATTGAAGGTGTTCCCTACGAACATTTAATCTACAAAGACTCCAATCCGGGGCAAATTCATATAGCCTTTGGAGGTGTAGGACGAAACATTGCAGAAAATCTTGTGCGATTAGGTCTAGAGTGCAATATGGTCTCGGCTGTAGGAAAGGATGTCTTTGGTCAGAGTATTCTCAACCATTTAAAGGAGATAGGCCTTTCCAGTGAGTACATCGATGTACTGGATTCTTTTAATACAGCTGTCTATCTTTCCATCTTGCAGCATGATAGGGATATGGAGCTGGCCATTAACGGCATGGATATCTTTAGTCACTGGACAGGTAATGAGGCCATGTACAGTTCCAAGGATATAGCTGATTCCTCTCTGATGATTTTAGACACCAATCTAACAACGAAGCTGATAGAAGAAATAGTATGGCGATTTCAAGATAAAGTGTTCTTGTTAGATCCGGTATCCGTGAGCAAAGCAAAAAAGGTGAAGGACATTATCGGGCAATTTCATATCATCAAACCGAATAAATTGGAAGCAGAAGAACTGACAGGACTAAAGATAAAAAATGAAGAGGATTTACGAAGGGCCGGCGATTATTTTTGTGAAAAAGGTGTAGAGAAGGTTTTCATAACATGTGGTGATGAAGGCGTGTATTATCGGGATAGCAATCAGGAGGGTTTCATCAAGGTTGTACCGGTTTTACCCTTAAGCACAACAGGCTCAGGAGATGCATTCACAGCAGGCCTTGCCTATGGGTTCCTTCATGGTCATGATACAAGAACTCTGGCTAAACTGGGCTGTGCTTGCTCCTATTTTGCACTGACGTCGGAAAAAACGGTAAATGACAACCTCTCTGAGGAAAAAATAAAAAAATATATTGAGGTGAATTTTGATGGTGAATAGCGAATATCTAGATCTATCTTTAGAGGTACAGGAAGCAATGGAAAGCAATAAACCTATCGTTGCGCTGGAATCAACAATCATAGCCCATGGGATGCCTTATCCGGACAATGTTGAGATGGCTCGAAGGGTTTCTGACATTGTCAGAGAAAAGGGATGTGTTCCTGCCACCATTGGTATTGTTAATGGCCGCATGAAGGTGGGCATGACAGATGAAGACATTGAATACTTCGCAAAAGCTAAGGATGTGCTCAAGGTAAGCAGAAGGGATATTTCTTATGCTATCAGCAAAAAATTGAACGGGGCGACGACCGTTGCCGGAACCATGATTATCGCTAACATGGCTGGAATTGATGTATTTGTCACAGGAGGTATAGGGGGAGTCCATCGAGGCGCCTCAGAAAGTTTTGATATCTCTGCGGATTTACTTGAATTAGCCCAAACAGACGTAGCTGTTGTGTGCGCGGGAGCAAAATCCATACTAGACATAGGTGCTACACTAGAATACCTTGAAACAAACGGTGTTGCTGTGCTGGGATATAGGACAGATGAATTTCCGGCATTTTATACAAGGAAAAGTGGTTTTGGTGTAGACTATGTGATGGATAGTGCTCAGGAAGCAGCTGATTTTATCTATACAAAAAAACAATTGGAGTTAAAGGGGGGTACTGTGATAGGGTGCCCGATACCCGAAGAACACGAGCTTAACCCTGAAGAAATAGAAAAGGTTATCCATGATGCAGTAAAGAAGGCAAGTGCTTTACATATTACAGGTAAAAAGGTGACACCTTTTCTTCTCAGTGAAATAAAAGAAATAACGGAAGGATCCAGCCTGAAGGCAAATTTGGAACTTGTTTACAACAATGCACGGATAGGCTCTGAAATTGCAAGACTGCTAAAGCAAAAAGAGACATAAAAGGGAGAGTGGAATGGATTATTTAGAAGGTTTGAATAGTAAACAAAAGGAAGCGGTAGAATATATAGAAGGACCTATGTTGATATTAGCCGGAGCAGGGAGTGGGAAGACCAAAACCATGATCCATAGAATGGCACACATGATAGAAAAAGGCATAAGTCCATACCATATTTTAGCTGTGACTTTTACCAATAAAGCGGCTAAAGAAATGCGGGACAGATTGAGTGACTTAATCGGGCAGGATTATACAATGTGGATTTTAACCTTCCACGGAGCATGTATGCGCATACTCAGATCCCATATTCACCTATTAGGATACAGCTCTGATTTTTCAATATACGATGGAGCGGACCAAAAGACGGTTATCAAGGAATGCCTGAAAGCAGCCAATATGGATGATAAGGAGTACCCAGTACCCTATATTCAAAAGATAATAGGCGACTGCAAGGATAGGGGAATATCTGCTGCTGAAAATGAATTAGCATGTCAGGTGGGTTCCAAATCCCATAAAGCTGCCCAAATCTATAAACGATACGAAAATGTACTGATTAAGAATAATGCTTTAGACTTTGATGATTTAATCTTAAAAACAGTAAAGATATTCGAGGAAAATAAAGATGTTCTGGAATATTACCAAGAGAAGTTTAAATACATCATGGTGGATGAATACCAAGACACCAATTATATGCAATATAAACTGATTAAGCTCCTAGGTCAAAAATACAGTAATGTCTGTGTCGTAGGTGATGATGATCAGTGTATCTACGAATGGCGTGGGGCGAACATTCAAAACATATTGGGTTTTGAAAAGGATTTTAAGAATGTCAAGGTTATCAAGTTAGAGCAAAACTATCGCTCTACTTCGACTATCCTTAGCGCAGCCCATTCTGTTATCAAGAACAATTGTCAGAGAAAAGAAAAGAAGCTTTGGACGGACCAGGAAAAGGGTGAAAAAATAACCTGCCACCAATGTATGAATGAGAAAGATGAAGGCTTATTTATTGCTAAGGCTATCTCGAGGCTCAAAGGGTTGGAATTAAAGTATTCAGATTTTGCAATACTTTACAGGACCCATGCCCAATCCAGAGCTATTGAAGATGCTCTCAGGCTTTATGAAATACCCTATGCTGTTTTTGGCGGATTAAAGTTCTACGATAGAAAAGAGATAAAGGATGTGGGAGCTTATTTAAAGCTGATACAAAATCCTGCCGATGAATTAAGCATAAAAAGAGTCATCAATGAACCCAAACGTGGTATCGGAGCAAAGACCTTGGAGAAATTGCAACTCTTGGCTGAGGAAAGAGGAGAAACCCTCTTCAGCGTTTTAATGGATGAAGACGTTCAAAACAGTCTATCGCAAAAGATAAAAAAGGGTATTGGGGAATTTGTGAATGTCATCCTAAAATATCACAATGAAAAAGATCAGATGACGGTATCAGAAATATATGAAGGCGTCTTAAAGGATACAGGCTATTTGGCAGATTTGAAAATGCAGGACACAGTAGAAGCTCAAAGCAGAATTGATAATATTATGGAATTTAAATCGACAATCTATGATTATGAGGAAAGTACAGAGGAAGAGGAACAAAGTTTATTTGGTTTTTTGGAAAGTGTCTCTCTCAGAACGGATATTGACAGCTTGGATGAGGATGAAGATGCAATCCTCATGATGACCATGCATAGTGCGAAGGGTTTAGAGTTTCCTGTAGTTTTCATGCCCGGTCTTGAAGAAGGGCTCTTCCCAGGGAGAAGGTCTGTTGACTCCCAGGAGGGCTTAGAGGAAGAAAGACGACTTTGCTATGTAGGGATAACCAGGGCAAAAGAAAAATTATTTATGACCAACGCTTCTGAGCGTATGCTTTACGGAAGAACAGAATATACACGACCCTCTCGTTTTTTGAAGGAATTGGATCCCGATCTTATCCAGGAGCTCGTTCATACGCCGAAAACAAAAGCCAAGGATGCCCAAAATATGGATCATAAACATAACAGTTTTACCATAAGCGATCAAAGAAAATACTTGAATGTTCATCAAGAAGTTAAGTCAGCTACTTCAGAAAAAAGTAATGGTATCAAGATCAACACGGGTGATAAGGTAAGGCATAAAAAATTTGGAGACGGCATGGTTATCACAGTAAAAGAAAAGAATGGTACGATCACAGCGACCATTGCTTTTGATGGACAAGGCATCAAGGAATTGGCTTTGGAATATGCACCTTTGGAAAAAATAAATTGATTATCAAGGATATAAAAGTGAGGAAATTGAGGATATGAAAGAGGCTGCTCAAAGGATAAAAAAATTAACGGAGGAATTGATAAAACATAATTATCAATATTATGTCTTGGATCAACCGGAAATATCCGATAAGGAATACGATACAAAGCTGAAAGAGTTGGAAACATTGGAAAGCCAATATCCGAACCTTATTCAACCGGACTCGCCAACTCGTCGTGTAGGTGGGGAGCCTCTGAAAGCTTTCACCCAGGCTTATCATCGAGTTCCTATGCTGAGTTTGGATAATTCATACAACACGCAGGAATTGATTGATTTTGATAATCGGGTGAAGAATGCTTTGGAAACATCTGTAAAATATGTTCTCGAGCCAAAAATCGATGGGTTATCCGTCGTGCTTAAATATGAAAATGGCTATTTAGTACAGGGAGCTACAAGAGGAGATGGGATAAAAGGGGAAGATGTGACTCTGAATATTAAGACGATAAAGAGTATCCCTCTTAGCATTCCTGAAAAAAGGGATTTAGAAGTAAGGGGTGAAGTTTATCTGCCCAAGAAGAGCTTTCTTAAACTGAATGAAGAGCAAGAGCGCATTGGCGGACCTATTTTTGCCAATCCGAGAAATGCAGCTGCCGGATCTCTTAGACAATTAGACCCTAGGATAACGGCCAAAAGACCTTTGGATATCTTTGTTTTTAATATCCAATATTTGGAGGGGAGCACCATAAAGACTCATGAAGAAGCCTTTAAATTCCTCCAAGACAATGGGTTTAAGGTGAATGCCCATCAAGTAGCCCAATCAATCGATGAGGTCATAGCAGAATGTGAAGTGTGGCAAGAAAAAAGAGCCAGTCTCAGCTATGATATCGATGGGCTCGTTGTCAAGGTCAATGATTTAGCTCAAAGAGAAATATTAGGAGTGAAAGCTAAGAGTCCAAGATGGGCTATAGCTTATAAATTTAAGGCTGAAGAAGAGGAAACTGTGATAAAAAATATACTGGTCCAGGTAGGCCGAACAGGAGCCATCACGCCTAAGGCGGAGCTTGAGCCTGTCAGAGTAGCAGGATCTTTAATCAGTTTTGCGACTTTGCATAACGAGGATTATATAAGAGATAAGGACATTCAAATAGGCGACCATGTTATTATTCATAAGGCAGGAGATGTTATCCCAGAAGTGGTGAGGGTCATCAAGGAAAAAAGAACCGGAAAGGAAGAAAAATTTCACATGCCGACAACTTGCCCTGCCTGTGATGAAAAAACCATAAGGCTTGAAGGTGAGGCCGTTTTAAGATGTGTTAATGAAGAATGCCCTGCCCAAACACTGAGAGGGATTATTCATTTTGTATCCCGGAATGCCATGAATATTGAGGGCTTAGGGACAGCTATCATAGAAAAAATAGCCGATGAAGGACTCTTAAAGGATGTAGCCGATATCTACTATTTGAAGAAGGATGCTATCAAGAATCTTGAAGGTATGGGTGAAAAATCCGCTGATAATATTCTGAAGGCCATTGAGCTGTCCAAGCAAAATGACTTGGCTAATTTATTGTTTGGACTGGGTATTAAGCTTATAGGCAGTAAGGGTGCAAGGCTTATTGCGGAAAGATTCGGAAGTATGAATGCAATCATGAAGGCGAAGTATGAGGATTTTATTGAAATTGATGAAATCGGTGATAAAATGGCTGATAGTATAGTTGATTATTTCAGCAAGGATAAAAACGTTGAGATAGTGAATAGGCTCAAGGCAGCTGGTGTGAATATGGAAAGTGCTCAAAAGGAAATAGAAGGGAATAAAAATTTCCTTAACAAGACCTTTGTTCTCACAGGAACTCTGGAGGAATATACCCGGAATGAAGCTCAGGCTATCATTGAAGGCATGGGCGGTAAGGTGACCGGTAGCGTCAGTAAAAAAACAGATTATGTGTTAGCAGGAAAAGAAGCAGGATCCAAATTAGAAAAAGCTGAAAGCTTAGGAATCTCTATCTTGACAGAAGAAAAATTCAAGGAAATGATGAAATAGGTGGCGTTATGAAGATAGGAAAATTAGACAGTAATTTGTTGGAAGAGATTGTATTTAAACATATCAAATATAAGCGAGAAGAGGTTTTAGTCCGACCGGGAATAGGCAAGGATTGTGCTATCGTCGACTATGGGGAGGATGTATGTGTTCTCTCAACAGATCCTATTACAGGGGCTGCCAGCGAAGTAGGAAAGTTGGCCATCCATGTTTCTTGCAACGATATAGCTTCAGAGGGTGTAGAACCTCTTGGAATTATGCTTACCGTCATGGTGCCGGAAAGCACCACCGAGGAGGAGATTGAATTTATTATGAAGCAAGCTGCCGATGAGGCAGAAAAGCTTCATGTGGAGATAATCGGAGGCCATACGGAAGTAACCCATGCTGTGAATAAGCCGGTCATTGTCTCTACAGCTATCGGCAAAGGAAAAAAGGATGCATACACGAGCCAAAAGGAGGTTCAGGTAGGAGACTCCATTATTCTAACTAAATATGCAGGGCTAGAGGGAACAGGCATTATCGCTTACGATTATGAGGAAGAGCTCAAAGCAAAAGTAAGCATGGATGTCATTGATAATGCTAAGAGTTTCCTTGAAGAGATCAGTGTCGTTGAAGAAGGCCTCATTGGAGGGAGGCTAGGAGCCACCTCTATGCATGATGTGACAGAAGGAGGTATCTTGGGAGCTGTATGGGAGACATGTCAAAGCTCCAAGCTGGGAGCTCGAATAAGGGTTGACGCCATCCCTGTCAAGGAGGAAACTCTAAAGATATGCGATGTATACGGCATCGATTATTTGCGCTTAATATCCAGCGGCTGTATGCTGATGACTATTTCTGCAGACAAAAAGGACAATCTTTTAAAGCAATTAAAGGCAAAAGGTATATTGGCAACGGCTATTGGAGTCATGACCGAAAAGGATGTCATCATGGTAAAGGATGGGAAAGATTTCTCCATTGATCCACCGGATAAGGATGAACTTTACAAGGTGTAGAAGGCGCTGCACCCCATTTAACCGGTGCAGGAAAGTGTCCCCACCCCATTAACCGGTACAGAAAAATATCCGCATCTCCAAATGAGCAAAAATTCGACTTGTGTGTGGAAAAAATGTATAAAAATACAATTTTATGCGTATATTGCATGAATATCATGCATAATCCTTTGAAAATTGAAAAAAATCCACACATAAGTCGAATTTTTGCACACGAAACTGCATTTAACCTCAAAGAGGATTGAAATCGCGACTGCATTTAACCTCAAAGAGGATTGAAATCGCGGTGCCTCTCAAGCCCATTTCGGCATATAATAGGAGAAAAGTCTTTTTGTATTGACATTTATAGGGAAGAAGAGCATAATAATAGAGTAGATAAGTAGCAAAGTGTTTGCTGCTTTGTAGGAAATGTAGAAAATGTAGGTTATGAGATCCAAAATTAAAGTGTAGGAAAGTAGTTAAGTAGGCCAAATAAGAATATAATTGTAGATATGTTGCCGGATAGATTGTATTTATCTGCGTTGGCGTGTGTGTCTATGATTATAAGAATGCGTATTTGACAACTCCTATCAAGGTGTTTTTTATTTTTTTGGAAGCATTGAAAAAGGAGAGAGCAAAATGAAAGTAAAATCAAGAGTTATAGCAAGTCTAATGGTTGTGGTATTAGCGTTGATTACCGGATGTTCCAACAGCACATCTGCAAACAAGGAAGGCCAAGTTCATATAAAACTGGCCCACTTTTTCCCAAACACCCATCCTATAGAGGTTGATTTGGTCCAGCCTTGGTCAAAAGCAATTGAAGAAGCTACTGAGGGAAGAGTTAAGATTGATAGTTATTACAATCAAACATTGCTTCAGGCGGATGCCATCTATCAAGGTGTTGTCGATGGTATTTCGGAAATGGGACTTTCCTGTTTTTCTTATACGAGAGGCATTTTTCCTGTATTAGAAGCCTTTGAACTTCCCGGTATTACTTACAAAAATTCTAAGGTAGCTACCAAGGTAGCTTGGGAAGGAATTCAGCAATTAAACCCCAAAGAAATTCAGGATACAAAACTGATGATGGTCATAGCTACAGGCCCCGGGGATATCTATACAAAAGCACCTGTTAAAGAATTAAAGGATCTGAATGGTATGGAAATTAGAGCAACAGGATTAAGTGCTAAAACATTGGAGGCTCTAGGGGCTACCCCGGTAGCCATGCCCCAGTCAGAGGCTTATGAATCCTTATCCAAAGGCGTTGTCCAGGGTAATCTTGGTCCTATAGAAGTTTTAAAGGGTTGGAACCAAGCTGAAGTAACGAAAAATCTAACGCTGACACCGTTTTTATACAATACCCTATTTTTTATCACTGTCAATAATGATGTTTGGGATAGTATCGATGAGAAAGATCAAGAAGCTATTCTAGCTATTAATGCAACATTTATGGATGAGGTTGCGGCAGGCCTGTGGGATATGCAAAATGAAGAAGCCCTAGCCTGGTCCATCGAGAAAGAAGGTCTTGAAGTATTTACTCTTTCAGAGGAAGAGGCTAATCAATGGAAATCGAAGCTTGAGCCTATACAAAATGAATTTGTAGAAAACATGAACAAAAAGGGCTTCGAAGGACAAAAAATTTTAGACACAGTCATCCATCTATCCGAAAAGTATAATTCGGAAATGTAAATATAGAGTTTGTTTAGGGGAGGTTCAGTCAATGAAAGGTTTTTCAAATACGGTAAAAAAGATAAGTCATATTTCAGATGAAATAGCCGGCATCTTTGTCATACTTGTCATGCTCATGGTCGTCGCTAACGTTATCTTAAGAGCTGTTTTTAATAGTCCTTTAAAAGGTACTTTTGAAATCGTGAGTCTTTTAACAGCTGTGGCTATTGCTCTTGGGCTGGCACAATGCGCTTTGGCTAAAGGACATATAGCAGTTGAGTTTATTTCAAAATATTTGCCACAAAAGATACAAGGGATAGTCGATATTTTCAATGATTTTATAGGCTTTGTTTTTTGGAGCATCGCGACTATATTCATAATAAAACATGGTTTTTCAATGATGGATAGAGGGCTGGTAACTGCTACATCCGAGATACCTGTTTACCCTTTTATATTTTTAGTAGGCATTGGATTTCTAATCCTTAGTCTGGCTCTTTCCATTGAATTAATAGAGAATGTAAAGGGGAAGGTTTTTGTAAAAGATAGAATGAAAATAGAAGGCTTAAGAAAAAGCAGACCCCAAGCTCAGAATGCCTTTGTTAAGATAGCTAAGCCAATAAGTGAGGAAAGTCTATGAATCCTTTTGTAGTAGGATTAATCGGAATTATCGTATTCTTTATCCTACTGGCTCTAAAAATGCCAATTTCTTTTGCCATGACCATCGTGGGGTTTGTGGGGTTTGCTGTTCTCACTTCTTTTGATGTGGGAATCAATATGGTGGCAAGAGAGATTGTGAATACCTTTTCATCCTATTCGCTGAGTGTTATTGCCATGTTCGTATGGATGGGTTTTTTAGCTTACTATTCGGGCATAGGTAGCAGACTATATGTATTTGCTTATAAGATGATAGGTCATCTGCCGGGTGGTTTGGCAATTGCTACTCAAGGAGCATGTGCTATCTTTGGTGCTATATGCGGTTCCAATACGGCGACAGCTGCAACCATGGGTGCCATAGCTTTGCCTGAAATGAGGAAATACAAATACGATGATTCCTTAGCTACTGCTTGCGTGGCAGCAGGTGGAGTTTTAGGCGTTATGATTCCACCCAGTGTTATTTTTATCGTCTACGGAATGGCAACAGAGCAATCCGTTGGGAAGCTCTTTATGGCAGGTATTCTTCCGGGAATATTGATGACAATACTTTATATGATTACAATCTATATTATAACGTCTCGAAATCCTGCCTTGGGACCTGCCGGACCTAAGGCCAGTTGGAAAGAAAGATTGGAAGCATTAAAAGGTGGTTTGGTTGAGGCTTTGATTATCTTTGCCATTTCAATCGGAGGCCTTTTTAAAGGTTGGTTTACCCCAACGGAGGCCGGAGCGATAGGTGCTGCCGGAGTTTTACTTGTTTCCTTGTTGGGGAAAAGTATAACCTGGGAAAACTTTAAAAAATCTGTGGCAGATACGACGCGAACTACGGCTATGATTATGCTGATGATTGCCAGTGCTATTATTTTTGGGCGCTTCATGGCCATAAGCAGGATTCCTTTTGAGATTGCAAGCTGGGCAGGAAGTTTACCTTTACCCCCTGTAGCTATTTTGGCCGTCATTCTTTTCATTTATTTGATATTGGGATGCTTTTTGGATGCTTTAGCCTTAGTTTTACTAACGACTCCAATTTTTTATCCTGTTGTTGTAGGCACTTTAGGCTATGATTCTATTTGGTTTGGTGTTATTATGGTATTAGTTGTGGCCA
>CAYSBC010000028.1:18173-24443 GCA_964429195.1 uncultured Eubacteriales bacterium | reverse complement strand
ACCCAGGCCATCGCCTACTTTAGGATTATGATAGGGTTAAGCAATGCACCTTTTTATACAACAGACATGGGTATTAGGTTCATGAACGATATTTACTTTTACATTGTAGCTATTTTACTTTGCACACCATTGGTAAAGAATTTTTTTATCAGGCTACCTCATAGGCTATTTAAGAATAAAAAGCACTGTGTCATTGGTTCTGAAATTATGCAAGCACTTTATGTAGGAGGGGTCATTATCCTTGTTTGTGCGTTACTGGTTGGCCAATCCTATAATCCATTTTTATACTTTAGGTTTTAGGAGGTGTTGATTTGAAAAGAATATACTTAAGCGCTATCCTATTTCCGGCTATTCTTATTGCTGTAGGTTTCTATAATTTTGTTCTCAACAGTGACAGCTTAATAACGGACATCCAAGAAAATAATATTTCCTTGAAAGAGGTAGCCAGTGGTCAAGTAGCAAGAAATATTGAGGCAAGCTATACAGAAAATTTTATTTCAAGAGGCAAATTGATGCAGATTTCAAGTGCGCTTAACCGTTTGAAAGGTAAATCCGACAAGGTTGAAATCGTAGACACCACCGGAATTAATGTGGCTCAGGATTGGAATGATGAAACACAAAATGAAACCGGTGAAATAAACCATACAAGCTATGGCTCAATTCTTATTATTGGAAATAAAGCCATGGAACTCAACAGATACGATGAGAAGGCCATCGATTCTTATGCTAAAACCTTAAATCAAGTAGCTGAAAAGTTAGAACATGAGGCGAAAGTCTATTCCCTTATCGTACCGACGCCCATAGAATTTATTCAGGATAAGAAATACAAGGCTATGTCCTATTCACAAGAAGATTCTATCCGGGAGACCTACTCAAAATACGAAAATGTTATTAGCGTGGATGCATATAGTACATTGAAGGAACATTCGGATGAATATATTTACTTTGGCACAGATCATCATTGGACTCAGCTGGGAGCTTATTATGCTTATGCTGAATTTATAAAACAATTCAATGTCAATCCTATAGAGCTGGAGGAATTCAACCATTTTCAGATAAAAGATTTTATAGGTAGCTTATACAGAATGACCCAAAGCGAAAAGCTTGCAAACAACAAGGATACCATTGATGTCTATGAGCCAAGAACACCTTCGAAAATGTATTGGTCTATAAATAAGAACAATAAAGGCGCAAAGGTCATTCATAAGGATTATGCGACAGAGGATAATAAATACGGCGTATTTCTCCGTGGAGATACTCCCTTGCTCTATATTGAAAGCGAAGCAAATAATGATTTAAGCATTGCTGTTATCAAGGATTCCTACGCCAATGCCTTTATTCCTTTCTTGACCAATCATTTCAGCCGGATTGTTGTTATCGATCCAAGGCTTTGGAATGGGAATCTTTATGATCTAGTTCAAGAAGAGGCAATAGACTCTGTTCTGTTTTTGAATTATGCCCTCATCAATCGCTTTGAAGGCTATTCGGATGTTTTAAGTAAAATATTAATAAAATAAGAAATAAAGAAAGTTACAGTATATCAAGATCAGCTATGGCAATTAGGATTGCTTAGGCTGGTCTTTTTTGTTAGGACAATGGAGAAAATAAAAGAAAAATATTTTAAAAATGATATTGACAAAAGAAAATTGATGTATTATTGTATTAAGTAGTTAATACAATAATACAAAGGAGGCTGAATAGATATGACGAATCCCTTTCAATCGAATATCCCCATTTATTTACAACTAGTTGATAAATTTAAGCATCGAATCATATCAGGGGAATTAAAGGCAGGTTCTAAGCTTGATTCTGTCCGTGATCTGGCAATGGCTTTTGAAGTGAACCCCAATACAATGCAGCGAGCCTTGGCTGAGCTGGAACGGGACGGACTTGTCTATGCAAACCGCACCATAGGACGTTTTATAACAGAGGATAGGGAGTTGATTATAAAAATGCGTGAAGCAGTGGCACAGGAGATCATTGAACAATTTATAAAGCAAATGATAAGTCTAGGCTTTTCGGGGCAGGAGGCTATGGCATTATTTCAAAAAACTTTAGAAAGGAAGGATTATAAAGAATGAACATTCAAACAAACATACAGGAACCTTGTAACAAAGAATTGGTGAAAATTAGGAACCTAACGAAATACTACAATCAAAAAGCCGCTTTATCCAATATCAATTTAACTTTGGAATCCGGACGTATTATTGGTCTGTTGGGTCCTAACGGCAGCGGCAAGACAACCCTGATGAAAATCTTAGCAGGAGTGCTTACCGACTATCAAGGCGATGTTACGATTGATGAAAAAGAAATAGGTCCAAAATCCAAAGCTTTGGTGTCCTATTTGCCGGATACCCCTTATTTTAGTCCTTGGATGCGCCCTTTAGATATGATGGCCTTATTTAAGAGCTTTTATTTGGACTTCAATGAAGAAAAATGTCTTCAAATGGTGAAACGACTAGGCCTTGATGAGAAACAAAAGATAAAAACCATGTCCAAGGGTATGATAGAAAAATTTCAGTTATGTCTTGTCATGTCAAGGGAAGCACAAATATATATTTTGGATGAACCCATCGGTGGGGTAGACCCTGCTGCCAGAGATTACATTCTAGATACGATACTTATGAATTATAGTGAAGATGCAACCATTTTTATATCAACCCATCTCATTGCTGATGTAGAGAAGATTTTTGATACGGTAGTTTTCCTGAAAGAGGGAGAAGTCGTATTGAATGGAAATATTGATAACATCAGGATGGAGAAAGGAAAATCAATCGACGAATTATTTAGGGAGGTATTCAAATGTTAGGGAAATTATTAAAATATGATTTACGATCCACTTGGAGGGAGTTCGCAGGAGCTTACCTGGCTATCCTGCTCAGTGTTCTTATCATTCCCCTCCTCTTCAGAAATGTGTCCAATGTTTTAGTGAGTGGGATAGCAGGATTCCTTGGGGTAGCAGTTGTTATTGCAACCATCGTCGTGATGATTATCATGCTCTTTCGGATATACAATATCAATGTTTTCTCAAAAGAGGGCTATCTGACAATGACGCTTCCGGTTTCATCGCCTCAGATCCTTGTCTCAAAGCTACTGATCAGTTCCTTATGGATCATACTGACAGGAATCGTCGCATTGCTCGGTTTTTTTATCTTTCTATTGAATATGAGGGCGGTTTCCTTAACAGAAATTGCAGTTGCATTCGGGGAAATGCTATCTTTTATCGGCAGCAATGGTATATTTGCAATTATTCTAATGATTATAGCGGTAATCCTATCTACGGTAAAGGAAATTGCAAAATTATTTTTGGCATGTTCTATTGCTCATATCAAGCAGCTGAATCGCTTTCGTATTCCTGCCGGGATACTCTCCTTCTTTGCCTTCTCTTGGCTTGAAGTATTCTTTATTCAGTTTCTAGGGTGGTTCACTGTAAGGTTTATCCCTGTCAAGGAAGAGCTTATCCCGAAATTACAACAATTGGAGCATACTGTTAATCCAAGCTCTTTGCTAGAGTTGACTGATGTATTCAATGGATTGATGGTGGTTTCAATTATTTATGCCCTAGTCTTGATTGTTGCATATGCTTTTGGTTCCATCTGGATTCTGAACCACAAACTCGATTTAGATTAAAAGTGTATTGTACTGAAGGCATGAAAAACTACGAATGTAATAGCCATAAATGGGAAAGATATAAACATCTTTGGAAAAAACAGTGGAGGTGTTTCTATGGAGATGAGTACAAGAGATAAGCTCATGAAAAAACTACTTGATGCCCAGGAGAATGTAAGGGATTATGAGATGTTTTCAAAGCAAGTTGATAATGAAGAGGTAGCCAGTATATTTAAAATATTTGCTGAAGAATCCGGTATGCAGGCAAGGCAATTAAAAGAACTCATGGATCGCTATGAAGAGTGAAGCAGAGTGAGAAAGTAAAAAATACACCTGATATTGAAAAATATGGAGGGTGTATTTTTAGATGGTAATAAATAGAGACTCTTTTATTCATCTAAAAAGGGCTTAAAATCATTGACATTATGGGGTGGATTGTTATAATAATAAGGTGGATTGTTATAATAATAACGAAAAGAGTTATTCTTTTCGTTCAATGAAAATCTTGCAATAAGATGCATAAAGAAAAAAAAGAGATAAGGGCATTTTAAGATAAATAAAATGCTAAGGAGGGATTTCGATGAAAGGCTTTGCAATGAAAAAGATAGGTGAAACAGGCTGGGTTGAAAAAGAAGCTCCAAAATGTGGGCCCCTTGATGCTATATGTCGGCCAATAGCAGTAGCTCCATGCACATCCGATATACATACGGTTTATGAGGGAGCAGTTGGTGAAAGAACGGACATGATTCTTGGGCATGAAGCGGTTGGACAAATTGTAGAAGTCGGACAGCTGGTTAAAGACTTCAAGGTAGGTGATAAGGTACTTGTACCTGCTATTACCCCGGATTGGGGTTCTTTAGAAGCACAACGTGGTTTTGCAATGCACTCAGGGGGTACACTTGGAGGTTGGAAGTTTTCTAACTTTAAAGATGGTGTATTTGCAGAATTATTTCATGTCAATGAGGCGGATGCCAATTTAGCCTTACTACCTGAAGGGTTGGATCCGGCTGCAGCTACAATGATTAGCGATATGGTCCCTACCGGATTCCATGGCGTAGAACTTGCACAAGTCACATATGGAGAAGACGTACTCGTTATAGGTATTGGGCCGGTTGGTCTGATGTCAGTAGCCGGTGCAGCCCTTAGAGGCGCCGGAAGGATTTTAGCTGTTGGAACAAGGCCAAATTGCATAGCCTTAGCTAAAGAATACGGAGCAACGGATATTATCAGCTATAAAAATGGACCTATTGATGAACAAGTCATGCAACTTACCAATGGCAAAGGTGTTGATAAAGTTATTGTTGCCGGCGGAGATGTGGATACATTTATCGAAGCGGTAAAATCCATTAAGCCAGGTGGAATTATTTCGAATGTCAACTATCTCGGTAGTGGTGACTTTGTAAAAATACCAAGAGAAGCATGGGGTGTAGGCATGGGACATATACAAGTAGTTGGAGGTTTAATGCCAGCTGGACGTATGCGTACAGAGCGACTTGCTAATTTAATCATGAACGGCAGATTGGATGTTTCAGGTATGCTGACCCATAAATTTGAAGGATTTGACAGTATTCCTGAGGCATTGGAACTTATGAAGAACAAACCGGCTGACCTGATTAAGCCTGTCGTCACAATTTCTTATAACGACTCATTATAGAAAAAAGTGGTTTAAAAACCGCAAGAAAACTTATTGAATATGGCGAAACAACAAACCGGCAGGATAGCAATCATACCTGCCGATTTATCTTTTGTTTATTTTTTCCCAATTTCTGCTTTATCCCACGCAGATAGTAGATGTTCTCAGAATACTTCCATATAGCTTATAAGCATTTTTGTTATTTTTATGCTATTATAATAATAATAAACTTGTATTTAAAGAAAGTGTTTTTCTATGTTTTTACTCTTATTGAAATATTTACATATGAATATCATTGATTTAGGGAAGGGGTAATAGAGTGGAACCGGTTTCATTATATAGTAAAGATTATGAAGTAGATGTCAGTCATGTGGATTTTAGTAAAAGAATAAAGCTAGGTTCATTATTTGTTTATTTTCAAGATATAGCAGTTTTACATGCAGACAACCTCGGAGTAGGCATGGGAAATATGCTTGAGAGGCATAATGCCATATGGGTTTTAGCTAGGATGAGAGTGGATATAGAAAAATATCCATTATGGGGTGATAAAATTACCTTAGAAACATGGGCGAATAGGCCTAACAAGATTGAATGCATGAGAAACTTTTTAGTGAAGGACTCCAAGGGAAATATCCTTATCAGAGCAATTTCTACTTGGGTTGTCATGGATGTGAATACTAGAAAGCCGAAGAGGGCTGATTCAGTATTTTCAAAGGATCTTGTGTTTATAGAGGAAAAAACCATAGATGCTAAGCTTGGGGGATTAAAAGCAAATGCCGAGCTTCAATTAGTCCATAAAAGAGTTGTCGGTTATAGCGATATTGATGTATACGAGCATTTAAACAATGCAAAATATGTTGATTTTGTAACAGATTGCTTTAATTTAGATGAACACAAGAAGTATAATATCCATTCTATTGAGATTAACTATCTTAATGAGTCTTTGCCCGGCGATACGATTACTTTGTACAAAGGCCTATCAGAAAGGATTCCAAATAGTGTTTACATTGAGGGGACTCATGTAGAGG
>CAYSBC010000028.1:0-18073 GCA_964429195.1 uncultured Eubacteriales bacterium | reverse complement strand
TGAGGTGGTAGTTATGGATTCTCATCCTGAACCTGATAATTATTCCCGTATTATTAATAATGTATAAAGAGGAGCCATAACTGCTGTTTAAAAGGTGTGGCTCTGTTAAAGGAGGGCCACAAATGAATAAAAAAATTCTCAATCTTATTGAGCAGGACAAATATATTGAGGCAAGAAAAGAAATTGTTAACAAAAATACAGTGGACATCGCACAGTTGTTTGAGGAAGTTGAACAACGTAAAATATTAATAATTTTTAGGATGTTACCAAAAGAAATTGCATCGGATGTATTTTCACATATGTCCTATGAACTTCAAAGATACGTTGTTGAATCGATTACGGATAAAGAAATTCAGGATATTTTGAATGAACTATTCCTTGATGATGCAATTGATTTTCTAGAAGAAATGCCTGCAAATGTTGTAAAGAAGATTCTCATCAATACAGACAATGAAAAAAGAACACTGATTAACCAATTCTTAAACTATCCTGAGGACTCAGCAGGAAGTATAATGACTATTGAATATGTGGACTTGAAAAAAGAAATGACGGTAAAAGAAGCCATTGAGCATATTAAGAAAACCGGAATTGATAAAGCCACTATTGATACCTGCTATGTTATGGATAGCAAAAGAGTACTTGAAGGTTTTATTTCGATTAGAAAATTAATACTTAGTGAGGAATCAGAAGTTCTTAAAGACATCATGGAAACAGATGGCTTGTATATAAAGACTCATGATGATCAAGAAGAAATCGCAATGCTGTTCAAAAAATATGATTATATCGTTATGCCTGTTGTTGACAACGAGAACAGATTAGTCGGCATAGTAACAGTAGATGATATATTAGATGTCATCGATCAAGAGAACACTGAGGACTTCCAGAAGATGGCTGCTATGCAACCGCTGGAAAAAGAATATTTAAAGACAAGTGCATGGGAATTAGCAAAGCATAGGATACCTTGGCTTTTAATATTAATGATTTCTGCAACCTTCACAGGGGGTATCATCAAAAGATTTGAGGATACATTGTTGTCAGTTATGGTACTTGCATCATTTATACCCATGCTTATGGATACAGGTGGAAATTCCGGCTCCCAGTCTTCAACCCTGATAATAAGGGGATTAGCCTTGGGAGAACTAAAAACTAATGATATTCTAAAGGTTTTGGGTAAAGAACTAGGAGTAAGCAGCGTTGTTGGAATAGTTTTATCAGCCGTCAATTTTTTAAAGTTATATTATTTTGATAAAACGGAGATATTAATATGCGTAACGGTATCATTTACCCTGTTTTTTACAGTTGTATTAGCCAAAGTTGTTGGAGGCATATTACCTATGATAGCAAAAAAAATTAAGCTTGACCCCGCTATTATGGCAGGGCCACTCATAACAACAATCGTTGATGCTGTAGCTCTTATGATTTATTTTACAACAGCCACACGGCTATTGGGCATATAAATTTAACTTAATATACAAAAGGTCGACTACCAAGAGAAGACCTTTTGTGTTCATTTTATTTATGTTTTAATTTTTGGAGCGTCACGTCAATTTTTGCTATTTACTTCTTTTAATAATCCACTGAGCTACTTTCGGTGCCACTTCTTTTTGCGAAAGTGTACTAGCTACTATTCCGGCATGGCCCAGAGGATATTTAACGAGTTCCTTATCCTCACTTGCCACGATATCGTTTAATGGAATAGAGGCAGAAGGAGGAATGAGATTATCTTTTTCTCCAACTACATTTAAGAGTGGCATAGTGATATTTTTTAAGTCGATTTTCTTGTCTCCCAAGTAAAATTCGCCTTTAATCAATTTATTATCCTGCCATAAATCTTTCATATATTTACGATAGGCTTCGCCTGCTTGCCCCGGGCTATCAAATATCCAACTTTCCATATTTAGAAAATCCTTAAGTGCTGCAGGATTATCTAGCACATTAACAACAGCTATATATTTATCCACAAGCAAGCTGTAAGGTCTAAGGGATACAAAGCATGCATTGAGGAAGTCGCCTGGGATGATTCCATAGGCATCAACTAAGCTATCAACATCCATGTCTTTGGACCATTTGAAAAGCAAGCCCTCTTCTATATCGAAGTCAAAAGGAGAAGCAATGGTCACTAAATTCTTAATTTTTTCAGGATATAAAGAGGCATAAATTGCGCCATAGGTTCCTCCCTGGCATTTGGATAAAAGGTTAATTTGCTTGGAACCTGTTTTTTCCATGATAAAATCGATGGCATTGCCAAGGTAGCCCTCAATATAATCCTCTACGGTTATGTAACGGTCATCTGCTGTCGGGTAGCCCCAGTCTAAAATATAAAGATCCAGTCCTTCATCCAAGAGTTTATTAATAAAGCTTTTTTCACTTTGTAAATCCATGACATAAGGTCTATTCATCATGGCATAAAGAATAAGAGTAGGAACCTTTACTTTTTTCTTAGCCTTAGATTGATTGTAATGATAAATCTTCATTTTATTTTCTTCATAGATGAGTTCTTTTGGTGTTTTATAACGCTCATCATATTCGATGTTCATGAGCACATCTAATCCATCCGTTAATTTTTTCTGTTTTTGCAATATAGCGGTCATATATTCCGCATAGATATTATGATCCATAAAGTTAGATTTTGTAGACTCTGCTTTGTTTTCCATTCTTTTTACCTCCGTATTCTATTATAATTGTTTAAGTGCTTGAACCTCTTTCCTGAGTGCCTGAACTTCTTTTCTTAAGTCATAAACAGATTTGTAGAGACTATTCATATCTGAGTTTTTAGGGATAGGTAAATATTCTAAATATTTTTCCCATAGTTTATCTGATTCTTTTTTTAGTTCAGTCATGGCCTTAAGGGTATGACCAACTAATTTACTAAAATCTGGTGAAAAGTAAAGGGTATCCAGTGCATCACCTATTTCTTTTGCCCAGAACCTGTAAAAATCGTCAAAGGATCTTGGACTCTTGCCTTCGTTATATAATTCAATATAATCAGCAATGACTTTTTTCATGGTATCCTGACCAATTTTATAAATATGAGCCAAGACCTCACTGATTAAGGTGCTAAACTGAATAAACTTATCAAAGTTGTCGGATTGTTTATCTAAAAATTCCCTATTAAAGCCCATCGTCGGGATATTGATCAGTTTACTAAAGGTATCTTTGTAGTTTTCTTTCCAAACCTTTAGAAATTCCAAATAGGCATGTGGATCATAAGTTGTGTTTGTCATGAAATTCTCAAAAAATTCGTCCTTGTTTTCAAACCAAGGTGCCCAAAGTTTTTCCGCGGCCTGGCGATAGGATTCCATGAGTGAAACAGACTCTTCAACCATTGTCTTCATGGATTCAGGTAGATAAGACAAATAATTGCTTTTCATCTGCTCTGAAAATTGAGCATTCCATTCCTCATAGATTTTGTTAGCAAATTCCACACTAGGTTTAAAGTTTTCCTCGTTTAATTTAAGCCAAGCTTTATAGACATTCTGATAAGCCTTTTGGCTCTCCTGAAGTTTAGCGAAGAGCTGTTTGGGTTCACCGGTATAAGCCTTATAAAATTTTTTACTCATTTCAGTCATGTTTTCAAAATACTCCTTAGGATTAAAAAAGCCTTGCATCCCCATATCGTCTTCCTTATTTTGTATAGTCTTTTCTAGCATATCTTGCCATATTTTTGCTGTCTCTTGTTGTGCCTCTAAAAACATCTTAAACATATCCTTATTGTCACTCATTTCTATTTCCTCCCCTTATATTAAATTTTTCATAATTAACAATGCTATGTATATTCAATTCGTAAAAATATATTAATGTTATTTAGAATGTTATTTATTTTTCTATCTCATTTATCTTATTACCCAAAAAAATGGTAACCAAAACAAGAAGGTTTCCAGTTATGGGACAGAATGGAATTACAGATAAATCAACTTATAATATTATATAGCGAACAATGTTAAATTCTCTCGTTTTTATTGTTAATTAACGGTTAAGTAATTTACCTTACTCAGAACTTTACTTCATATAAAAATAAAGATATAATATAGCGAATGATAATTTGAAAAACAGACTGAATGACAGCATGGGGGATAGTAAAAAGACATATTAAACGAGGAGGATTTACATGAAGAGGAAGAATATCATTATTATTGGCGCTGCAGGGCGCGACTTTCACAATTTCAACACATATTATCGCAATAATGAGCTCTATAATGTGGTGGCTTTTACGGCTACCCAAATACCGGATATTGATAACCGAAAATATCCGTCAGAATTAGCTGGCAACTTATATCAGGAAGGGATCCCTATTTATCCTCAAGATAGATTAGCAGAACTTATCAGAGAACTGGATGTAGACGAATGTGTCTTTGCCTACAGTGATGTAAAATATGATACGGTAATGGGGATTTCTGCCATTGTCAATGCTGCGGGTGCGGATTTCACTCTCCTTGGACCTAAAAATACTTCATTAAAAAGTACAAAGCCGGTCATTTCAGTTTGCGCTGTTCGGACCGGATCCGGAAAAAGCCAGACATCACGAAAGGTCATTGAAATATTAATGGAAAAGGGGCTTAAAGTTGTTGCCGTTAGACACCCTATGCCTTATGGTGATTTAGTGGCACAAAGAGTGCAGCGCTTTGCTACGGTGGAGGATTTAAAGAAACAGCATTGTACCATTGAAGAAATGGAAGAATATGAACCTCATGTAGAACGTGGCAATATTATCTATGCGGGTGTAGATTACGAAGATATTTTACGTGCTGCAGAAAATGATCCAGATGGCTGTGATATTATTTTGTGGGACGGTGGAAATAATGACTTTTCCTTTTACGATGCTGATCTATCCATTACAATTGTAGATCCACATCGACCGGGACATGAAATAAGCTATTATCCTGGGGAAGTCAGTTTGAGAATGGCTGATGTAGCAGTTGTGAACAAGATTGATAGTGCTAGTCCAGAGGCTATTGCTATCGTGGAAAAAAATATACAAAAAGTTAATCCCGGCGCAATCATTATCAAGGCTGACTCCAAGATTACTGTAGATAATCCTGACATCATCAAAGGCAAAAGAGTTCTGGTTGTTGAAGATGGACCTACATTAACTCATGGCGAAATGAAGATAGGAGCCGGAACAGTTGCGGCAGAAAGATTTGGTGCCGGTGAGATTATCGATCCTCGTCCTTATGCTGTTGGAAAACTTAAAGATACTTACACAATCTATCCTAATATTGGCATATTACTACCTGCCATGGGATATGGAGAGCAGCAACTGCGGGACTTGGAAGAGACAATCAACAATACGGATTGTGATGCCGTTATTATAGGAACGCCTATTGATTTAAATAGAATTATCAAAATCAATAAGCCTTCTACCCGTGTACATTATGATTTAGATGAAATAGGTAGCCCTAACCTTCATGAAATCATACAAAAATTTATAACCGAGCATAAATTAAGCAAATAAGACTGTGAGTTTGCAAAGGTTGTTATGATAGTGGTGATGAGACTATTATAACAACCTTTTTTTAGAAAAATTTATATATTTACAAATGGGGCAAAGGTGGTATAATCATCTTAAAATTCAAAATATAAAGGGGAGTGTTATGCATTAAATGGAAGAAAAAATTGAACAAGAAAATGAAGAAGAGCTAAGCGGTGTAGAAAATGATGAAGTAAATGACGCGGAAAAATGCGAGGTCTGTGAAGAAGAACAGATTGATCTTGTCATGGAGACTCAGGCCCAAGATTTAATGGATACCATAGAATATGCCAGTAGTTTTGAGCCTATTTCCAAGCACTCAAAGCATAGGAATATCATTCAATATGCTATTTTAACTGTTATTTTTGGAGTTATTACAATGATTACCCCTCACTTAATTGAGGATTATCCTATTATCTCAACGATACCTGCCTTATTTATATTAATTTATATCTTTTTAACAAAAAGAATTTTTGAATCCTTAACATTAGGAATCATACTAGGTTTCCTAATGGCTTATCAGGGTCAATTTTTTTCAGAAATAAATATATCCTTAATCGACAATCTTACCAGTGCAGATACTGCTTGGCTTTTTGTTGTTTGCGGTTTAATGGGGAGCTTTGTAGCCTTAATTGAACGTGCCGGTGGAGTTTATGCATTTGGAAATTGGGTTGCAAAGCGTGCGCGCACGCGAAAAGCCACACTCTTATGGACTTGGCTCTTAGGGATATTTATTTTTATTGATGATTATTTGAATTCCTTAACAGTGGGTAGCTGTATGGCCCCTTTAACAGATAAACATAAAGTATCCCGTGAGTATTTATCCTATATTGTCGACTCAACTGCTGCACCGGATACAGTGTTGATTCCTGTATCCACTTGGGCGGTTTTTATCGCTGCCTTATACAATGAAACAATCAATGAAACAATGCAACTTGCTGCAACAGATCCATTTATTCAACAATACGGTAATGGATTATCCGTGTTCATTGGAACAATTCCCTTTAATTTTTATGCATGGTTTTGTTTACTCATGGTTCCTTTAACCATCTTTGGAATTGTACCTATGTTTGGGAAAATGAAAAAAGCAGAAAAAAGGGCTAGAGAAACCGGTGTGCTCGCTCCTCCTTGCAGTGAAAAGATTGATATACGTGCGGGGGAAGTTGTATTAGAGCATAAAAATGCCAGGGTTTTGAATTTCTTTTTGCCTATCATTGTCTTAATAGGTACGACAGTTTACTTTGATATTGATTTGCAGTATGGGGTTATCACGACTCTTGGATTTATGTTTGTATTCTATCTTGTACAAGGACTGTTAGATGCTGAAGAATATTTTGATTTGGTCATTAAGGGATTTAAAAACATGCTTATGCCTTTGCTTATGGTAGTTCTAGCCTATATGTTTGCCGATGGGATTGAAGCTCTTGGATTTATGGATTTAATTATCAATACAGTTGAGAATTTGGTGAGCCCTTGGTTGTTACCGGCTTTAATCTTCTTCTTCTTTGGATTAACAGAGTTTATTATGGGACTTTCTTGGGGAATGTATGCCATTGCTATTCCACTGGTAACAGTTTTAAGTTATAGAATGGGCATCAATCCTTCCATTGCTATTTCAGCAGTCATATCGGCAGGTGTTTGGGGAAGCCATATTTGTTTCTATTCCGATGCGACAATTCTTTCCTCAGCTGCTGCAGGGTGTGATAACTTTGAACATGCCACATCTCAATTACCCTATGGCGTTATTGCTGCCATTCTTTCATTAATTGCATTTGTTATTACAGGTTACTTCTTTTATGGAGCATAATAGGGAAAACTAGATGTAACAAGCGAAAGAGATCAGCATAAACCTTTTTTGTTCAATCTTTTGTAAATTTGGGAATTATTCCGGATATGGGCGGCAGCTTGATTTTCAATAATCGGGAAGAATCATCTGGTTCGTTTTAATTTATTCGACGCCCATATAGCGTATTCCCTTATCCATTCATCATCATCTTTCATGGCTAGCTCCAAATCTGATAGATAAGATTTATCTTCTGAATTCCCCATAGCAATGATTGCGTTTCTTCTAAACATTCTAGGCTTAGGGATATAGTTATACATGATCGGCTTTATTCTGCTTTTAAAAAAGGCATCATCCATATGAAGAATAGCAGGAAGCGTTAAATCCTGAGATAGAGTTTCCAGATATTCATCTTTTGGCAATACAAGCTTTTCCTTTATTTTATTCCTGGGGCAAACTTCTTGACATATATCACATCCATGAATTTTAAGCCCGATTTTCTCGCGTAATTCAAGGGGTACATCCTTTGCCAGCCAGTTATTATAGCCAATACATAACTCTGGATTCAAATGAAAAGGTTCTAATAGGGCTTGTGTTGGACAACTGTCTTTGCACTTTGTGCAATTGGCTGGACACTTGTTTTGCAATGTGGGTGTATCATATTCCAATTCTTTATCAATGACTAAAGTATAAATCACTATATAGGAACCAATTCCATCAGCATAGGCAAAGTTGTTTTTTCCAATCGTTGCAACGCCTGCTCTTGCTGCTGCAAAGCGGGCAGGAACATCGATATCATTCCTCACTTCGCAACCTAATTCTTTTAAATAATCGACCATTAATTTTAGCCTAGCACCATTAAGGGAGTTGGATCTTGGGTTATAACATCGAGCTAGATAGATGCTTCCTATCATATTTTTAAGGTTTTCGGGCATGGATTTTTGCCTGTAATCTAACAGTAAAACAACAATGGACTTGGCTGAAGGCATAATCTCCTTTGGCCTGGGTGCAACAAGACGATACTTATCCATAAATTCGTAGTTTTTCCTTGAATCTAATGTTTCCAAATACGCATCAAAATTATCTGCCGTTGTAATACCAACGCTACAATAGCCCAAGGATTGACCGAATTCCTTAATATCTGTAGTAATAGACATCATAATGCCTCCTTTTTAATCGAAATATAAAAATCAAAGGTATAGGTTTCTGTATGCCTTTAAATTAAAGAAAATCCATTTCAAGCTCAGTCAATATGGCTTGAAGCTGTCCATATTTTTCAGGGCCTAGCTTGTCTTTCAAATAGTCATTATATTCATAAGGAATGACAATGGTTTTTTCAATTAATGCTTTTCCCTCATCTGTCAAGGAAATAAGTTGAAAACGGCGGTCCTTCTCATCTTCTTTGCGTAGAAGAAGATTATCTCTAATCAGCCGATCGATAATACGGGTTACAGTAGGACTTTCAAGTCTTAGATTTTGGGCAATATCTTTTACTGCAATTTCCCCTTTTACGCGAACTTGATTCATGACAAGTAACTGGCCAATAGTGATTCCGAATTCTGACAATTTATTATTAAATAATTTTGTCGTTTCTTTCGATAGAAAGCCAAATTGGAAGCTTAGAAGTGATGTACATGAATTATAGATATCTGAAGTCATTTTTCCTCCTAAAATTTTAATTATTGAATAGAAATAAATATATTGAGTTCATAATATACCATTTGACAAGGAAAAGCAAACATAGTAGTATACTAATAGATAGTTAGCTAATTATTAGCATACTACTATGTTGTGAGGAAATCAATCTTTATTTTTAAAAGGAGAGGAAATGATGAAAGGGAAATTATTTTCAGAAGGACGAATTAATCAATTAGTACTTAAGAATCGCATTATCATGTCAGCTATGCAATTAGGCTATGACCTCGATAGACAGGTGGATTTTTATAAATCCAGGGCAAGGGGAGGGGCAGGTGCCATTGTAGCTGTAGGGGCGATCAATGATGAGGCAGCCGAGAGACGACTGATTATATTAGATGACCAGAATTTTGATTCGATAAAAAGAATGGCGGATGCAGTTCATGAAAATGGATCCAAACTTTTTTTTCAGTTGTTCCATGCAGGGAGAAATATAAGAGAGGATATGATGCATGAAGGGGTCAAGGGGCCTTTGGGACCATCGGAAGTAGCGTCCCCAATCTATAGGAGCAAGCCCTTAGAAATGACAATAGAGGATATTCGAAAGACAACGGAGGATTTCGGAAAGGCAGCCTTAGTATGTAAAAAGGCTGGGGTTGATGGAGTTGAAATAAGTTGCAGTGTAGGATATTTGTTAACTCAGTTTTTATCCCCATTGACCAATATTAGAAGGGACCAATATGGAGGCTCTAAAGAGAATAGAATGCGATTTCCAAGAGAGGTCATCCAAAAGGTAAGAGAATATGTAGGTCCAGATTATCCCATCATACTCAGAATATCTGCAAGTGATATGCTAGGAGGATACGACATAGAATTTATGAAAAGATTCTGTATGTCTTTAGAAAAAGGATGGATAGATGCCATTAGTGTAACTGGCGGATGGCATGAGGCGCCTGTACCTCAAATTACAGTACATTTGCCTGAAGGGGGATTTGCTTTTTTAGCAAGTGCAATAAAGAATGTGGTAGATGTTCCTGTCATAGCTTGTAATAGAATCAATAATGGGGAAGTAGCGGAGGAAATTTTAGATAAGGGCTTGGCGGATTTTGTTGGAATCGCAAGGCAGTTTCTGACTGAACCCAATTTTGCCAATAAAGTTGAGAAGGGAACGCCTTACAGAAAGTGCATTGCCTGCAATAAGGGGTGCATTGAAAGGGTGTTGGCCTATAAAGACGTATCCTGTGTATTCAATCCGATTTCTTGCATAGAGCCTATGTTCGAGAAACAAGCTCATGCATCTAAAAAAGTATTGGTTGTTGGGGGAGGCCCTAGCGGGATGGAAGCAGCTAAACTGTTCGCTGGAATGGGTCATCATGTGACGCTGTGCACTGAGGAAAATCAGCTTGGAGGTTTACTACATGTAGCTTCAAAGCCACCTTACAAAGAAAATATATATGATAACATTAAGGCTATGCAAGATGAAATAGAGAATTTGAGTGTTCATATAAATACTCATACTTTGGTTGATGAAGCCTTTATAGAAAGTTTTAAACCGGATTATGTCATTCTTGCAACAGGTGCCAAGCCTATTATTCCAAAGATAGAAGGAATAGATAGTGAAAACATATATACTGCTGAAGAAGTGTTGAAGGGCGATCAGACTTTGATTAATAAGATGAGAAGAGGAAAAAATTATATCATTGGCGGAGGGGCTGTAGGGCTTGAGACCGCACATTATCTAGCAGAAAGTATCTTTTTAGATCAAAAATCAAGAGGGTTTATGGATGCTTATGTCACCAAAGAAACTCAAAAAGACATATTCAGTCCAGTCGACATAACTGTTGTGGAAATGATGAGAAACGTTGGAAAAGACTTGGGTGGCACACGATGGATAGTCATGAATAATCTGAAGAAAATGGGTATAAAAATAATGACAGACACAAAAGTTCAAGGAATTGATGATTCTCATTTAATTGTGCAAACAGGAGAGGATGAAAGAAGGCTTGAAGCAGATCATATTATCCTTGCTGCAGGGTACAGGCCGCACAGCGGAAATCTACCAGGCTTTTTAGAAAAAAACGGATACAAATATGCGGTAATAGGAGATGCGGCAGAAATTGGAAACATCATAGGCGCTTTAACGGATGCTGCGGAACTCGCTCTGAAATTTTGATGAATTGCAGGACCACATAAGCCTATTTGGAGGCATATATCAGGAAAAAATAAGAGCCACAGGCAATAAGTTAGCTTGTGGCTCGGTTGATTTTCTATTCATTGATCAGCTTAAGCAACAAATGTTTCAAAGTTTCCTTTTCATCTGGGGTGAAGGAGGCCAGGAGTTCATTATTTAATTTTTCAGACAACATTTCCATGGGTTCCTGTAGAGATTTGCCCTTTTCATCCAAGCAAACTTTTAAGGCTCTTCTATCAGATGGATCAAGTGTTCTATAAGATAATTGATGATCTCCCAAACGATCAAGAATTCCTGTAATAGTAGAAGTATCTAAGTTAAGATATGCAGCAATCTGACTTGGAGATCGGCCATCTTTTTCCCAGAGGCAACTGAGAGCGCCTAATTGTGCAGGTGTCATTTGATATTCGGCAAGCTCTGTTTTAAATACCTGGCTAACCTTTTGATTAGCCTTACTTAGCAAAAGATTAATACACATTTCACGACTCAATTCACACTTCCTCCTTAGTAAGTCAATCTATAAGTTCTAGGCATAGCCTTACATGCGACTATCATTCATTGAAATCAATATAGTTTAATACTAATACAGTAAAAAAAATATGTCAATCCTAATAAGTAGTTTGATATCAAAATATTTATTGACAAGATATTTATTTGATAGTATTATGTTCTCAGATATCAGTTCTCCCAATTGTTACCCAAATGGATGACGAACTTATCAAAAAGAATGATAAAAGCGGTGCTTAGAAGGAGGAATAATGAATATGTTTCAATTCACTAAAGAGCAAGAAATGCTCAGAGATGCTATACGGGAGTTTACGGAGGCGAAATAGCTCCTTATGTCAAACAATGGGATGAAGAAGACCATACACCATTAGAGCTATTCACCAAGATGGGTGAACTGGGTATAATGGGAATTTCTGTACCTGAAGAATATGGCGGTGCAGGCTTAGGCTTTATTGAAAGAGCTATCGTTGTAGAGGAAATAGCACGACATGCTGCAGGCCTGGCTCTTGGAGTTGAGAGTCATCTCGTTATTGCTTATATCCTTAATATTTATGGCACAGAAGAACAAAAAAAGAAGTATTTACCTGACATTGCTTCTGGAAATAAAATTTGTTCAATTTCTGTTACAGAACCTAGTGGTGGATCGGACATGATGGGTCTGAAGAGCACAGGAGAAAAGAAGGATGGCAAATGGGTCTTGAATGGACGTAAATGCTTTATTACAAACTCTTTGATAGCTGATCTTGATCTTTGGTTAGTTAGAACAGGTACAGATGAAAAAAATCGTCCTCTTCTCAGTATGTTTATCATTGAAAAAGAAACACCGGGTCATAAAGCCGGCCGTAAGGAAGATAAATTTGGCTTACGTGGAGTTCCCACAGGTGATATCCTATGTGAGAATGTAGTCCTGGATGATTCTCAGCTCATAGGAAAGGAAGGATCTGGTGCTAAAATAGCCATGGATGCCTTCAGTACAGCTGGACGGAGTGGTATGTCTGCAATATGCGTAGGCCTTTTAAGAGCTTGTTATGAAGAAGCCGTCAAATTTGCGAAGGAAAGGATGCTTTATGGAAAACCTCTTGCAAAAATTCAGGCAATCCAAAATCTGATAGCTGAAAATAGAGTCGATTATGAAACTGCCAAATTACTTACCTATTCGGCTACAGCTTTGACTGATGAAGGGAAACCTAATGGGGTCGAAATTACAATGGCAAAATATTATACAGCCGAAACAGCAGCCCGGGCTGCTAAAAGAACCATGGACCTGATGGGCGGTTATGGTGTCATCAATGAATATCCTGTAAGCCGATATTTAAGAGATGCTTTAACCTCTATCCCGGCAGGAGCTACATCCATGATTATGCAAGTAGTGATTGCAGGAGACTCGCTTAAAGGTTGAAAATTATATAAGGTGAAATCATGAAAATTAACCTTCAACTTCTTTAGGAATGAATATAATGAATGCAACTTTAAAGGGATAAGAACTCCAATAGGAGCCTTATCCCTTTTAAAATAGAAAAGTGTGCATTATCTTTCACTAAAATAAGTTATTTTAGTCAATTAGTCAACCTGTGTGGTTAAGAAAATAGGAAGTCCCATGTGAGATATGCGATCTTGGTAGCCTTCGATATCGTCCATATGGCGGTCCTCATCCTGAAGAATCTTGTCCAGCATATCGCGAGTTGCAAAATCCTTGACTTCTCCAGCTAGTTTTATAGCTTCGTTATAAGCGGCGATAGCATCCACCTCAGCAAGACGATCGTTTTCCAACTGATCCGGTACATCCTTGCCGATGGAAATCTTTTTTAGATCGCTAACAATCGGAACTCCTTCTAGGAACAGGATTCTTCCTATAAGTTTTTCTGCATGCTTCATTTCGTCAATGGCACGTTTTTCAAAATTTTCATGTAGCTTTTCATATCCCCAGTCTGCACACATTTCAGAATGTACCATATACTGGTTGATTGCTGTCAATTCATCTGCCAGCAAGGAATTCAATGTTTCAATGAGTTTAGGATCACCTTTCATTTTTTAACCTCCCCTTATGTAGAAATTATTGCATATTCTATTATAAGCATATCATTTTGCAGGATTTGATGCAATTAAATTTGGGAATAAAGAAAAAATACTGAAACTATTGACAAATGAATAAAATAAATAATATAATAATAAACCGAGAGACAAGGTGGTCTTTAAGGGTTCATCCCTTAAAAACTGCCTTGTCTTTTTTTATTTAATGCATGCATTTTTTTAAAGGAGGCTATAAATATGTCTTATGTAGACGAGGTATATAAACAAATTGTGAAGCAAAATCCCGGAGAATTGGAATTTCACCAAGCTGTAAAAGAAGTGCTTGATTCCTTAAAACCGATTGTAGAGGTCCATGAAGAACAATTCCGCAAAGATGCCTTGCTTGAAAGATTGGTAAATCCGGAAAGACAGATTAAATTCAGGGTGCCATGGATTGATGATAAGGGGCAGGTTCATGTCAATACAGGATACAGAGTTCAGTTTAACAGTGCTATTGGCCCTTATAAAGGCGGACTTCGATTACATCCATCTGTGAATCTTGGAATTATTAAATTCCTAGGATTTGAGCAAATATTTAAAAACGCACTCACCGGTCTTCCTATCGGGGGAGGAAAAGGTGGTTCGGATTTTGATCCGAAAGGCAAATCGGACAGAGAGGTTATGGCTTTCTGCCAAAGCTTTATGACGGAATTGTATAAGTATATAGGCGCAGATACGGACGTTCCCGCCGGAGATATTGGAACGGGTTCACGTGAAATTGGTTATATGTTTGGGCAATATAAGAGAATACGCAGCTTGTTTGAAGGTGTTTTGACAGGCAAGGGACTAGAATATGGCGGATCCCTTGTAAGAAATGAAGCAACAGGTTACGGTCTTTTGTATATTACGGAAGAAATGCTCAGGTGCAAGGATCAGGGCATGGAAGGAAAAACAATAGTTGTTTCAGGCTCCGGCAATGTTGCTATTTATGCCATTGAAAAAGCAGGACAATTGGGTGCAAAAGCTGTTACAGCTTCGGATTCATCAGGCTGGATTTATGATCCTGAGGGTGTAGATGTTGCTGCACTTAAAGAAATCAAAGAAATAAACCGGGCAAGGCTTACAGAGTACAAGAAATACAGGCCTCATTCTGAGTATCATGAAGGCAGGGATATGTGGAGAATTAAAGCTGATATTGCTCTCCCTTGTGCTACACAAAATGAATTGGATATAGAGGCTGCAAAAGCTTTAGTAGGAAATGGTGTTATAGCAGTTTGTGAAGGTGCAAACATGCCTACAACTTTGGAGGCTACAGAGTATTTGCAAAAGAATGATGTTTATTTCCTACCTGGCAAAGCTGCAAATGCAGGGGGTGTTGCTATATCAGCACTTGAAATGTCTCAGAACAGTGAAAGAAGACGCTGGCCCTTTGAAAAGGTTGATATCATGCTCAAGAGTATTATGGTAGACATTTTTCATAATATTGATGCAGCTGCAAACAAATACGGTAGGGCAGGAAATTATGTAGTAGGTGCCAATATAGCAGGATTTGAAAAAGTAGTAAAAGCCATGAATGCACAAGGAATAGTGTAAGTAGATGTGTGGAATAGTTGGATATACAGGAAATAATGCAGCAGTTCCCATACTGCTTAATGGACTAAAACGATTGGAATACAGAGGCTATGACTCTGCAGGGATAGCCATCAACAATGCGATGGCTATCCGTATGATAAAAGCCAGCGGACAGCTGGAAAATTTAATCAACAAAGTTAGCAAGGATCAAACATCCGGGTGTTGCGGAATTGGCCATACACGCTGGGCAACACACGGTGCTCCTACAGATATTAATGCTCATCCCCATTTATCCAACGATGGACTTTTTGCCATCGTTCATAATGGAATTATAGAAAATTATGCAATGCTTCGTGAGGAGTTAACTGAAAAAGGTTATCATTTTGAAAGTGAGACGGATACAGAGGTTGTAGTCCATCTGCTCGAACATTATTATGAAGGTAATCCTCAAAAGGCAATAATGAAAACTGTTTCACGCTTGGAAGGTTCTTATGCTCTCGGCGTTATATGCACAGACTTTCCAGACACAATTTACACAGCCAAATTAGGTTCACCGCTTATTATCGGTGTTGGCGTAGGAGATAATTATTTTGCATCCGATGTCACTGCACTGATTCATCACACTAAAAATGTTATCTATTTAGAAGATGGTGAATTTGCAGAAATTACCCCTGATAAGGTTGAAATATTCGATTGTACTTCGAAACCTTTAGAAAAACCGATTTTCCGCGTTGTCTGGGATATAGAAGCTGCGGAAAAAGGCGGCTATGAGCATTTTATGCTTAAAGAAATTATGGAACAGCCCAAGGCCCTAAAATCCACCATCGAAGCCAATATAAAAGAGGGTAAGATTGTTTTTGAAGGTTTAGAAGGGGTAATCGAAAAGCTTTCAGATAGGAGTAAAATAGTTATTACCGCTTGCGGCTCGGCCTATCACGCGGGCTGTGTGGGAAGATATGTCATTGAGGAATTATGCCGCTTACCTGTGCAAACGGAGGTAGCAAGTGAGCTACGCTATCGCAATCCCATTATTGATAAGGACACTCTCTTAATTGCCATCTCACAGTCCGGAGAAACAGCCGATACAATCGCCGCCATCAAAGAATGCAAGGAGCGGGGTGCAACTGTACTTTCTATAGTCAATGTTGTGGGAAGTACCATTTCAAAACTATCTGACTATGTCATTTATACATGGGCGGGTCCGGAAATTGCGGTTGCTACGACGAAAGGTTATACAACACAGCTCGCTGTTTTAGATATGCTCGCCTTATGGTTTGCAGATGAAATCAATAGAATAGAATCAGAAGATTATCAGGCTTTACTGAATGAGATTGTTTCTTTACCGGAGCGGGCACAACGTGCTTTGGATTTAAACTCCCATATTCCTTTTTTAGCAAAGACCTATAGCCGGCACAGCAGTATTTTTTTTATCGGTCGCAACATCGATTATGCTGTGTGTATGGAGGGCTCCCTCAAATTAAAAGAGATTTCCTATATTCAATCAGAAGCTTACGCTGCCGGAGAGTTAAAACACGGGACCATCGCTCTTATTGATGATAATAGCCTGGTTGTAGCTCTTGCTTGTCAGGAAGAATTATTTGACAAAATGATGTCGAATATTAAAGAGGTTAAAACAAGAGGTGCTAATGTTCTCGCTGTTGCACCTGAAAATAATCATCGCATTTACACGGAATCTGATAATGTACTTTTAGTTCCCAATACAAATGCTTTATGGGTTTCTATTCCTGAAATTATTTCTTTGCAGCTCTTAGCCTACCATGTTGCAAAAGAAAAGGGCTGCAACATTGACAAACCGAAAAACCTTGCGAAATCTGTAACGGTGGAATAATCAAATTAAAAAAAAGGGGCATCTGTAGGTTTATAAGTAGACTTGACTTTTAATAGTTAGTCTACACAAACTTAGCCTCTAATATTATGATATTTTATTAAACCCTATTATTTATGTGGTTTGATCCAATCAATTATATTATCCCCCCTTGGTACAAGCTATTTTCCCTGAAACCATAACATTCTAATAATTAAATTTGAATCCATCCCATAATTTCTTCTAATGAATTTAAAGTATCATTAAATTCTATATCGACTGCATATTCAAAATCCTTTTGATAATCTTTCCAATATTTTTGCATCGTATCACTACCCCTGATAGCTGAAATTATTTCCTTATGATTTTTTACTATTTCTAATGAATCTCTATTTATAGCAGTAGCTTCTACAGCTTTTTTCAAAGCTGCACAAACAATGTTTTTTCCTTGTAGTTCATGTAAAACATAGATATCATAAAAATCCCTTGGCCTTGTATTTTGGTCACCTCTTGTTATAATTGTTTCAATTTTTTCAGCCATAACTGTCTCAAGGTTATACGCTAATATTTTTATAGTTCTATCCTCTAGGAGTAATTTAAACTCGTATATAATCTCCCTTGGCGTAATTTTATCTCCTGTAGTAATATCTAGTTTTAACGGAACTGCCATAGGAGGATAATTGGCTGTTAATGATACTCGGTAACCTATATACTCATCCCCAGCCCTGATTTCAGTAATTTTATTAAAGGAGAAATGTACATCATCTTCGATTTTAATACTAGAAACATCCATAAACATCTGTTTAACCATTTCTTCTGTGATAGGCAAACCTTTAATTGTTGCATCCATGTCCATAGTAGCTCTTGTGTCCAACCCTACCATTGCTGCAATAAGAAATCCACCCTTTAATATGAAGTGTGGCTGATATTTTGATATGGATATTCTCTCCAGCAATCTTTCTAACATAAAATTCTGCATTACTAGTTGTGCGGATATTCCTTTTTCCTTGGAAATATTCTTAATGATACTTTTCAGTTGCATGGCATTTTTCATATCAAGACCTCCAAATAAAAACGAAGCTT
>CAYSBC010000027.1:13059-24458 GCA_964429195.1 uncultured Eubacteriales bacterium | reverse complement strand
ATTTGTTAACTTTTACAGTCATAGGCTGTGGTGCAACCGGCATTGAGATGATAGGCGAATTAGCAGAATGGAAAGATAAGCTATGTAAAAAGTTTGCAATCGATTCCAAGGATGTCACCATGTATGTCATCGATATGCTGCCTAAAATCTTGCCTACCCTTGACGATAAACTGATTAGAAAAGCGGAAAAAAGATTGGAAAAGTTAGGGGTTCAAATTCTAACTCAATCAGGTGTAATAGAGGTGCAAAAAAACTTAGTACGCCTTGAAAATAAAGGTTGCATTCATACTTATACTACCATATGGGCAGCAGGCATTGAGGGTAGCGACCTGATGGAGGAACTCGACTTAGAGAAAAATGGTCGGAATAGAATCGTAACAGATTCCTATTTACGTGCAATAGGTCAAGAAGATGCCTTTGTTGTAGGCGACAATATCTTTTTCATTCCCGAAGGTGAAGGAAAACCCGTTCCACAAATGGTAGAAAATGCTGAACATTCATCAGATCTCGTCGCTAAAAATATTGTGAGGAGTATTAATGGACAAGAACTATTGATTTATAAACCTACATTCCATGGTTCTATGGTCTGTATAGGCGGAAAATATGGCGTTGCTCAAGTAGGGACAGGTAAGAGAGATTTCCGTTTTTCCGGATTCCCTGCTATGTTTATTAAGCACTTTATTAATGTCATTTACTTTATCCAGGTGGCAGGTTTTACAAAAGTATGGACTTATTTGATGCATGAATTCTTCTTTATAGAAGATGGTCGTAGCTTCCTTGGAGGTCATTTTTCAAAACGTTCTCCAAACTTTTGGTTAGTGCCGCTTCGAATATTTTTGGGTGTAAAATGGTTTTTAGAAGGATGGCGTAAATTACCTTCAATTATAGATAATCCAAATGATATTTTTCTAATACCACAAAAAATAGTTGATGTTACATCCGCTTCGGTTGAGGGTGCTGCAGAGTGGGGTGCGGCTTTACCTGTACCTGGATTTATAGCCAACCTTGTTGAATGGTCTATGGACCTAGTCTTTTATACCCCTGATGGTGGCTTTACAGGGCTGGCAACTGTATTCCAAACCTTCATGGTATTAGCAGAGATTGCAGTCGGACTTGCTTTAATAGGTGGTTTGTTTACTGCACTTGCTTCTATAGCTTCTGTAGCTATGGGATTAATGATTTGGGCTTCCGGTCTTGCACCTTATGAAATGTTATGGTATATATTTGGTGGAGTAGCAACCATAGGTGGCTCTGGTTCAACCTTTGGACTTGATTATTATGTTCTACCATATTTAAAAGAACGCTGGGGGAAATGCAAGTTTGTTAAAAAGTGGTATTTATACAGCGATTACTAGGAAATGGTGATACTATGCAATATGATGGCATGAAAGACAACAAAATTTTTGACCAACTTGACCAGGTAAAGTTAATCATTGATCAAAAACTTCGATTGGGAGACAGTTATTTAAACGAGTCTCTCAATCATGTAAAAGCAACAACAGGAAAGATGATACGTCCCTTACTTCTTTTAATAGGAAGTTCTTATAGCAAAAGGCAACATAGGGAACAGGCACGTTTCATTGATATTGCAGCTGTAATAGAAACCTTGCATATGGCCACACTTATTCATGATGATATCATTGATGAAGCTAAAATAAGAAGAGGGCAAGAATCTATACAGTCCAAGTATTCGAAATCCTACGCAGTTTATATGGGAGACTTCCTTTTAAGTCAAAGCTTCTTAATGATTGCAGACTTAGATATCGACAAAAAGTTAGAAGTGCGGCTTGCTAAAGCTATTCATAAAATTTGTGTAGGTGAAATGAAGCAAGATAAATGGCGCTATAATGTAGATATTACACCACGTGAATATCTGAAAATTGTTTCAGGAAAAACAGCAGCCTTATTTTCTATAGCTCTAAGTGCCGGTGCCCTTCATGGAAAAGCGAAAGAAAGCACAGTCAAGCTATTAACGAAAATCGGTTACCAAATAGGTATGGCTTTTCAGGTCATCGATGATTTGCTTGATTATACCGGTAACGATGCAACAGTAGGGAAAGAGTTAAGAGCTGATCTTATTCAAGGTCATTACAGTCTCCCGGTTATCTTTGCTCTCCGCTCGGAATATGGCGAAGCTATTCAAAAGCAATTGGAAAAAGGAATCAGCGATAATAAAGAAGTCGATTATCTCATTGAGAACATTAAAAAGTCCGGTGCTATTGACATCACAAAGTCTCTTGCGGTACGATATAACAATAGAGCGATGACTTTAGTGGAACAATTGCCAAGGGGAGAAGGTAAAAAGGCACTTAAGTTACTGATTCCACAATTATTAAATAGAGTAAATTAGAGGTGTTCTGATGAAAATCAGGTTATCAAAGCATCTGGTAACTATCCTAATATTAACAATTATTATCATTATCCTAGGGTCGGTAGCGATCCTAGGATTGATTCATGTCTATGAAAGAAATCAAAACACTTATAAAGATGGCATTTATTACAACCATGCCTACGGATATCATAGCGAAATTAAAGTCAAGGTTATCGTTAAAGATGGCAAGCTTTATGAAATTGAAATCCTAGACCACCAAGAACCTCAAGTGCTAGCTGATGTTGTATTTAAACGTTTACCATCAAAGATGATTAAGAAAAACACTCCGGATGTGGATATTGTATCCGGAGCAACCTATACAAGCAACAGCTTGATTGAAGCAGTAAGCAAGGCCTTAGACCAAGCCAAACCTTCGGAAAATAGGTGAAAGGATATGAAACTACATTATAAAATTATGATAACCGTCAGCACCATGATCGCCACCTTTGTGCTTTTGTTAGGCTATATGAGCTTTAAACATATGGGAATAAGTATTGAAAACCAATTGGCTAACAGTGCTTTGGATTATGCTAAGACGATTGCATCTTTAGATGAAGTTCAACAAGGGCTTAGTAAAAAGGTACCTTATGAAGAAATTCAAATGGTCATTGAAGACTACAGGAAAGAAACGAGATATCAATACATCATTGTTATGGATATGGAAGGTATTCAATATTCCTATCCTTATGAAAGCGGTGTGGGCAAAAGATATAAGAATGGTGGGGAAGAGAAGGTACTCCATGAAGGGATTGCTGAAAAAAGTGTAGATAGAAATGAGCTTATTTCAGCTGTTCGAGCTTTTGCTCCTGTATATTATGAAAGAAATCAAGTAGGGGCTGTCCTAGTAGGTCTACTGACAGATGAAGTTCATCAAGAAAACAGAGCCAGCCGTCTCAATTTAGAGCTGAGCTTAGTCATAGGCCTTCTTGCAGGAATTTTAATCGCCTATTTATTATCTAAGAATATAAAAAAATCCACTTTTGGGCTGGAACCTCAGGAAATTGGATTGCTTTTAACTCAAAGGGAACTCATTCTTAAAAGTATTGGTCAAGGTATGATTGCGGTTGATCGAAATGGTACGATTCTTATCATGAATGAAGCTTCAAAAAAAATATTGGGACTTCCGGATGATGCTATCGGTCAATCCTTAGGCCTTTATCATCCCGAATTGCTGGAATATATTCATGAAATTATTGAATCTGAGAAAGATAGTAAACAAGAAGAAAAGCTTCTGACTCAAGATATTCGTGTATTAATTAGAACTTGTTTAATGCGTGATCACAATAATCAAGTAGTTGGAGCCGTAACAAGCTTAGAATCCTTTACCCATGTACGAGAATTAGCAGAACAAATAACGGATTATCAAGGTATGATCGATTCTCTCCGGGCACAAGGCCATGAATTTATGAATAAATTACATACTGTTTCAGGCTTGATACAATTGGAAGCCTATGAGGAAGCCCTGGATTATATCGATTCTCTTTCATCCAAAGGAGAAGAGCTTCAATATTTTATGAAAAAATCAATAAAAGATTATAAAGTTGCCGGGTTATTGCTGGCTAAATATAATCAATTGACAGAAGCAAAAATAGATGTCCACTTCTTAAATGAAAGCTACGTAACCGGTTTTCCCAAAGGCTTGGAATCCACTACCTTTTGTTCTATCTTAGGAAATTTATTAGATAACTCATGGGATGCATTAATCGATGTGAAAAATCCATCCATTGAAATACTCATTCAAAGTGACAGTAATAGCTGCTTCTTAAGAATTAAAAATAATGGACCCATGATTAGCGATGAAACAGCTCAACATCTTTACGAAAAAAACTATACTACAAAACCCAATGGTAATGGTATTGGACTCTATATGATAAAAAAAGAAATCGATGCTTTGCATGGAAAGATAGAATTTGTAAATGATGGGGGGGTGACATGGTATGTCCGAATACCAAGTTAATAAAATATCCGTTGCTATAGTTGAAGATGATCCAATGGTCCGGCGCATTACAGAAGAGTTTTTACAAAGGGTAGAAGGCTATATTTGCATAGGCTCCTATGCCTCTTTAAATGATGCTATCCATGGTATATCCGAAAATAAACCTGACCTTATCTTCTTAGACCTGTTTTTCCCAAAGGGTTCAGGGATGGATTTGATGAAATGGATTAGAGAATCCGAGCTTGACATCGACGTCCTTTTTATTACTGCAGATCATAGCTCTAACTCCATTGAACGCGCTTTGCGCTACGGTGCCGTGGGCTATTTGGTCAAGCCCTTCCGCTTCAATCGATTTGAAGATGCTCTTAAGAAATATAAAAAAATGAAAGAAGAGCTCATCAATGAAACCATCGCCAATCAAACTAAGATTGATAATCTTATGAATTGGTCTAACCCCGATTCTGTCATGGATTCTACGGGGTATTCGAGTGTTGATTCAAAAGAAGAACATAATACAACCTACGACAGATTATTGACCTTTCTCAAAAAACACAACAAAGAAAGTTTTACAGCCAGTATGCTAGGTGATAGAATAGGTGTTTCAAGGATAACAGCCAGACGTTATTTAGATCAAATGGAAAAAGAGGGGATTATTGAACTCCAAATGCTTTATGGAAGTATCGGCAGGCCTCAAAATTATTATCAATATAAGACAAAGGACGACATAAATGAATAACAAATCTTTTTTCAAATTGGTAGAAATTCAAACCAAGGTAGCAAGTATGCTGCCTTTCATTACGGGAGCACTATTTTGCTTTTATCGTTACAGAATCTTCAACATAGTAAATACTTTGCTCTTTTTAATCAGTCTTTTATCCATCGATATGGCGACGACGGCTTTAAACAATTATATGGACTTTAAAAGAGCTATTGTTAAAGAAGGTTATAATTATGAACACCATAATGCCATTGTGGCATACGATTTAACGATAAAACAAGTAAGACTTGTCATCACTTTCTTAATCATCTTAGCCACAATCATTGGTATTATTTTAGCCTTAAGAACAGATATAGTCGTGTTATTATTAGGTATTTTATCTTTTGGTGCCGGTATCCTTTATTCCTTTGGGCCGGTTCCAATCTCCCGAACTCCCTTAGGAGAGGCTTTCTCAGGTTTATTTATGGGAGGATTAATTTTCTTTATAACCGTCTATATACAGGCTTACCATCTAGACATAGTCGTCTTTAGCTATATTGAAGGAAACCTCATATTAAACTTTTCAATCAAAGAGTTAATACCTATTATGATTGCTTCATTTCCTATGATAGCAGGTATCGCTAATATTATGCTTGCTAATAACCTCTGTGATCTGCCTGAAGATATAGAAAATAAACGTTATACGCTACCTTATTATATTGGCGAAGAGAGGGGCATAAAACTATTTGCCTTGCTTTATTACCTCAGCTATGTCGCTATCATTATAGGTGTTATCCTTAAGGCATTACCACTTATTTGTCTACTTGTTTTGCTTACTTTTCCATTCCTCTATAAAGGAATAAAGAGATTTAAAGAAGTTCAAAAGAAAGAGTCTACATTTGTCATTGCCGTTCAAAACTTTACACTTTTTTCAATTTCCTATGCTTTCACTTTGGTAATTGGCCTATTAATATTTTAAATTTAAACTAGCTTTTAAAATAAAGAAAATACAAAAGCATTTGTCTACCATAATTGTATTATGTAAACACCCCTATACACCGATGAAGGGTTTGTTGTATAATAATTCTTAGTAGAATGAAAAAATCAGAAAAAACATTGCATCAGTTCGCCATTAATTTTTACATCTAATTGAACGTGCACGATAGGTAAAGCATATGAGAACTTTCCAGAATGAGAAGGGAACACCCTTATTCAATAAAAAAATAATTCTTTTCCTTATAAGCCAGAATATATCCTTATTTGGCTCATCCGTTGTTGGCTATGCTATCATCTGGTATATTACATTAAAAACATCTTCGGGTATCTGGCTCATGCTGTCGACAATTTCCTATATGCTTCCTCAAATCATCATCTCCTTATGGGGCGGCGTTTGGGCAGACAGACATAACCGGAAATACCTTATTATGCTTTCAGATGGATTTATTGCCTTAGCAACACTAGGGCTTGCCATTGCATTTTGGGCAGGATTTCAGCGCTTAGAACTTCTTTTAATTGTATCGATTGTTCGGTCACTGGGTTCCGGTATTCAAATGCCGGCCGTTAATGCCATCTACCCCCAACTTGTTTCCCAGGATAAATTGGTCAGAATACAGGGTATTAATCAAACACTCAATTCTATTTTATTGTTATTAGCTCCTGCTGTAGGGGGAGTCGTGCTAGCTTCCATGAATATTGGATGGGCATTTATGCTGGATGTTATTACAGCAACGCTGGCTATCGTCATTCTTAGCTTTATTAAAGTGGAGAAAATAGAGCGACATGATGAGCTTGCATCTACCTTTACCGAACTGAAGCAAGGTATTGATTACGCATTTCAAAACCCCTTCCTTCGAAGGATTATTATATGCTATGCCTTTTCGTTTTTTTTAATCACTCCTGCAGCTGTGCTATCACCCCTCATGGTCACTCGAAGCTTCGGTGATGATGTATGGCTTCTCACAGCAAATGAACTAGCCTGGACAATTGGTTCTCTCATAGGAGGGGTGTTTGTATCACTTTATGGTCATTTTAAAAATAAGATTCGGATTATTTCTATATGTCTAGTAGCCTTTGGTATAACCTTCGTCCTGTTAGGAATGGCAAGGAATTTCGGGGTATATTTAATCATCATGGGCATTTCAGGTCTTTTTATGCCCATTATAGCAACCGCCGAAACAGTTTTCATTCAGGAAATAACGGATCCAACCATGATGGGGCGTGTTTTTTCTATTGTACAAATTATAGCTTCCAGTGCCATGCCGATTGCCATCTTGATTTTTGGCCCCTTAGCTGACATGATAGCTATCGAAACTATTCTCATTTTTTCCGGCCTTTTTTTAGCTTTGGTAGGGGTCTTATATTTCTACAGCAATTTTCCTTCTTCCTAATACAGCCCCTATCCGTTATAATATAAATACAGAATAAAATAGATATAACGGAGATAACAGTGATTAATAAGTTACCTAATATATTGAGATCAAAAAATAAGTATCTACAAGGCTTGTCAGGATTGCTTATCTTAATTTCTTTAAGTATTTTTATTATGCTACTGACATTTATATTTGCTTGCCCCGATTGGAATCCTCAGATGCCAATCTTTAAAAGCTACTTTGACTGTGAAATATTGCTATTTATGAATTTTATACCCATTTTTTTATGGATGGCGGCCATTTATTTATTGTCAAACAAACTATGGATAGGATTTATAACTAGCATTTCATTTGTAGCTTTATCTATCGTGAATATGTTTAAGTTGACTTATAGGGATGATCCATTCACCTTTATAGATCTTCGCTATTTAAAAGAATCCTTGGAGATGACTAATCGATATGAAATAAAATTGACTCCCGGTATAGTTATTATACTTTTAGGATTATTGACTCTTACAATTCTATTGAAGCGTATTAAAAACTATGAAATACAAAGAAGTAAAATTAGATTCTCTTTGTTGTTTGCGGTAGTATTCCTAGGTTTTCTATTATTTGATGGCCCCTATTTTAATTATGAAGTATATTATAATGCTGGCGATAAAGAGCTCATCAATATCTGGTCTAAGCACCAACAATTTCAATCCAAAGGTTTTGTCTATCCATTTATTTATAGTATTAAGCATTTAAAGGAAGTCCCGCCAGAAAACTATGATAAACCAAAAGCTTTAGAAGATTTAAATAAGTTTGCTTATGCAGATATTCCAGATGATCAAAAAGTAAACTTCATTGCCGTCATGTTAGAATCCTTTAATGACTTTTCGAAATTCGAAGCTGTTGATTTTGGAATAAATCCCTATGAAAACTTTCACAAAATTCAAGAGAAATCTATTCATGGAAAATTAGTGAATAATATCTTTGCAGGAGAAACAATTCAAACCGAAAGGTCATTTTTGACAGGATATAACAATCATCCTGCTTATTTCAGAAAAACAAATTCTTTCATCTGGTATTTCCAAGAACAAGACTATCGGACTGAGGCCATGCATCCCATCTATGGTTGGTTTTATAATAGGAGGAATGTAAACAAACTATTAGGCTTTGATTCTTTTGATTATTATGAGAATAAATACCAAGAAATACAGATCGATTTTTTAAATGATCAAGATTTTTTTGATCATATCATCGATGGCTATGAAAACAGTAAACGCAATCATCAGCCCTACTTTAATTTTACAGTTACTTATCAAAATCATGGTCCTTATCCAGAAGAAAGCTTTTCTAATTATGAATTCCTGAAAAAAAAGGAGGATTATAATCATTATGATGAAAGCACCTACAATATCATTAATAACTATTTGGAAGGCATTAGGTATACAGATATAGCCATAAAAAAATTGGTTGACTATTTTGATCAAGAAGAGGAGCCAACAATTCTAGTGTTCTTTGGGGACCATAACCCATGGCTTGGCATAGATGGATATGACATGTTAGGTATTGATTTGGATTTTGCTACTCCCGAAGGCTTTTTAAACTATTATTCAACACCTTATATTTTATGGGGTAATTATTCTGCAAATACTGCTCTGAATCGTGAGCTTGTAGGAAGAGGTAAGGACATCAGTCCCAATCTTTTGATGGCAGAGATATTTGAACATCTTGGTTGGGAAGGCAATGAATATATGCAATATTTACAGGAATACAAAAAGCATATTCAAGTGAACAATCCGGCTTATTTTAGGGAAGGAGAAAGCTATACAACGAATTTATCCCACCAAAACCAACAAAGATACGAGGACTTTTTAAATGTAGAATATTATTATAGTCATCATTTTAAAAGGTAATCCCTAAAAATGTTTTAAGAATTAACGTTTTTCTTGTCTCACAAGATAGAAAACTTTACATATTTATTTGGATATTGTAATATTAAAGGAGTATAATAGTGTTATGTAGAAACAAATTTTTTTGTACATTTATTATTTATTTTTTCACTATATAAAACTAACCCTACTAAGCAAAACTCTAGAGACACAAATGACTCGTCTCTTTACCGCCTCGATGATAAAGAGATTTTATTTGTGTAAAAAAGAAAGGAAGTGATGGCTGTGGACGCTAGCCCTTTACCCAAGCGCAAAATCGCAACACCTAACGTTATAGCTGTCACTGCGGCAGTATAGCTCTTATAAGTTCGCCATCAATTTGCACAGCAAATTGGGCGAGCTACGAAAGGAGATACTGAAAAATGAAAGAAATAATAATGGAGATGCTTAGTCAAAATAAAGTTCATGATGCCAGGAATGAACTGCTAACAATGAATGTTGTTGATATCGCTCAGATATTTGAGGAATTCGATGAGGCAGATCGGCATCAGCTCGTGAGGCTTTTCAGAATCCTACCTAAAGACGTTTCAGTCGGGGTCTTCTCATACATCCCACCTGAACTTCAACAATTTATTATTGAATCCATAACTGACAAGGAAATAAAGGGTATTATTGATGAATTATTTCTTGATGATGCTATCGATTTTATTGAAGAAATGCCCGCCAATGTCGTAAAAAGAGTACTTAAAAATACAGATGAAAATTTAAGGAAATTAATTAATCAATTTTTAAATTATCCGGAAAATTCCGCCGGAAGCATCATGACTATTGAATATGTCGACCTGAATAAGGAAATGACAGTTCAACAAGCCCTAGAGCATATTAAGAAAACCGGGGTAGATAAAGAAACTATTAATACTTGCTATATTATAGACAAGAGTAGGAAGCTAGAAGGCGTTGTTTCCATAAGAAGATTAATCCTAAGTGAAGAAACGGATTTAATTAAGGATATACTTAACGATGATGTAATCTCTGTGAAAACACTGGACCATCAGGAATTCACAGCACAAGTCTTTAAAAAATATGACTTGACAACGATGCCGGTAGTAGACAATGAAAACAGGCTTGTTGGTATTATAACCGTCGACGATATCGTCGATATTATCGATAGGGAAAATACCGAAGATATTCAAAGAATGGCAGCTATTCAGCCTTCCGAAGAAGAGTATCTAAGGACCGACATTTTTAAATTAGCAAAACATAGAATTGTTTGGCTTCTTGTACTGATGATTTCAGCCACTTTTACCGGAAATATCATTAAAAGCTTTGAAGATGTATTGCAAAATGTTATTGTTCTAGCAGCTTTTATACCTATGTTGATGAATACTGGTGGTAATGCAGGCTCTCAATCCTCAACGCTTATCATCAGAGGATTAGCCCTTGGGAACATTGAAATAAAAGATGCTTTCAAGGTTGTTTTCAAAGAATTCAGGGTCAGTTTAATTGTAGGTTTTAGCCTTGCTACCGTCAATTTCATAAAAATGATAATTATTGATAAGGTGGAAATAAAAATAGCAACAACAGTATGTATTACTATATTTCTTACAGTCATCCTAGCTAAGATAGTTGGCGGATTATTACCCATTGCAGCAAAAAGTGTCAAACTGGACCCGGCCATCATGGCAAGTCCACTTATAACCACGATAGTTGATATTTTTTCATTAATGATTTATTTTAAAATAGCTTCACTTATGCTCAATTTTTGATACTGGATTCATCAACAAGAAGGATTTATTTATTTAATAAAAAATCTTAACCTAAAAAATCAATACAACAATACATACAATAGCAGGAGAGAGAAAAACACTTTTTCATCTTCTGTTTTTTTAATTGTCTGAGAATTTGGGGTAATTCATCGATTTATACCTTTAATGAGCAAAATTTCAGTTTTGGCGGAAAATCGACGCTCTAATTTGCCCTAGATTGAAAGTTATTTTGTTATTGGATAACTAGTATCAAGTAATATCAATTTGGTGGGTAAAACTGACAGGAAAAGGGTTCAAAGTTAAGCACGCCATGATGAGATGCTGGTCAATAAGAATGTCAATAAGAATAAGGAAATAAGTGAGTGGTAAATAATGATGAGATG
>CAYSBC010000027.1:6754-12959 GCA_964429195.1 uncultured Eubacteriales bacterium | reverse complement strand
ATGATTTAAACAGTACCAATATAGGGGAGGGGCATAGGAGATTAAAGGTTAAAAGGTTGAAATTTAAATGAATGGTCGAAAATCTAAAATGTAACTATTCTTTAAATGTATATTTTGGGAATAATTCATATTGAAAAATACCGCACAGCGTCACGAGTACTTATATAAGAAATAAAAAAAACCTTATTATGATAAATAAAGTTTTTATTTTTTATAATGATTATTTTTATAATTATTTATATTTAATAAATTTGATTTCATGAATTTAATTTCATGGATTGTTTTTATTTTATAATTTAAAAATTAAATTATTTATTTTTACATTCTTCACAAATGCCATATATTTTTACAGTATGATTCTTTATCTTAAAATTGTAATTATTTTCGATTTCTTTTTCGAGATCTTCCATTAAATCAGATGCAACCTCAATAATTTTTCCGCAGCTTTGACAAATAAGATGATGATGATTATGACTGTTGTCATTTTCAAGCAATAATTCATAACGACTTTTGCCATCATCAAAATCATGTTTAATAGCTATCCCCATATCTAAAAAGAGCTGTAGTGTTCTGTAGATAGTAGCTAATCCCAGATAGGAGTCATCCTTTTCAATATTCGTTAGTATTTCTTCTGCAGACATATGTTCCTCTGGATGGGATACCAAGAATTCATAGATATCTTTTCTTTGTTTTGTAACCTTGTATCCATTCTTTTTTAATTTTTCAACAAAACTAGATTGGCTCATCAGTATCTCTCCTAAATAATTAATTAACGTTTTTTAAATAGTCAAGGTAACTTTGCAAAATAATCACGGCAGCCATTTTGTCTATGACTTCTTTCCTTTGGTGACGATCCATATTAGCCTGTATTAATACATCTTCAGCTATAGACGTTGTATATCTTTCATCCCAATCAATTAATCGGATGTCTTGCATAGAATTACTCTTAAGCTTATTTTGTAATTTTTCTTTAAACAAATACACTTTTTCTGTTTGTGGACTGTCTGTGCCATTTAAGTTTTTTGGTATTCCGATTACAATTTCATCAATATTGTTTTCTTTTATGATATTTAACAAATCATTTGTGTCTTTCTTAATACCAACACGCATCAACGTCTTTAAACCCTGCGCTGTTATTAGGAGTGCATCACTTATTGCAATTCCAATTGTTTTGTCTCCAACATCTAGTCCCATTATTTTCATACAACAATCTCCAATTCATTTATTTACACATTATACACCATAATAAGCCAAATATCTACAATGCAATTGTAATCTCCATAAAGAAAATAGAAAGGACTGCTCATTTACGATAAGCAAGTCCTATATCCTTAATTTTATAGTCAGAAATCTGAGTTTCAATTTTATTTTTCCATAAAAGCCCTTATGAGTTCTTCAAGCAATTCATCTCGTTCTATTTCTTTTATAGTATTTCGAGCATCTTTATAGCTAGTGATATAGGAAGGATCCCCAGATAGAATATAGCCCACCAATTGATTGATAGCATTATACTCTTTTTCTTCAAGAGCGGCGTAAACAGATTTTAATATTTGTTCAATTTTTTGTCTCTTGGTTTTCTCTAGGTTAAATAACATGGTCCTAGTTTGATTATCAACATTGCTCATAAAAATCTCTCCTCTTTGTTCCAGTATATGTCTATTATAACAGAAAAATAGGCTTTAGAGAATAGATTTGCCAATATTATTTGATTTTCTTTAAATTTGAGTTAATATTTCTTCTATGGCCTGAAGGGCTTCATCCATTTTAGAAGCATCTTTTCCGCCTCCTTGAGCCATATCAGCTTTGCCCCCACCCTTTCCTCCTGTTATCTCAGAAATCTTTTTCACAATATTACCTGCATGAATTCCTCTGTCGAGTATATCGTCGGTAACAAATACTAAGAAGGAAAGCTTATCTTCATTTTTAGAGGTCAATATAGCCACTACTTTTTCTGCCTTTTCTTTAATCTTATCTCCTAATTCCCGCATGGATTTCGGATCCATGTTGTCAAAAATAGAAGAAACTAATTTCATATCCTTCATCTCTTTAGCCTTTGAAAGCATGTCATCAACTGAACCTTGCATCGATTCTTTCCTCTGATTTTCTATTTCCTTTTTCATAGACTTATTATCCATTAACAAAATTTCAATTTTATCTAATAAATTATTTTCATTTGTTTTCAGGATATGACATGCAGATTCGATGATGGTTTCTTTTTGAATGAGTAAATTGTAGATAGCCTTACCGGTGATGGCCTCTATTCTGCGAATTCCTGCAGCTATTCCATTTTCACTTATAATCTTGAAGGCACCAATAAGACCGGTTCCGCTAACATGGGTACCACCACAAAGTTCCATACTGTAATCGCCTGCACATACCACACGAACCAGCCCATCGTATTTTTCCCCGAATAAAGCAGTAGCACCTTTGGCAATAGCATCCTTCAGATTCATTTCTTCTGTGATGACATTTAGATTTTCCGCTATTTTTTCATTGATGATTTCCTCAATTTTATTTAAATCTTCCTTTGAAATGTTTTCAAAATGCGTAAAGTCAAAACGAAGTCTTTCTGGGCTAACAAATGAACCGGCTTGTTCAACATGGCTTCCCAACACATCATTTAAAGTTTTGTGAAGTAAATGTGTTGCTGTATGATTTTTAGCAGAAGCATTTCTTCCTACTTTATCAATCTTTGCAATGACTTTATCGTTTTGAGCTAATGTTCCTTCTTTTACTACACAATGATGGATGTAAAAACCTCTCATTTTTTCGCAATGAATGACTTCTAATTTGCACTCTTTATTTTCGAAGGTCCCTTTGTCGCCTTGTTGTCCACCGCTTTCAGCATAAAAAGGTGTTTTATCCAAGATGACCTTAATCATCTCATCCTGAGAAGCACTTTTTACTTCCTCAGAACCTTTTATTAGAGCCAGCACACTGGCTTCTTCTTCGTAAGAATGATATCCGGTAAAAATTGTTGGGCTGTAATTTTCCAGATTAACATTGAACCCTTCTTCCCAGCTCACATCATTATTGCTCTTTCTTGCACTTCGGGCCATATTCTTTTGATTTTCCATATGGTCATCAAATTCATCCCGATTTACGGTGTATCCTTTTTCACTTAATATTTCTTCTGTCAATTCCAATGGAAATCCGTAAGTGTCGTAAAGCCTGAAGGCATATTCTCCTGAGAGAACTGTATGATCAGAGCTAATAAGCTCATCTATATATTCATTTAAGCGATGGGTTCCTTGATCAATTGTCTCTTGAAATCTTTCTTCTTCGATTAATATTATTTTCTTGATATAGTCTTCTCTCTCACTTAATTCAGGATAAGCATCTTTTGATATTTCAATCACCTTATCCACTAGCCCTGTTAGAAACAACCCATCTATGCCTAACAGTTTACCATGTCTTGAAGCCCTTCTGAGAAGTCTTCTTAAGACATAACCTCGACCTTCATTGCTAGGCATAATACCATCGCATACCATAAAAGTCACCGAGCGAATATGATCTGTAATGACTCTTACAGAAATATCCTGAGGAGAATTACTCGATTTATAATCAATCTTAGCCAATTGGGAAACACTGTTAAGAATGTAGGATAGGGTATCTACTTCAAAAATGGTTTCTACACCTTGCATAATACAAGCTATTCTTTCAAGTCCCATACCTGTATCAATGTTTGGATTTGGCAACGGGTTATAATTACCTTCTTCATCCTTGTTAAATTGTGTAAATACGAGATTCCAGAATTCAACATAACGATCGCAATCACATCCTGGCTGACACTTTTCATTGTGGCATCCATATTTCTCGCCTCTGTCATAGTATAGTTCTGAGCAAGGACCACAAGGTCCAATACCAATTTCCCAGAAGTTATCTTCCTTACCCAGTCTGACAATTCTATTTTCTGGAACACCTATCTCTCTTTGCCATATTTCATGTGCTTCATCATCATTTTCATAGATAGTCACCCATAATTTGTCCTTAGCTAACTGAAGGTACTCCGTTGAAAATTCCCATGCCCACTGAATAGCCTCTCTTTTGAAATAATCTCCAAAAGAGAAGTTACCAAGCATTTCAAAAAAAGTAGCATGTCTTGCAGTGTGACCTACGTTCTCAATATCCCCGGTTCGTATACACTTTTGGCAAGTTGCCATCCTTTTATTAGGAGGTGTTTCGACACCCATGAAATAAGGCTTTAATGGGGCCATACCTGCATTAATTAACAACAAACTTTTATCATTCTGAGGAATCAAAGAATAGCTTGATCGTACATAATGATTCTTTGATTCGAAGAAATCTAAGAATTTCTTTCTAATTTCATTTAATCCTAGTTTTTCCATGCTTATATATCCTCCTCTATTTCACATCACAGCAAATTGAAAACAGAAACATCTAAAAATCTAAATAAAAAAATACTCAAACACCCTATAACTATAGGGGCGTAAGTATCTTCCGCGGTACCACCCTATTTACCATAATTTATTATTATGATCACTCATTCCTTTTAACGATAGGAACCGTTTTTCTCTACTCCTATAAAACCATAGACTTTTCATATTTTTCAAGAAAAAACTCAGAAGCTGCTTCTAATAAATTTAAACAAAAGATTTCACCAAGCTCTTTTTCTCTGTAGAATAAATTTTATTATACTCTTCTTCATCACAGTTTTCGTACTCTATTTATTTAAATTTCTCAAATTCTTTTTAAATTATAGAGTAAAGAAAAACATAAGTCAATAGCCTCTATACTATAACTTTGCACTATCATAAACCGGTATCTTAATGACTTCTCCGGGCATTAAATATCGATTAAGCCTATTCATTTTTTCAATGTCATACAAAACTTTTCTCTTATTAGTTTGTTCACCGAAATGCTCTCCTACTAAAGACCACAAAGTATCGCCCTTCTTAACATATATCTCCTCATAATTTTCAATCGAAGCGCTGGATACTATGCTTGTTTTAAAGATGAGGCCTGTACAAACAGATATGAATAAAAAACAAATCACTAGAAATAAAGTAAACCTGAATTTATTGGCGATATGATATCTTCTTTTTTTCATAATAACCCTCCTCGGCAAAAGAACATTTGTTCTGTATATAGAATACCAGAACAAATGTTCTTTGTAAAGGATTATTTTTTATTTTTTAATATGCCTGTTGAGGAATGTTTTTCTGAGCTTATCCATTAGTTAATCTGCCATTTTTCAATAACTTTACCTTCTTTTATATGGGTATCTAAAATATCATATATTTTCTCACTTGTAATATTCCCATACAAAACTGGCTCCTTGCCAGGGACATTGACTTGAACAATAGGCTCATATTCAGCACTGCCTAAGGATTCTGCTTCTCTAACAACAACATTGTGAAGGTTTTCCTTACCTACCATATAGGCAAATTGATCATGAGTCATCCAAGCATCTTTTTTCAAAGCTGCTTCAGAAAGATCCACTAAAATTTCTGTATTGTATCTGTCTCTCTCAACCCTTGGTGTTATTGCCGTTTCTTTATTTTCTTTATTCATAAATATCTCCTCCTGAATTTCTTATATTTATTGTATAGTTTCTGTCATTATTCAAATATTATGTTATTAAATTTAAATTTAATATGATTTTCTACAGGTCCTAGCCTTCATTGAATGAAAGCAAAAGTCAAATTTGCATAAAAAATAAATGTAAATGCGGGGCATCCTTTATTTGATGTCTTGCATTTACACTAGCAAAAAGACTCTCAGGAAAACCTGAAAGTCTTGATTGAACTTGTATGTGAGCAAGTCTATAAGCCGAGTTCTGTATTTGATAGTCATCTATCTAGGCCTATTGTTGCCATATAGGCTCAAGCGACCCACCTATCGGACAGCGACGAGCAATCGCCTTTTGTGTCCTATCTTGGTCTTGCTCCAAGTGGGGTTTACATAGCCAATTAGTCACCAAATTGCTGGTGAGCTCTTACCTCACCTTTTCACCCTTACCTATTTCGCCAATGGTTACTATAGGCGGTATATCTCTGTTGCACTTTCCTTAGAGTTGCCTCTACTGGGAGTTACCCAGCACTCTGCTCTATGGAGCTCGGACTTTCCTCGGGTACTCAAAGTAGTTTCCTACTAGTACACGCGACTATCTGGCTTACTCACATTATTTTTATCTTTTGTATTATTTGTATAACTTGTTGTCAGCCTATTATAACATAAATTG
>CAYSBC010000027.1:0-6654 GCA_964429195.1 uncultured Eubacteriales bacterium | reverse complement strand
GTGGTGGCAACCAAAATGTCCCCATAACACATGCCATTATATATATTGAAAAGGATTCACAGCACAATTAGATTTAAGCACTATAACTTCACTGCCTATTTTTTGGATTAATTTTTCATACATATTTTCAATAAATATCTTCTCTGTATGGAAATGGGTACCATCGATTAAGGCAATGCCTGCCTGGATAGCCTCTTGGGCATCATGATATTTGACATCTCCGGTTATCAGCAAATCGCAATCCTTTTTAGAAGCTTCTTCAATAAAATCTGCGCCGCTACCGGTGCAGATAGCTACCCGTTTGATTTCAGTAGTCTTCTGTCCCACATAGCTCATAGGGTGTTTAATGTCTAGTTTTTCTTTTAATTGGATACATGCTTCCTCCAATGTCATTGTCTTTGAAAATTCTCCTATCCTCAGCAATCTGCTTTTCTCTGAATCATCATCCCTAAACTCCACTTTATCTATCAACCTTAGTTCCAGTAACGCTGCAAGGTAATCATTATTTCCACCTGATAATGCATCAAAGGATGTATGACTAGAATAAACAGCTATCTTGTTTTGAATAAGTTTGACAACACTTTGACTAATCCAATCCTCATCAATGGATTGAAGAGGTTGGAATAGTAAGGGATGATGTGTAATAATCAGATGGATGTTATTTTGAATAGCTTCCTTAATAACCTCATCCGTAATTTCCAAAGCTATTAATACTTTGGTTACATCATCATGATCCATATAGATTTGGATGCCTCCATTATCCCAGTTTTCTGCATCCACCTCCGGAGAAATTTGTTCTATTTGTTCGATGATATGATTAAGTTTCATGTTGAAGGACCTCCTGCAATCGCAATATTCTTTTCTTGGACTTTTCCAACTGTTTTTGGGATCTCTCACCTTGCATATTTTTGACATAGTCCACTATGTTGTTTTCAATTCTTATCTTGTTCCTTATAAAGTCTTTTAACAAGGGATCTTTATTTTCAATGAGTTTTTTCCCTATTTCATAATATATCTCGTCATAGCCTTGCAAGCTTTCCTGATTACTGCCATCTTGCTTCGGTCCGGTAATAAGGACTTCACAAATAAACTTCCCTTCTCTGACTAAAAATTCATTGGTAATATCAAAGCCATTGTCAAGAAGCCATTTCCTAAGCTTATCCTGAGCATTTCTCGGTTGAAGGATAAATTTAGGAAAGGAAAGACTCTTTTTTAAATCTTCACTTAATATATCAGAAATGAGAATCCCACCCATTCCCGCTATGATGACACAATCACATTCATTGTTTTTAAGTGGTGTAAGACCGCTGCCCAGTCTGCTGTCAATAGTCTGAATCGGAATGCCATATTCCAAGAGGTGCTTTGTCGCAATTTCCATAGGGCCCTTATTGATATCGGTCATAATTATTTTTCTGTAAGGGTTTTTCTGATGGAGATAAATAGGTATATACCCATGGTCTGTTCCGATGTCAGCCACTGTTTCATCGATATCTATTTGCTTTGCCATGACCAGTAACCTGTCTGTTAAGTTGATCATCCGATCTTCTCCTATCCTTGACAAAAATTGAAGTCCTTTTTATAAAGCTATAAAAAAGCCGGTATTGAGATTATACCAGCTTTAAGCTTTACGGTTGGTTTATGATTGGACTATTGTGATTCTATGATTACTCTAAATAATCCTTTAGTTTTTTACTCCTGCTCGGATGTCTGAGCTTTCTTAGAGCCTTAGCTTCAATTTGCCTGATTCTTTCACGGGTTACATCAAACTGCTTCCCCACTTCTTCTAAGGTTCTTGCTCTTCCATCTTCCAATCCGAATCTTAACTTGAGCACACTTTGTTCACGTGGTGTGAGTGTATCTAAAACTTCAATGAGTTGCTCTTTTAACATGGAAAAAGCAGCAGCCTCTGCGGGAGCAGGAACTTCATCATCCGGAATAAAATCGCCGAGATGACTATCCTCTTCTTCACCAATTGGAGTTTCAAGGGATACAGGCTCCTGTGCAATTTTGAGTATTTCTCTTACCTTTTCATCGGTTAAATCCATCTCTTTAGCGATTTCTTCAGGTTTGGGTTCCCTACCATATTCTTGTAACAGCTGTCTGGATACTCGGATTAATTTGTTAATAGTTTCAACCATGTGTACAGGTATCCTTATGGTTCTGGCTTGATCAGCGATAGCCCTAGTTATAGCCTGTCTAATCCACCAGGTGGCATATGTACTAAACTTATAGCCTTTTCTCCAATCAAACTTTTCAACAGCTTTAATAAGCCCTAAATTACCTTCCTGAATGAGATCAAGGAATAACATACCTCTTCCTACATAGCGTTTAGCTATGCTGACAACTAATCTTAAATTAGCCTCGCACAGTTTTTGCTTAGCATCTTCATCACCAATCTCCATAAGCTTGGCTAAATATATTTCTTCTGAAGCTGATAGTAATGGAACCTTGCCAATTTCCTTTAAATACATTCTTACAGGGTCATCAACACTAATACCCTTAGGCATATTCGCCTCAATATCGGTTTCTACTTCTATTTCTGCATCCTCTTCGATTTTTTCCTCATCAAGATCTAATGAAATTATGCCAATTTCATTATTGCCCGAGTCGGATATGATGTCCACTTCCATAGCAGTGAGGGCATCATAAAACTCATCCATTTGTTCTTTATCTATATCTAAATTTTCAAGACAGTCAGAAATCTCCTTGTAGGTGACTCTGCCTCTTCTTTTCGCTTTTTCTAAAAAAGACTGAACAAGAGATAAAGTAGAATCTGTATTTTTGTTGTTGCTTCCTTCATTCATTTAGAAACTTCCCTTCTTAATACTACTTCTTGAGTTTATTCTGTATTTCTAATAATTCTATAGTTAAGGCATCTATTTTAATTTCATCTTCTTTTTCATTTAATAGTTTGAGTATCTCTAATATTTCATTCTGACGTTTTGTTAACCTGTCAGTTTCAATTTTATTGACGCAATCTTCAAATACGATACTGTCCTTCCCATTAAACTGGATATGTTGAATGATGTTATTTAAAATCTCTATATATTCTTCCTCAAACAGGCTGTCTCGCAATTTAGCTAAATCAATTTCACTATCTTCCTGATAGAGTATGGTTATCATTTTAAATATATCCTTATGTATATGATTTAAAAATATGTCACCTAAGTCCGTTACCTTGGGAATAAAATCTCCATTATTAAGTACAAGCTTAATTAAGGTTCTTTCGACAGCATCATTGGGAGTTTGAATATTAAGTTTTTTTTCTTTCTTAATAGCGGGAGTAATCTTTGTATTATTATTGCCATTAATTTCTAACTTTATAGCATTTTTCGAAATTTTAGTTTCATTGGCTATTTTATCAACATAAGCATCAATCTCAATGTAATTTTTTGTCCTTTTAAGAACCTGGGCCACTTTATTAACGAATTCGACCCTTTGATCCATATTACTTAAATCATATGCTTTTTTTAAAGTGTTGATTTTATAGTCCATGAAAGGTGTTGCATTGTTAATGCTTTCAATAAATAATTTTCTCCCCTTCGCTTTAATATATTCATCAGGATCCTTGAAACCTTTGATTTCTAATATCTTAACCTTGCATCCTGCATCAAATAAAATGTCCATCCCACGGTTAGCAGCTGCTTGTCCTGCTTCATCAGAATCATAGGCCACAACTACATTATCTGTATATCTTTTTATCATTTTGGCTTGGTTTTCTGTTAAAGCGGTCCCTAGAGAAGCCACAACATTTTTAATTCCTTGGTTATAAAGTGAAATAACATCTAAATAACCCTCAACTAATATAACATAATTTTGCATTTGTATCTCGTTTTTTGAAAGATTTAACCCATATAAATTAAATTTTTTTTGGAATAGGATGGATTCCGGAGAATTTAAGTATTTAGGCATACCCTCATCGATAACCCTACCTCCAAATCCAATAACCTTTCCCCTTGTATTAATAATGGGAAAAATAATTCTATTGATGAACTTATCATAATATTTCTCATTTTTTAAAGAGATAAGTCCCAGTTTTAACAAAGTCTTTTCCTGAATATTCTTTTCTTTTAAGTGTTTATAAAGGTCATCCCATTTTTTTTCTGCAAATCCGAGGCCAAACTTTTTTATGGTGGAAGGCAGGATACCCCTTGACACTATGTATTGATGTCCAATACTGTTTTCTTTATGCATATTATTGTAAAAAAACAGAGCAGCCTCACGATTGATAGCGTATAGTTCCTGTTTTTTAGTTTCAGTTACAGAGCTTTTATTGGATTTTATCTCAATACCCGAGTCTAAAGCCAATTTTTCTATAACCTCAGTAAACTCTTTATGCTCAATACGCTTCACAAATTCGATGACATCACCTGTAGCTCCACATCCAAAACAAGTAAATATTTGTTTTTCTTCTGATACCACAAAAGAAGGCGTATTCTCTGAATGAAATGGACAAAGCCCTTTATAATTGTTGCCTGTTTTCTTTAAATTTAAATATCTGCTAATAACATCAACAATATTGCTTCGTGATTTGATTTCTTCTACTATATCTACTCTTGTAATCTTGTCCATAGAAAAACCTCTTTCACAATTCTTGTCAATATTTTTTTATTCGACAGAATACGCTTTTTTCCTCTTTTATTTTTATATATTTTTTCTTAAGGATAAAATAAAAGAGTTGATTAAAATGATGTTAATAACTATTTCCAACTGCTTGGAACAAACACTTCCTTAAAAAGATTGATGGCATAGCGATCCGTCATTCCTGCAATGTGGTCCTTCACAATTTCTTCTTTGCCCCATCTATCTATCATGTCTCTATATTCAATCGGAAGTTGTTCTGTGTTTTTAAGGTAATAATCATATAGTATTTCCATCATTTTTCTTATTTTAATCATGTTATCGGTTTGTTTGATGATTTCACTATGATACACATTTTCAAACATAAAATCCCTAAGTTTATTTTGGAAATATAAACGTTCCTCACTCATGGTTATATCATTTTTATGCATACTGTTTTCAACCAAATCGACAATTAAATTATTGATCCGTTCCCTGTGGCTTTTGCCAATACTTTGCAAACATTCTTCCGGAATGTCTTCTTCCTTTAAAACCCCACCTCGAATGGCATCATCGATATCATGATTGATATAAGCGATTCTATCACTAAACCTTACAATTCGGCCTTCTAAAGTAAAGGGCCAATGGGCACCCGTATGGTTTAATATACCGTCCCTGACTTCTTCTGTTAAATTCATACCCACATTATCCGATCTTTTTTCTAAAAAATCAACAACTCTAAGGCTTTGTTCATTATGTTTAAATCCATTTTTATGAATCTCATTAAGATAGGTTTCCCCATTATGACCAAAAGGAGTATGTCCTAAATCATGTCCCATGGCGATGGCTTCTGCTAAATCTTCATTGAGATTGAGGGCTCTTGCTATCGTTCGCGATATTTGTGCCACTTCCAATGTATGTGTCAGGCGGGTTCTGAAGTGATCCCCTTCCGGAGAAAGAAAAACCTGGGTTTTATGCATAAGCCTTCGAAATGCTTTTGAGTGGATGATGCGATCACGATCTCTTTGAAAATCGGTTCTGAATCGACATTTCTCTTCAAAATCTTTTCTTCCCTTAGAATATCTGGATTTTGCTGCATATTCAGATAAAAAAGATATCTCTTTTGCTTCAATATCTTCTCTTTTAATCAACCTTTTCCCTCCTTAATATCTTGAATTTTTATCACGAACAATTGATTTTAAATAATTTTAAAATTCAGGTGAAATTTAGAACTCCACCTGAAAGTTAAGTTTCACTTATTCAATTATTTCAAGTTCATTTTTTTAAAGATAATATTAGCTGTTTCTTCAACGGCCTTTGTAGAAACATCAATGACCGGGCATCCAAGCTTTTTCATTATTTTTTCTGCATAGTCTAATTCTAATAAAATCCTATCCATGCTGGCATAATTAGCATCATTGGAAAGCCCTAATGCTTTCAATCTTTCCTGCCTTATTTCATTCAATTTTACCGGATCTGTTACAAGTCCTATTATTTTTTTATTATCTATTTCAAAGAGCTCCTTTGGAACATCTACCTCCGGCACCAGTGGAATATTGGCGGCCTTGATGTTTTTATGGGCTAAAAACATACATAGAGGTGTTTTAGAAGTCCTAGAAACACCAACAATAACAACATCAGCCTCTTTTATACCTCTTACATTCTTACCGTCATCATACTTGACAGCAAATTCTACAGCTTCTACTCTTTTGAAATATTTTGCATCAAGCTTTCGAATGAGTCCGGGTTTATTGATAGGCTCTTGATTAAAAAAGTTTGAAAACTCATTTGTAATGGATGACATGATATCTATAACATGGATATCCTTGTTAGCTACGCTTTCTAGCAATACTTTTTTTAACTCAGGAATGACAATGGTAAAAGCAATCATTCCATTTTGTGCACTTGCTTCTGATATAATGTCAATAATTTCTTCGGGACTTGATATGTAAGAATACCTTTTTATTTCATATTCACAATCACCAAATTGACTTATAGCTGCTTTAACGACTTGTTCAGCTGTCTCCCCGATAGAATCCGATATAACGTAAATTTTATACATGATGACCTCCTATATCTTCATATTAACAAGGT
>CAYSBC010000026.1:0-25959 GCA_964429195.1 uncultured Eubacteriales bacterium | reverse complement strand
CAATTGATTGATATTATCTATCTGGTCATATTCAGCCATATCGTAAGGATAATCCGTCCCAAACATAACTTTTTCACTTCCAGTCAATTTAACTAAAAACTCTAATGCTTCTTTTGAATGTGTCAAAGCATCAAAATATATATTCTTCTTAATGTATTCTCTTGGACTTTTCTTTGCCTTTGATTTTGTATCTTGTCTTACCTCATATCCATGCTCCAATCTACCTAATTGATAAGGTAAAAATCCTCCACCATGAGCTAATCCAATTTTTATGTTTGGTACAATATCAAACAAGCCCGAAAAAATGAGGTTCGATATGGCAATTGTTGTCTGTGTAGGGTTTCCAACTAGATTGCTTAGATGATAGTTTTTAACTAAAAGATCATCATTTTTAATTAGAGGATGGATAAAAACAAAAATGTTTAACTCTTCAGCTTTTCTAAAAAAATCTATAAATCTCTCATCGGATAAGTTGTATCCATTTACAAAAGTGCCAATTTGAATAGCTTTTAATCCTAAATTTCTATTCATTCTTTCTAGTTCAGTAATGGCTGAATTAGTATCTTGTAAAGGAACACTTCCCATGCCGATAAATCTATCCGGATATTCCTTTGATAATGCTGCTATATCATTATTAAAGGATTCATTAGTATGTATTGCTAAGTCAAGAGGAAAGTCGTAAAAGAAAAACCTTGGAGTAATCGAAACAACTTGTTTATCGCATTGATAGCTATTCATAAGCTCTAGTCGTTTTTCAATCGAAGTAAATACTTCTGAAAATGGATGTTTACTGCCATCCAGGAAAACGATTGATTTTTTTCTACTTTTATCGTCTTCTATTATTTTTATCCCTTTTAACTTATCCTCTTTAATCATCTTCAAAAATGAAGGTGGTATCATATGTGCATGACTATCAATATTTATATTATTCAATTGATCAACCTCCTTTGGGATAATAGCTTTATTGCCTCTCCTATGGATAAATTAGATTTCTCTGATATAATTTTTATTGGCAATCATCAAAGATACCAAGATTTTTAATCGTAACACCTACCCAAATATCGCCATCTTTTATTAAATGTTTTGTTTTCTAATTATCTCCTCAAGTTGTTTACTAGCATTTAACCTATGCTCTCTTATCAATAGTTCTACTTTATTATTATCTCTTTCTCTTAAAGCATTAAGAATGTTGTGGTGTTCAATAATTGACTTCCCCATTCTATCTGGGCTCATAGCAAAAATTGCTCTAGTCCATTTACCACCGTCCCAAACGTTGATAATCATGTCATAGAGCATAGGGAAAGGCGGTATTTTATATATAAATCTATGAAATTCCATATTTTTATTATTAAACAATTCGCTGTCCTTTTTTTCTTTTGCATCATTCATCTCATTAAGAATATCATTTAACTTAAGTATCTGATCGTCCGTTATATAATCCGCCGCTAGTCTTGCAGCATACCCTTCTAGTCCAGCCCTTATCGTTCCAATCTGATACAATTTGTCTAAATTAATTGTAGCTACTTTTGCAGTCTTGTGAGCTTCAAGTTCAACTAAGCCTTCCATTTCTAATGATTTTAATGCTTCTCTAACCGGTATAGGTGATACATTTAAATCATTTGATATTTTACTAATAATCAGATCACTACCCGGCTCTAGTTCATTGTTCAAAATTTTATTTTTTAAATAATTAAAAACAATTTCAGATTTAGTTGTAAATACATTATTGACGTTCATTTCACCCTCCAATGGATACGTTCATTTGTTCTGTTTTATGATATATAATATATCATATATCATATATGTTTGTAAATTATTTTCTCTTGTTTTCTTCTGAATTTTTCAATAACATCTTACGTAATATACTATTTTAGATTTTACCATTCATATTTTTTAAATCCTTGACCATACTAATTATTGAGGAGGGTTATCAAAAATGAAGAATAAAGATAAAAAAGGAAAACAAAAACAAAAGCCTGCAGCATATGATGTTAAAAACAATAAATTTGAGGACACAGAAAATTGTAATAACTGTTGTACTAATTCCAATAATCAATGTTCTGATTCAAAACGATAGAAGCTCCTTCAATAATAATGTGGGATGGCCCTTAGCCATCTCATATTATTTTGTCTAAACTTGACATATTAATTTGACTAAGTTAAGCTTATTGAGAATGATAATATTAATGAGGAGAAGACTTTATGCGTATTAGAAAAGATATTTTTGATGATGAAGAAAGTGATATTTTGACAACTGCAAGGATATCCGATGCATTGGCTCATCCTTTAAGAGTTAAAATATTGAAATATATTTTAATCTGTAATTCCAATAGGGAAACTGTACATAATAAAGATATTGTCGAATTCTTCGATTATTCTCAGTCGACTATTTCCCAACATATCAAGAAATTAGTAACTTCCAATATTATTAAAGTTAAAAAGGTTGATAACTATTCCGAATACTATGTAAACATTGGTGTTCTTGGGCAATATATCAACATGATAAAAAAATTAGAACTATAACCTCTTTTTATTTTCTCACATAATGCTTATTTATGCGTATATTAATAGTGTAAATAATTGTTTATTGGAGGTTATTAAATGGAAAGATATAATCCTTATACACGCGGTTGTGGCTCTAGACCTGCAGATAATAATATGAATATGAACGAACCTATGTATGGAATGGATCCTATGCAAGGTATGAATGGCATGAATCCTATAATTAATCCGATTATGAACCCAATGGAGGGTATGTATAATAATATGCCTATGGGTGGTATGCCATGTGTGATGTGTTTTATACCTTGTTGGCCTTGTCCTATGCCTTATGGTATGGAAGGTATTCAAGATATGAATGATTTACCTCATATACCTAACCTTCCTAATATGCCGCAAATGTACGGTATGGATTTTGGTTTGCCGAATATGCCTTATGGTGACTAACTTACATTAAGTAGCATTTTTCATGATTTGCTAAAAGACCTTCTTCATCGTAAAAGCGATTGAAGAAAGTCTTTTAGGTTTTACATCCTTATTCTGTAACATATAGTTTGTTGCGCTCCTTTACAACATCCATGACCACCTGCATTAGTATTTGATCTTTTTCATAATCCGTAATAAATATTTTTTCTTTTTCTATGAGCCTTTCTAGAATTTTTTTAGCTTCATTCGTTACAGTTTCTTTTGTATAACATTCTGCTAAATTCAAATTCATATACTCCTCCAGTTTTGTTTTAGACGCTATTATTTATTAATATTTATTATTTCCAGTTCACTATTATTCCTTTATATTTTTTATTGTTTATTCTGCATGATAATTTTATTATATAAAAAAACAGGCAGAGCTGAACCCACCTGTTTTTAATAACGTTACTCTATAAAACTCTAAAACTAAATACTTGATTTCCTATGAACATCTATTTGATCAATAACCTTTTCAATAGAATTTATAGCTTCATCCGGAAGCATATCTCTCCCACCATTTTCTTCTTTTCTGGAATCTAAAAATCCTACACGTTCTTTAAATCCCCTTTTTAAAGACTCTAAATAAGCAGAATCCTTCATTTCAGGAACAAATCCTTCAATTTCAAATAATTCAAAATCTTTCAAGCTTCCCCATGTATTAAAGTCAGCTTCATTCTCAATAATTTTTTCAATGATCTCTAAGGTCACTTCTTTAGGAACCTTCTTTGTTGTAAAATGACCGGTATTTAAGATATAGCAATCTACCTTCTTTTCAAAAAGTAATTTAAATTTATTATAATCCTCTATAAGCGGATATGTCCTAAATGGATTGGCATAAGGCTCAATAACTAAAGCATTAATATCAATGTGGTCTAAAATCTTCTCTGCAGATGTACGCTTTGTTGCCAAGGTTGCACCCATCGTTGCTGCTAATACGGGATTATTTATTTTTAATATCGGAGGTAATGTAGGATCTTTCATAATCCATACGATGGCGTTAATGGGTTCATCCAATTTATCCACTCTGTTAGGTGCCCATAATTTAGATTTAATGGCACGACCATTTCCGTTACGTATATCTTCGGTAACTAGAACACATTTTCCGTCTTCATCCAAACATGCACCACAATTTTGCACTGTTATTAAAAATTTATTGGCAGGCTCTGTCAATGGGTAGTCTTGCGTTTTATCAAAATAAGTTGGCTCTAATGCTACAGAAGAGCCATTTTCGGTAGAAATAATATAGGCATCATCATGAACTACTGTAATATCATATTTGCCATCATGCTTTGCATGAGTTATGGTTGATTTGCCGGATCCAGATAAACCAAAAACACCCATAACGTACTTTCTATCATTTTCTAGATTATACTTTTTCAAACCACCGTGGCAAGAAACATAATTATTCCTGCTGGCAATTCCCCAAGCCAATGTTAGTGTTCCCTTTTTGTGCTCTCCAAAATAGCGCATGCCTAAAATTGCTGCACAATTATGCTCGGAATCAAAAACGCATAATCCATTTCCATGTTGTTTATGTGTCCAATCCGGGTCCGATACAATAATGATATCTGTTTCATCTAACTCCTTAGATTGCTTATACATTTCATTATATTCATCTGATTTATATTGAAAATTCAGCATCCAATTGTATAATATATTTTCATGCCCTTCCGGTATGAGAAGATGCGCTTTTACCATAAAATCTTTATCTAATCCTATATAGGTTTCTGTGTGATATAATTTTTTATAGCGCATATAGTAGGCAGCTTCCCTGAGTTTCCCATCAAGCTCCTTGGTATCTACCCCTTTTTCGCCTAATATCCTTCTAGCCCCGGCAAATCTCCCTGTAGTTTCCCCATCATTAAACAACAGTACTTTGGCTCCTTCAGGTAATCCTATTTGCTTCGGTTGATATACCGGCATATCTGTTACAACTGTTCCCGGTGATTTAGCTGCTAACTCATAAGCTTCTGTTAAATTCTTTATCTTGACAACATTATTTCCATAATATAGGGTTTCAAGAGTTGATCTTGTGGATGAAAATTTTTTATTGTTGATGCTAATTTCATCCCTTAAATAATTACTTTTTGTTGACATCTTCAACCTCCGTATGTGTCGCACTAATTAATATTTATTATGCATTATTTCTTTTCACGCTAATAATTATACCACCCTCAGATAAGACTTGTAAAGCTCTTTAGCCTCTTATTATACAATACAAAAAACATCTTCATTCTGCCCTTTAAGATGTTTTTCTAATTGATATTAATCCTTGTATTTATTTTTTATTTGTAGAAACATTTTTAATTCTTCTTTTTCTTGCTTTGTCCACTTGTCAAAGCCTTTAAATTCATCTAAAATTTGTAAAAAATCCTCTTCTTCTAATAGCTTTTTTATTTCATCATCTGTGAAGATATCTAGGTATTTTTCCTCATAGATTAATTTTTCTTCTTTAGCCTCTTCTCCTAAAAAATAGCTTACATTTGCATCTAAGCCTCTAGCAATATCTGTTAACCTGTCCAGAGAAGGTTTGCTTTTTCCATTTTCGATATCGCTTAAAAAGGATACTGAGATATCTACAATCTCAGAAAGTCTTTTCAGAGTATATCCTTTTTCTTTCCGCTTTTGTTTGATTTTTTCTCCAACGCCCATCGTATAAATCTCTCCATAATTATGAATATAACTCAAGTATATCACGCCATTTGGGAGTATTTCGTTCGATTTATACGTAACTTTTCCGTTAAATAACCCATAATAGAAATATAGCTTGCATTGTTTCCGTTTTTTGCGTAAAATGGAAATAGGAGGGATTTTAATGAAGAAAAAACATAAAGAAAAAGCATTTATAGGTCATACGATAAAAAAGATTCGACTTGATAAAAAAATATCTCAAAGGAATCTAGCCGGAAAAGTAGGGATATCAAATTCCTATTTATCCGATATTGAAAATTTACGTGCTGTACCTTCCCTACAAATATACATAAAAATTTGCGAGGCGTTAGAATTGGAGTTGGGATACATCTTAGAAAATTCGGATCTTTGAATATTTGATAAAAAAAGGATGGTTATCCATCCTTTTTCTTCTACATTGAATGATAGTTGACTATCAATAATTCATCCTCTTCCTCTACCAATTGGTAAATCCAGTGATATTCCTTTAGGCTAACCTTTCCTTTTTCTGTTTGCCGTATTTTTTCATGTGTCCAAACATAATATCCTTCTTGACCTTTTGTAATTTCACCAATTTCAAAAAGTAAAAATTCTTGCTTTCTATTGCTCCTTCTGAAATTAATGACATTTTTATAGGCCTTGCTATCTTTTTTTACGAGGGCTACAACTGTTTGATCATTTTCATTAACATAGTCATTCCAAGCTGAATTAAAGAGGACTAACGCTTTTATAATGGCTTCATCATAATAAATATCGGTTTCATCAACGACCTGATATATTTCTTTTTGTAATGGAATAGAATCGTCTATATCCTTTATACCGGTATCCCTGTTATTGATGAAAGCATTATTATCTTTGACTTCAATAATATTCTGGTTTACTTCGCTCAGGTGACTAAATATGTATTCTCTGCTGTGAATGTCCTCAGCTTCGTCTAAGGGCTCTTCTTCCAAGTCTTCTTCCGGTATGAACCCCTCATCTTCATCGGGTTCATTTATCTGTTGTTCTTTTAAAATGTTCTGTAGAAAGGCCGGCAGCTCAAGCTTACCTTCATCTATTAATAAAAATTTGACGGCTAACCCTAGTGCGACTAAAAAGGCGAGTATAATGAGTAAAATTAATAACTTACTTTTAGAATTGCTCTCTATCTCATCGCTTCCATTCAGGTAATCATAAGAATCGTCAAAGGCATCTTTCCTGTTAAAAATGCTCTTCTTAAATTCATGATAGTCCTTATTCATGTTCGCCAAACCCTCATCATGGGACTCTTCAGATATGGCTACATCTTCTAATAAATCTTGGGGATGTGCTTCTTGGTAGGTTTCTTCGATATGAAATTCTTCAATTTCATCAAATAACCCCTTATCATGATCTCGCACTTCAAATAAGCTTTCTTCGGAATGAAAATCTAATAACTCTTCTATCCTATTATCATCTATGTATTCCCCTGTTTCATAATTGTCTTTACCTTGTTGGATTTTACAATGGGGACAATAAATATCAACATCATTTCCCACATCTTGTCCGCAATTCTTACAATACATGTTCTCATTCCTTTCACTTTTTAAAATGATAGGAGTTTAATAATCAGATAAACTCTTTATAATTTAAGGATATTATAACTTATATTTTTTCTAATATCAATTAATATGAGAATCGGACAACAAAAATGCCGGAATATCCGGCATTTAAATTGATTAGGGTAATTATCTGAATAAATTGACTATATTATTTGTTAATTCTGTTGTTCTTTCTTTGAGTCCACTTGTATTTAAATATTCCTTCATCCTATCATAGCTGGTTTCATCAGAAGTTACAAACACCGTATCTATATCGGGGTTAAACTTTTTTACTTCATTAGCAATCCTTTGTCTCAAGTTATTAATGGCTGTAGAGCTTTTGTTTTCATAATCAACTCCACAATAAGCCGTATCATCTTCAACCATGACAACTGCATTTCGGACACCTTCAAGACTCATAATTTTTCTTGCTATGCTGTCTTCATTTTGCATCAAGCGTGACGTTTCATTTTCATTGGCATTGGTAGAATTGTTCATAATATTTCCATCATCATAACGCCCAGGTCCTCCTAAATAACTATATCCATCGCCATTAGGGCCATTGTTTTGCTCAATAAAAGTTCGGTCTCTATCAACTAGTGGTTTTTCGTTTGCAGGTGTACATGCTATTAATGAACTTAGGATAAAAAAGGAACTCGCTAAAATAATATATTTTTTATTCATAGTTAAATCTCCTTTCTTTTTTTATAAACCATTGCTTTAGTATTATTTGCTCTTTTTAATAAAACTACTCTTTGTAATATTTACATTGGAATTTTTTATAGAATGGAGTAAATTCATTTTTTTCGCATAGAATCTATATTGACAAATATTTTTAAAAGAAATATAACTATATGTATTGATATTGCTAAATTTTTGAAATGAAGGAGTATTTATGTTTGATAATAAAATAGAAATAAAGGATAAGGCTTTGCTTTATGAGCACCTATATGGATTTGAACATTATACATCCGGATTAACTTTTACAAGTTTATTTATGTGGAAAGATTTAAATAATTTTCGATTTGATATTATTAATGATTTTTTGTGCATTTCCGGAAATAGTCATCTGGAATATCCAGATGTTCAACCTTTTTTATTCCCTCCCTTACCAAAAGACAGTGTATATGATGAAGCTAAATTAGGTGAAACCATAGATATCTTGAAAGACATTTTTGAAGAGGAGGGCTATGTATTCAATTTAAGATTACTTCCTTTTCATATGATTGACATTTTTGAAAAAGCTAAACCGAATCAACTTTGTTTTTTGGATGATCGGGATAATTATGATTATGTTTATTACACAAAGGATTTAATAGAATTAGCTGGTAAAAAGTATCATTCTAAACGAAATCATCTTAATCATTTTGTAAATAATAATGCTTTCAAGTTTGTTCCCTTTACAAGAGAGATGTCCGATGAATGTTTGGAGCTCAACAAAAAAATAGCCACTAGCAAAATCATGTCTTCTAAAGAAGCCCTTCTTATGAAGATGGAGGAAGAGGCATTAAAGGAAGCCTTTAATAATTATGATGAATGTGATTTTATTGGTGGAGTTATCACCATCAATGGTAAGATAGAAGCCTTCAGCTTAGGAAGTGTTTTAGATAGGAAAACCATTTGTGTTCATATTGAAAAAGCGAATGCTGATTATAGAGGTATTTATCAGGCTATTAACAACGAGTTCTGCAAGTGCTTTGGCAAGAACTATAAATATATCAATCGGGAGGAAGATATGGGGTTACCAGGTCTTCGTAAAGCAAAATTATCTTATCGCCCTGTTTTCTATACTGAAAAATACATTTGTTGCTTTAAGGACGATCTATAAAAAGACAACTAAGCTCTCATAAATGAGCACTCTGCCAGTGAATTTTATGAGGGCTTAGTTTTTCATAGCCTTAATACAGCTGTATTTGCATCTTTTCATATTTTTCTTTCCAAATTTCATAAAGTATTTTTATTTCTTCTTTAAATTGTTTTTCCGTTTGGTTTTCTTTTTTTTCAAGTTGATCCAGTATTTCAAAAGCAAAAATACTATTACCATGCTTTTGCCAATCTTGCTGAAGCTTGATATAGGTGCAGTTATTTAACTTTTGACAAAACTCAAATCTGTTTTTACATCCATGCAAATCTGTAGCTGAAAGTAAAAGCGTCTTATTATTTAAATTGTTTCTTATAGCATAAATTCCGCCTACTATTGTCCTCTCCTTATATTCGGATACCATTTCTTTTCTATTTTTCATGTCAATAACCCATTTCCTGCAAAATTCTCGATAGCGCTCTTAAACGCTCACCCATTATTTCATCATCGTTGCTCAATGCTTGCCTAAATAACTTGATATCTTCTTCTATTTTTTCATTATCGGTGCAGATCGCAACTGTCATCGCATCCCCTTGTAATCCAATCCTATCAAGAATAGGCTTTTCAGGATCAAACAATTTCTCATAGCGGTAGGCTTCTTGAAAGTGGAGCTTTGATCTGCATATTAAGATGGCTAAATCAAGTATACGATGTAATGGTAATTCTTCAGATTGTCTTGACCACTTTTCTCCTGTATGCCGCCATACCTTGGCCGATATTTCTACTTTCCCTCTATCATTCCATTGTGCTAAGCCTAAGGACAATCCCTTGGCATCGGAATTATAAGCATATCGTCCATCAATATTCTCGTAGTTGTCAGATACTATGACCGGTTTATGTTTTAGCGAAGTCGGTATTTTCATCATTTTACTTCCTCTCTCCTTTGAAATTTTCAATTTACTAGATTAGTAAACCAGTAAATTACTAATTAATTATATATGAAGAAACTTATCCTGTCAATCTATACTCCCTTTGTTTCGATATTCATATAAAAAAACAGAGACCATTTTATAAAACGGTCTCCATTGTTCATATCATTTATATTATTCTCGTGGCATCCATGCTAAATGCTTGTCCAGCCTCCATCTACTGCCAGATATTGTCCTGTTGTATAGCTTGAAGCATCCGATGCAAAGTAAACGATTGCACCATCCAATTCTCCTTCTTTTCCAGCTCTCCCCATTGGACAGTAAGTATTGAGCACAACTTGAAATGCATTATCATGAATAATTTCTGCTGTCATTTCACTTTCAAAATAAGCGGGACCAATCGTGTTGACGGTAATATTATGTTTTGCCCATTCATTGGCTAGTGCCTTGGACATCATCAAAACCCCACCCTTTGTAGTAGCATAAGCGGATACCGGAAGTCCAGTCATTGCGACTGTACTGTGAATAGAGCCTATATTAATGATTTTTCCATATTTTCTGGCTATCATACCTTTGGCAGCTTCCCGTGCAAAATAATAAACTCCGTTAAGATTAACCCGCATCATGGTTTCCCATGTCTCATCGGATTGTTCCTCAGCGGGCTCAGTAAGCCCAATTCCCGCATTGTTCACTAGGATATCAATTTTTCCAAAATGTTCATTAACCGCAGTGACAATAGCTTTTATTGCTTTTACATCACTTGCATCTCCAGGAACGGAAAAACATCTTACTCCAAGTTTCTCAATTTCTGCCTTAACTTCATTTAACTTATCCACTCTTCTTGCTGTTATAGCAATATCTGCTCCTTCCTTTGCCAAAGCTTTTGCAAACTGTATGCCCAAACCCGATGAAGCTCCTGTGACAAGCGCTACCTTTCCTGTTAAATCAAATAAATTACTCATTCACTTCTCTCCCTTCAATTCTTATTCTATCTACTAAAACTGGTTTCTTGAAACATGAAGCATGTTAACATTGCCCGGAGCTTCATATCTTGTCTTTTGAGAAAAAACACCATTGTCGCTATCAAAAGTATATTCGACCATTTTCAATCCGGCGGTGGTGTTTTGCATTGTTACGATATGGAAAATATCATCCGCTGTAAACACATAAAATTGAATACTCCCTATTTGAACGTATTGGTCAAATAAGACATAATCTTCATCTTGCCCATGGACTATCAATGACCAATTTTGCCCATCATCCCATATAATTTCACCATTTTGATCTGTTTCTGCTGCGGTGTATAAAGCTATGCTTTCATCTTGCCCATCTGCATTGATATCTATATCGTATATGTCTAATAGACTGTAATCCTCTATTTTTACCTTTTCTTGGGCTGTTATTTTTGTTTCTTCTGCTCCCTTCTCTTCTTCTTCGCCTGTGCCGTTTTCCTGCTCAATTTTTCCATTTTCCTTTTCAATCTTGCCATTTTCTTCAGTGCAGCCCATCATTATTGTAATAGACATCATCATTCCTAAGATAATCATTAATGCTCTTTTTACTTTCATTTTTAATCTCCTTTCCCTACTTCTCTTTGCTTTTTCTTTCCTCTCTCATTGCTTTATAGGTTAAATATCTTTTCTGTCCTTCTTCAAATAGTCTTTTTTCTTCTTCTGTTTTAAGCTCTAATGGAGGAACTTCGGTAGGATTACCATCCTCATCCAGTGCTACCATAGTAAAAAGTGCTGTAAGTGCCACTTGAACCTTGGGTTCTATTACGAGTTCTTCCACCAAGGCTGTAACCATAATCTCCATAGATTGTTTGCTGATAAAAGTTAGTTTTGCATTGCATGTCAGTATATCGCCTATATGTACAGGAAGAAGAAATTCAATTTGATCAACTCTTGCTGTGACTACATTTGTCCTCGCATGTCGATAAGCGACTATTCCTGCTGTATTATCCATGAGCTTAATAATCTCCCCACCATGGATATTGCCCGCAGGGTTACCTTGTCCCGGATGCATTAAACTCCCCATACTTGCCATGGATTCTTCTACTGTCTTTGCCTTCAAAATATCACCTCTTTATATTATGTTAAACTTTTTTCATTTTATCCCATTATACCAAGTTATACGTCAAAACCTCTAGTCCCAATTTTCATTGTTATATATCATAAGAGTTGCTTTAATAGCTTTTTCCCATCCCTTATATTTTTTCTCTCTTATTTCTTCTGTTATTGAAGGTGTAAATGTTCTATTTAAATTCCAATTTTTCATGATTTCTTTCTTGCTGCTCCAAAAACCTACGGCTAATCCTGCCAGATATGCTGCACCAAGGGCGGTGGTTTCAGTAATCTCCGGTTTATTAATAGATACACCAAGTATGTCCGATTGAAACTGCATTAAAAAATTATTTTCAGTAGCACCTCCATCCACCTTGAGTGCTTGAAGCTTAATCCCCGAGTCCTCCTCCATGGCCTTGAATACATCCTTTGTCTGAAATGCAAGTGATTCCAGAGTGGCCCTTACAATATGATTCCTGTTCGTTCCTCTAGTAATCCCTATAATAGTTCCTCTTGCATACATATTCCAGTAGGGTGCCCCCAAACCAACAAAACTTGGAACAACATAAACACCCTTGGTATCTTCAACAGAAAGAGCCATTTTTTCGCTATCACCCGAGGAATTAATAAGTCTCATTTCATCTCTCAACCATTGAATAGCGGCTCCTGCAACAAAAATACTTCCTTCCATGGCATATTGAACCTTTCCATCTATTCCCCATGCGATTGTTGTTAACAAGCCATTCTCTGAGGGCACAAATTTTTCGCCTGTATTCATAAGTAAGAAGCAACCTGTCCCATAGGTATTTTTCGCCATTCCTGGCTCAAAGCATGTTTGTCCAAAAAGAGCGGCCTGTTGATCGCCTGCATCGCCTGCAATAGGAATTTTTTGACCTCCAAAGACATCCGAATCTGTTAAACCATAATGATAACTGGATGGCCTTACTTCAGGTAGCATGGCCATTGGAATATCCAGTTCACTAAGAATCTTTTTATCCCATACCAGCTCTTTAATATTAAATAGCATCGTTCGCGATGCATTCGAATAATCTGTTACATGCACTTTGCCTCTGGTTAGATTCCAGATTATCCATGTGTCCACCGTACCAAAAATGAGTTCACCTTTCTCCGCTTTAGCTCGTGCTCCCTCAACATGATCCAGAATCCATTGAATCTTTGTTCCGGAAAAATAGGCATCAATTAAGAGGCCTGTATTTTCACGAATATATTTTTCCAGACCCCTTGCTTTTAAAGCATCGCAGATATCAGCCGTCCTTCTACATTGCCATACAATTGCATTATAAATGGGTTTACCTGTATTCTTTTCCCAAACAAGAGTTGTTTCTCTTTGGTTGGCAATACCGATGGCTGCAATCTCTTGAGGTCTTATCCCTGTTCTTTCAAGGACCTCCTTTGCAACTCCAATCTGAGTGGCCCATAGCTCCATAGGATCATGCTCTACCCAACCCGGCTTTGGGTAAATCTGGGTCAATTCTTTTTGAGCCATACCAAGGACTTTTCCATTTTTATCAAATAGTAGTGCTCTTGAGCTTGTTGTTCCTTGATCCAAAGATAATATGTATTGATTCATGAGATTATCTCCTAACCTTATAATTTCTTTGGCAATCTCTTGCCACTTAAATAAATATCGTCTGAACAAATACCATATAAAGAACTGTCCCTAATCCGATGCTAAGAAGCGTGTTTCCCTTCCAGTAATGGAGCATGACAATAAATAAAATAGCAAGTATCTCAGCCATTCCATGGTTAGGACCTTTAAAACTAAAGTCTTTAAGACAATACACCACCAACAACCCTATGGCCGCATAGGGTAAAACTTGTCCTAAATAAGAAATATAAGAATTGTTAGATTGATTCGGCTTAAAAATTAAAAAAGGCAAGAACCTTGTTACCATTGTTCCTAAGGTTACCATACAAATAATAATAAAAGTCTGAATAGGTGATAAAGTCATGTTCTTTTCTCCTCTAGTGTTCCTGTCTATGAAGGATGTGCTTTTTCAATAGGGTTAGCGTTACTAATATAAAAATCATCGATGGAATAATAAAATGTTCCTGTCCAATAATGATTAAACAAAGAGCAGAAACAGAAACCCCGATCATCGATGATAGACGATTATCCCTAGCTTTCCACTGTTCTAGGAATATTACTATAAATAATGCCGTCAATACAAAATCCAGTCCCTTTGTGTTAAATGAAAATAGACTGCCTAAAAGACTACCAAGAACTGAACCAAGAACCCAATAAAAATGGTCGAGGACTGTTATAAAAAAATAAAACCAGTTGGGGTCAACATCCTCTGGTGCCTGTGTTGAGCAAACAATGGAAAATGTTTCATCGCATAAGCCAAAAATAAGGTAAGGCTTGAATTTTCCCGTATCTTTATATTTTCCAAGCATTGAAATACCATAAAATAAATGTCTTGCATTGATGATAAGCGTCATGGCCAAAGCATAAAGGGGGTTAAAAAGGGTTGTCAGAAAAGTAACGGCTACATATTGTGCGGAGCCTGCAAATGCCATCAGGCTCATTAAAGCAGTCCACCCCGTGCCATAGCCTTTACTGTTCATGAGTATGCCATATGCAACCCCTAAGAATGTAAAACCTGTCAGTACAGGAATGGTATGTGGAAAAGCTGTCTTAAAAGCTTTAGTCCTTGTTTTCATGAACAGTTCTCCTTACGTAAAAATCCAGTTTTTATTAACATCTCTTCTACTCCACTATAATTCCTCTCAGGCTTCCTCCCGCCAGTAGGTTTTTGACCTTTTTTTTCATAACCGCACCAGACTTCATAAAAATAATCAAGGTAATGATTATAGCCTTTTTCTTCCCAGTTATTCAGTAATGACAAAAAGTTTTTATCCCGGTCATCATATTCTAAAACTATATTTTCCAATTCTTCGGCATTTGCCCTTTTGTATTCATTAAAATGAATGATACCGGGTCCACTTAATCGTCCCTTCTTTACTCTCTTTGACTCTTCCTCATCGGAATACCCAAGGGCCAAAGCAATAATAGGAAAACAATACTTTTCAGGTAGCTTTAATAACCTGAATAACCGGTGCATGTCCCCTCGATGAACACAATTACTAAAAAGGGAATCTATTCCCATGGATTTAGCAGCAATTGAAGCGGTTTGTGCGGCAAGAATTGTATCCGTACTACCTGTTATAAAATCAACAAGAGGTATCCCTTGAACATATTCAAATCCTAAATATTCCGTTGTATCAATCATCCTGTTAAAATCAACACAAAATATCAATAGCTTGTTACCGACACAGCCTATTTCCTTCATTACTTCTCGATTCTCTATAGCAATAATGGAGTAGGTTTGTCTTGCTGAAGCAGTCGCGGCATTGACCGAAGATTTCATGATAATAAGCAAGTCCTCATCCTTTATATTTTTATCTGAAAATTTCCTAATCGTCTTTAAATTTTCAATAATCTTTATAGTTTCATTCATTTTTTTTTCCTTCCCATCTGTTTTATACTCTTCCATTCTTTTCTGTTTCATTGTTTTCTATTATACATGATAGGCGATTCTTATGCTATAATTAACGAGGGTGATGCATATGCAAATATTAAAGAATGATTGGCATCCTTTATTAAAGGATGAATTTGAAAAAGATTATTATAAGAAGCTGAGAAATATTTTAATTCAAGAATATAAAACAAATATAATATTTCCTGACAAATATGCTATCTTTAATGCTCTGCACTATACGGAGTATAAGGATGTTAAAGCTGTTATCATAGGTCAGGATCCTTATCATGGTCCTCATCAAGCTCATGGACTGAGCTTTTCTGTAAAGCCTAATATAGCAGCTCCCCCTTCTCTCGTTAATATCTTTAAGGAGTTAAAAGATGACTTAGGCTACCCTATCCCCAATCATGGTTATTTAAAAAAATGGTCCGATCAAGGAGTTCTGCTACTGAATGCTGTATTAACGGTGAGAAGCGGTCAAGCTAATTCTCACATGAATATGGGCTGGGAGAATTTTACGGATAAAATTATTTCTTTATTGAATTTACGTCAAGATCCTATCGTCTTTATACTATGGGGGAAAAATGCCCAATCCAAGTTACCTCTCATTAACAACCCAGAGCACTATATTATTCAATCTGTCCATCCAAGTCCCTTGTCTGCCCATAGAGGTTTCTTTGGCAGTAAACCCTTTTCTAAAACCAATAACTTTCTTATATCTATTGGCAAAGATCCTATTGATTGGCAAATTGAAAATATTTAGAAAACAAAAGACTCAAAATTTAGAATATACCTAGCAATTGGCTACACTCTATTTTGAGTCTCTTTACTTTTTTACAGCCTCTTTTCCTTTTCCTTCCTAATTACTTTCTTATGGATGTTGATACAGTCATCATTGTGGCTTGCATGATGATAATTGTTTTATATTCACCTGTTTTTTCATCCTTAGCCAATACTTCCCCCTGGCAAGTTGTAATCGTTCTTCCCGGCTTAACAACACGTCCAATAGCCAAAAATTCCTTGCCTGCTCCCGGAGCAATAAAGTTTGCCTTGTATTCTATTGTCAAGACTTCCGAATCACTGGGCATCAGCGTACTGGCACAATAGCCGCATGCGCTGTCTACTACTGTAGTCATAACTCCAGCATGTAGGAATCCATGCTGCTGCGTAAATGCTTGATTATATGGGAACTCAATCTGTACTTCTCCCGGTGCAACCTTAACTAATTTGGCTCCTATTGTTCCCATGATGCCTTGTTTGTGAAAGCTAGTAGTAATACGCTCAACAAAGTTTTCATCTGATGGAGAAAATTTCATGATTTTTACCTCCGAATAAAAATAATATAGTTATATATAGACTAGTATACATCTAATATAGTATAATACATATATTACTATCTCGTTTTACAAATGTCAATACTATTATTAACATTTGACAGAACTATTATTTAGTTAATATAATCAATAAATAGGGAGGTGGCTTTAGTGAGTTTAAAATACATGATTCTTGGATTGGTTAAGGATTATCCAGCCCATGGCTACGATATATTAAAGGTTGTTTCCAGGGATTTTGCGGATCAAGGTCCTGAAATCAATAAGGGACAGCTTTATACCTTAGTGAAAAAAATGGAAGAGGATGGTTTAATCATTCGAGAGGTTTTTCAACAAGAGAATACTCCAAATAGAAAGATGATCAAAATTACGCCTAAAGGCGAGGAAGATTTTGATAATTGGCTCAAATCAGATGATGCAGAATATGACAGTACCCGTTATGATTTTTTCAACAAATACAGTTTTTTATATAAGGTAAATCACTTTAGCATGTTAAGCAAAGATGAGATAATAGACAAGATTGACCGTCAGCTAAAATTTATGGAGGATAAGTATAATAATTTTGTTCATGCCAAAGAAAGTATGATAAAAAAGGAAATAGATCGCTTTCGAATCCATATTATTGATTACGGTATCGATATTCAAAAAGCTAAGATAGAATGGTTAGAAAAAATAAAAAATGATCTCCTGTGACCTCTTGATCTGTCATTCTCGGGGGTCTATTAATTGGTGTGCAAATAATTTCGCATGTCTCTTGCATTCATCTGTTAAAAATTCGACTTTAGGACCATCATCTCTTTGCACCAGCTTACCTACATACTTTGCTTTTGAATAACTAAAATATCTTTTCATGCCTTCTTCAAGGAGATCCGTTCCTTTTTCAGGGCGTGCCCCACAGGTAAGAACAAGGGCAATGTTTTTTTCTGTCCAAAGAGTTACACCCTTTTCAGATTCAAACTGTTTTTTCCCATAGACCAAACGGTCCAATAATGCTTTCACCGGTGCAGTACAATACCATGAATAAATAGGTGTGGCAATAATAACAGTATCGCTATCAAATATTTTTTCACAAATACTGTACATATCATCATCAAATTGACACCTCAGTGTTTTTCTACAGGTCAAACAACCTCTGCAAGGTTCAATATGTTGATCATAAAGCCAAATTGTCTCGTATTGAATTTGATTGTTCTGTAGCTCGTCAAGGACCTGTCTCAATAATTTTGCCGTGTTTCCATCTTTATGCGGGCTTCCCATGAGAATACAAATCTTCACAATATCTCTCCCCTCATTTATGATAGGGCTCATTTTTTATAATTTTAAATCCTCTATAGATTTGTTCTAAAAGGATAAGTTTCATCAGTTGATGAGGAAAGGTCATTTTAGAAAAAGACAGCTTAAAATCGGCTGCCCTGAGTACCTTTTCTGAAAGGCCAAGGGAACCTCCTATCACAAAGGTAATGTGGCTCTTTCCTGAAAGCGTGAGCTCCTTCAATTTGTCAGCTAACTCCTCAGAGGAAAGCATTTTTCCCTCAATTGCTAAAGGGATAAGAAAGGTGTTTTCCTTTACTTGAGCTAAAATTCTTTCCCCTTCTTTATCCTTGGCTAGGACCATCTCTTTTTCACTGAGAGTTTCCGGTACTTTTTCATCTTGTACTTCAGTTTGTTCTAACTCACAGTATCTGGATAATCTCTTAGAAAACTCTTCTATACCCAGTCTAAGAAATTTTTCTTTTATTTTTCCAACTGTAATCAATTTTATAATCATAAGCCTTTCACCGTGCAAAGAAAAATTGACTTCTACTTATTATTGAAAATCTGCAGGCTGTTTTTCTAATGTCAGCTCAATATCCAGAGGCCTTCCATCCCTATAGATTTTCATTTTAAGAATATCTCCCGGTTTATATTGGTAGAGCTGATTGCTTAGCTGCGTCATCCTATCGATCTTTCTATCCCCTATTTGAACAATGATATCACCTTCTTGTAATCCACCTTTAGAGGCAGGTGAATCCGTAAAGACCTGATAAACATACACGCCTTTATCTATATCAACGCTTTCCGGTAAACTGCTTGCATATTCCTCTAAATCAACACCTCTTATGCCTAAGTATGATTTTGTAAAGGAACCTTCTTTTATAAATGAATCCACAATAGGTTTTGCCACATGAATAGGTATTGCAAAGCCCAAACCTTCACCTGTTTGAATCTTAGCAGTATTGATACCGATAACTTCCCCATATTGATTGAGAAGCGGACCACCGCTATTGCCTGGATTGATAGAAGCATCTGTTTGAATCAAATCATCAATGCTTTGAAATTGACTTATCTGAATAGATCGATTAAGTCCACTAATTATACCTTGGGTTACAGATTTTTCAAATTGAAAACCCAAGGGGTTTCCTATGGCTACAGCGTACTCTCCTACACGAATATTTGTAGAATCCCCTAAAACAGCAGGTGTTAAATTTATCTTATCAACTTTTACAATAGCTAAGTCCAGTGCAGTATCATTCCAAAGCACTTTTCCCTCTATTTCTTTTCCATCGTTCAGCATGACCTTAATTTGCTTCGCATTACCATCATTGACTACATGAGAATTCGTCAAGATATAGCCATTTTTATCGATAATAACCCCTGTTCCTACACCTTCCCCTATGCTATCACCCCAAAAACTCTTATAGACAACTTGGGTGGATATTCCAACAACAGATGGTAAAGCCTTTTCAGCAATGAGTGCAGCCGTATTTAATTCCACATCAGAGGGTAATATTTCTATATTTTGAGGTTGGCTAATCAATCGTTGCCCCCAACTTTTAGTCAGTAGATAAGCTGTTAAACCACCGGAACCTGCTCCTACCAAGAGAGCTATGATGATGACTGTTATAATGGAATGGTTCAATCGTTTCTTGAGACTGTATGTTTTACAATCCTGGTCTACTGTTGCATCCCTATTTTCCAATCTATTTTCCCATAAATCTCTTTCATCCATTTGTACATAACTCCTTCTTCCTAATTTTATAGATCTCACTGATTCCTTCACGCAAAGCAATATATAAATTAATATCTTTTCCTATGTAGTACTCTTCTTCCTCCAGTATGTTTTTTATTGTTTGATGAGCCATCTGGGGAAAATTATTTTCATGGCTTAGATGCGCCAGTAAAACCTCCGGCCGTTTTTTCTGAGACTTCAAAATATTAATGAGTATCTTCCCTGCATCTATATTTGATAAATGGCCCTTCTCACCTAGTATGCGCTTTTTCACATTCCACGGATATTTTCCTACTTTTAACATCTCCACGTCATGATTGGATTCCAAAACAAGAAAATCCGCTTTGCATATTTCACAAAACACTTCTTCTGTCATATAGCCGATATCTGTTGCTACGCTGAGTTGGACATCCTCCTTGTAAAAAGAATACCCAATAGGCTCTACGGCATCATGGGGAATATTGAAAGACTTAATCTTTAAATCATTGATTGAAAACGTTTCTGTAGTCCTCAATATTCTTCTATTATGTTCTTCTACTTTGCCAATAATACATCCCATGCTTTCCCAGGTTTTTTCATTAGCATAGATAGGCGTGTCATATTTCCTGGAAAATATACCTGCACCCTTTACATGATCAATGTGCTCGTGGGTAATTAAGATGCCGTCTATATCATAAGGGCTTAATTGTATGGACTCAAGTGATTCCCTTATTTTTTTTCCTGAAATTCCTGCATCAACTAATACCTTCGTACTCTTTGATGCAATAACATAGCAGTTACCACTGCTACCACTCGCTATTGAACATAAAGCTAAAGCCATAGCTTCCTCCTTATTCTAATCCTCATAAGCCAATATATAGTCTATATTTTTATTATAAGTTATTTTCCATGCAGGTAAAGCTGTATCCTGCCTCGTAATTTCCTGATCATAAGCCGATGTTTTCAACCAGTAAGCGGCTTCTATATCTGTTATGATAATGGGTTTTTCAGCATCACTTGGTAAATTACTTGCAAATCTAAGTAAAGCTGTAGTAACAGGAATGGTTTTCTTCGCCATTTTCCCTTTACCTATTGCATTTAACCAAATTCTATCGATGTTTACAATCACACCGTCTTCCGCAATCACGGTCATATGGCACTCTTCCAATGCAATATTATTATAATATTTCTTATAGGTTAAAATATACTGATTGTTTTCATATTTGATGGGTTCTTGTAAGACCATGTCCTCATCCTCTAACCCATTTTCCCTTAGAAACCTCTCCACTTTTTCTACCGTTTGTTCCCGACTTATGCCAAGGGTTCTTATATCCTCCTGGTTATTGATTATATGTTGAATGTCTTCATCTGTTATCTCATCATATTCAACCTCAAGGACAGGAAGATATTTTTGTTCTGTTGATATTTGTGCATATACATAGATATCTCTCTCATTTAAAATGCTTAAGGTATCATTAATGACATTATCATCAAATAATTCTATTTCCTCTTTTACCAACATAAGATCAGCGAATAACAGTATATTAGTAATGATTAAAGCAATAATTAATATATTTTTAGCTTTACTCCAATCCATAATGACACCTACTTTGTATCCAATCCTAAATATTCTCCAGCGTCAATACTAAAGTATATTCTCGCTTCTTCAGTAATAAATGCCCACGCGGGTACAAACTCCAATTGAAGGCTTTCCTGATTTTCCCTTAAAAAATAAGAAATTCGCACATCCTGAATGGAGTTAACAATTTGATTGAAGGTCTCCTCATAGTCCATTTTACTAAAATCATAGCCCTTTGCGCTATAGATTGCTTTAAACCTTTCAAAATTGTTAGTGATGGTAATATTGGCAGTCACAATATTTCTGACTGTTTCTTCATCATTCCTTATAACAGTCACTGTATCCTTTTGATTTAATATATATCTTTTATAAGAGGTGACCTGGCCATCCATTATCTCTATTTCAAAAGCATCGTTGTTTTCATAATAAACGGGATAACCGTTAATCCTGTACCCAAATACGAAATTATAGCCTTTATCATTTTCTTTTATGCTTTTTAAATAAGGATAAATGACTTTTCCCTTCAAGGTTTTCCAATCGCCATGATCCTTTATAAAGTTTACAGCAATATCTAAGGCTTCAACCGATTCAAGACCCTTTCGATTACTACTACTGGCCGCTTCCTCGTATTTAATATGCCCTTCATTACCTATGATGAGAGACTTGGTTCCATAGCCATACATGTAAATAATTGTTCCCTCGGTCTCCACTATTTTTCTAACAAAATCAAAGCTGTCCCCAAAGAATTTTTCAGCTAATCCTGCAATTTTATTTTCCTCATAATAATAGATTTCCTGTTCACATTCTATCGCATAAATGTTATTTTTTAAAGAGTAAGGCATCAAAGTGTTATTAGCGCCTCCAAAATAATTTTTAATCGGACTATATTTATCGACATTTTTTTCTCCAACCTTATTGATTTCGCTAAGGATTTCCGGATATTCCTTTTCTGTCATTATTCTGAAGTATTTATTACTTTCATTATCAAATACATAAAAATCTTTAGGGGCTGCTTCTGTATAGAGTATCTTGGATACTTTCCTGATACTACTGAACTGCATTGTCCCCCCAGTATTGTATAATTTGTGGATTTCATCAAAAGGAAAATCAAACCCTAAATCAAACTCTATGGATTTATGGATTAATAATTCATCCCATCTTTCTTTTTTTATCTCTTCAACAGAGCGGCTTTCCGTAGAGCTTTGTGGGAAGAATGATTTTATAAAAGTAATCCAAAGATCATCCATGTCTGAATAAATAATGGTATAATTATCTCCACCAAAATTAATCCTTCCTTGAAAAGGTTTGAAAAAGGTATAAATATTGACATTGCTTTCTTCTTCCTCAATATAATTGCTGTCGTTAGCAAATATATTTTTCATGTCAATATTTCCTCCCCATAAAAAATATAATAGTAGCACCGTAATAAATAACAATACTACTATTAATCCTGTTTTAATTTGTTCAATATTTTTTTTAATTAACTCCATCATTCAACCTCTAATTTTTAAACAAGTTTTTTATGATGTCCGATAAGCTTTTTAATGGTGAATTTTTTGTTCCTTCATCTACTTTGATTTCTGGTCTTAGACTTTTATCCTTAATGCTAAATTCTTTTTTAGCTGTATCTAGGACTTTATCGTTTTCGTCCAATATTTCAATGGCAATAAAATAATCTCCCGGGCTCAGCTTCTCTAATTGAATACTATGGAATTTTATTTTTTCGCTGTTAGACATGGTTACCGGTTCATAGATACAAATGTAATCACTCTTCTCGGAAAGAATACCACTGTTAGCATCCTTTTTCGCTTCATTCAGCTGAATTGAAGAATCGGATACAACTTGAAATACTTCAATCTTTGCTTTTTCTTCTTCCTTTATATTGCCATAAATTGAAAAGTTGAATTTACATTTTTCTTTTATCTTAAGGGATATTAATAAATAATCAGAGTATATCACATCTTGTTCAGGATTAATTATTTCTATACCTTTATAATCAGGAGTATCATTGAATGATAAGGTAGCAGCAAAAGAGTTTATTGCAAAAATATTCAACAGCATCAAAATGCATACAAGTACAACAATTTTCTTTTTCATTCTTCCTCTCCTTCTTCTTATATTTTCCAATTCATTATATACCAATTATACAGGTATATTATTACAAACACATTACAGTAACTTTAAGATACATTTACATTTTCTATCTTATCAAATCTATCATTTCTATATTTTTATTATTGCCAATAGCCATCGTATTATGATTCATTATCGCAGACCATAATACATCTTTATTGAACTTTATTTCAATTAAATCATTATTGCTGGCAAGCCCGATTGTTCTTTGCCCACGAAGTAAAAAACCTTCTTTACTGGGTGAAATACCCTTTATCTTTCCGCTAATAGACCCTTTATAGAGTATATTACTACTTTCATCAAGAATTGTTACCTGTGTTTTGTCTAATCCTTCCTTGCACACAACGAGGATGCCAAGATCATAGTTGTAATCTATCTTATCAATCTCCATACCTTTTTCCCATTTTATCTTATTATCTTCTCCGGATACAATAATTTTATCTTTAGTAGCAACAATACTATCCTTATTTTTACCTAAGAAAGTTTTTAATGCAATTTCATCTTTAAGAATTTTTCCGCTTTGAATTTTTTGATTCATGTTGAGGATCATAATATTGTTCACCAAGCTTTTATCATGTTCTATAGCAGAAAGGATAACCTTATTATTCTCTTTATCAAAATGATAATCAATAATACTTCCCTTCATAATATTTCCTGTCCTTCCAATATTCTCACCCTTTTCATCATAAAAAACTATTTCCTCTTTATCTTCGGCAGGCCTCAAGTGAAAACTGATACCTTGCTTACTCATGTCTCCTTTAATTCCTATTATCTTTTCTTCAATTGAAAAATTTTTTATTGTTTCGCCTGTGTTATTCAACACTTCTATGTTTCCGGAATCCTTGTCTATTAAATAGATATTCTCTTTTATTACTGCTAAAACCGGATCTATTAGCCCCTGCCTCTCTATTTCTAGCTTGAGCTCCTCTCCCTCAAATATTTTAAGACGTCCCTTTTCAAATACAAGTAAATCATTCCCGAGCTTTTCTAAGGTGTAATTCACCGAGTTCACGTCAATTTTTCCCTTTATCTCATAGCTATTGGTTTTTTGAAAATTCGACGCTTTGTATATACCCCATCCTATTAAAAAAATAAGTAGGATTATTGAGACTGCGTATACTTTTTTAAATTTTATTTTTTTTCTAATTCTTTGTCTTCCCATAGCATCTACCTTTTGTATTTTATATTATTTCTAATAATAACAAGGCTATATCGTCATTGATACCCCAGTCTGAAAACTCCACTACTCTTCTATACACCTTGTTTATCATCTCTTTATGACTCTTATTTATGTTTTCTTCTATCAAAAGCTTTAAATTGTTATATCCAAAAAATGAATGCACTTGATGGTTGTAAGCTTCTGTAATGCCATCTGTATAAATCAGGATTCTATCTCCCTTTTTAACAGGAACCTTTACAATTTCATGGTTTGGCTCTTCTAATATAGAACAAATGGGCATACCTGTTATTCCAATTTCTTTTACTTGCCCTTCCGATATAATAATAGGCAAGCAATTATGCCCCGCATTTACAAATGTAACTGACTCATCCTTTTTATCATATAAGCCATAAAGGAGCGTAAAATATTTATCCTCATCCGGCTCAATATCCTGATAATATCTTATGAGGGCACTAATTATTTGGGTTAAATCTAAATTTTTCCGTCCCCTTACCTTCATCATCTGTCTTAGGGACATTGCAAAGAGAGATGCTGTTATCCCGTGACCGGAAACATCGGCAATATAGAATCCTATACGATTTTCATCGATTTCGATGACATCATAAATATCCCCTCCAAGCTGTTCACTTGGCTCATACAGAGAAGTGATCTTCACACATTGTCCATAAGTTGAATCATTGGGTAATACCTTTCTTTGAAGCTTTTTTGCTAATTCAAGGTCCTTTTTCATCTTCTCATACTGTTTTAGTTTGCTTTTTTCTAATTTTTTTTCTTCTGTGATGTCACGAAATACTTCTACAGCTAAATACTCTTTTGTATTGCTATCATATACAGGAGAACTTAGGATTGAAAATGTATATTCCTCAACTTCCTCAATCTTTGAAAAACAATCTCCTGTTTCCATACTTTTACTTGAAATGCATTCACGGCATCTTTCAGTCTTTCCTATGCTTTCAAAACATTTTTTATCTAAGATCGCACCGGATTTCTCTCTCATAATTTTATTCATATAAACAATCTGATAATCATGAGAAACTATCCTTACCATATCTTGCATATTTTCTAATATGCTAAATAAAAAATCCCTGGAATAAATCCCTGAAAATTTAACAGTCTCCATTTTATCGCCTCTCAATTCCAACACTGTTGACTTTGTTCCCTTCCATATACTGACCCAAGGTGTTCCCAATTTTTGTCATCCGCCGGAGGATATAATATCCTCGGTTTCGAGGATATTATATCATGAATGCGAAGGATTCATGATATAATCTGCCAT
>CAYSBC010000025.1:0-27234 GCA_964429195.1 uncultured Eubacteriales bacterium | reverse complement strand
GTTCTCTTGTTGGAATAAGGACTTAGAAACTGATTAATCAGGTATCCATGGGATGCATGTAATTCTACGCCATCCATACCTGCTGCTTGCAACCTTTGGGCTGCATGTATGAAATCTTGCACCATGCTTTCAATCTCTTTTATAGAAAGAGCCTTTGTTTCCTGCCTGCAAACAGAACAAGGAATAGCGCTAGGAGCAACGCAAGGATTCCCTTTATTGATTCTCGAGTATGCTTGTCTTCCCGGATGACCTATTTGAGCAAAAACCTTTGCTCCATGTTGATGAATAGCATCAGCTATTCTCTTTATTCCGGGTATGTACTCATCTTGAGCAATGGATAATCCACGAGCTTCAAATGTACCATTCTCATCATTGATTTTAAGGGCACCCAAAATAATAAGCCCTACTCCACCCTTCGCTCTTGCTTCATAATAGGCAATCGTATCATCTGTTACTTTGCCATCAGGAGTAGCTACTCCCGGGCTCATGGGCGACATGACAACCCTATTTTTTATTTCTAAATGGCTTATAGCTCCTTTTGATAATAGGTTTTGATATTTCAACTTTGTATCTCCTTTCGGTTCACTCCTTAAGGCAATTCAATTTGTTTATTTTCTCTCGATTCCTTATAGATGATAAATTTATTGCCAATGCTTTGTACATATTCTGCTCTGACCTTTTCACAAACCTCATTAGCAGTTTCCTTGGCGTCTAATAGGCTTGTATCGAGTAATTTAACCTTGATTAATTCTCTTGCCTCAAGAACATCTCTGATTTGTTGCAAAACATTAGGGGTTACACCTTCCTTCCCTATGTGAACAACTGGATCTAGCCTGTTTCCCAAAGCCTTTAAATAGCTTCTTTGTTTGCTTGTTATCATGTTTTTATACTCTCCTCTAATTCTCTTTTATCAAAATATATCTTTTCTAAATATAACCCTTGGGCAGGTGCAGTATGCTTCGCAAAGGACCTATCTTTGCTTTCAATGATCTTGTTCATAGCATCGGGGTCAATTTTCCCGCTTCCAACATCCACTAGAGTGCCTACCATTATTCTTACCATATTATATAAAAATCCATTACCGATTACTTTAATTTGAATTATTTTATCTTGACACTGATATTGTCCATCCCAAAGCCTTTGATCAGGATGTTCACTTATGTCTATCTTATAAATTTCCCTTATCGTTTCTACCTTGTCACTTCCACTGCTCATAAAGGATCTAAAGTCTTTTTCCCCGATTAATGACTTTGCTGCTTCCTTCATTAAATCAACATTGAGATTATCTTTTAGATTGTAAAAGTAATTTTTGGAAAAAACATTTTTTTCCTTAGAAATTAATATTTTATAAATATAGGTCTTTCCTATACAATCAAATCGGGCATGAAAGTTTTCATCCACTTCTCGAATATCCACAATATAAAGGTCATCGGAGAGCATTTTATTTGCAGCAATTTTCAATCTATCCAAAGGAATCTGAAAATCTCCCTGAAAGCTGGCTGCCTGCATATAAGCATGTACACCTGCGTCTGTTCTGCCGGTTCCCTTTATTTCAATTTTTTGCCGACAAAGCTTAGATAATACCCTTTCAAGATCACCTTGGACTGTTCTTCTATGACTCAGCCTTTGCCAACCGCTAAAGTTGCTTCCATCATATTTTACGATTAAAAGAACATTCATCCTATAACCCTCCTCATCATGGGTTATAGGAGCTTTTCAAGGATACAATTCTATTAAATACCTTTTCTTCCTCATTTGTTAGTATGGGATCCCCATAAAAATAGCCATGTCTAAAGAACTGATAGCGGTCACCTTGTTTAGCATCCTTTATGCTTGCCTCTCCCATAGCATGATATACCTTTAATGAGTCAGGGTTCATGATGTATTCACCGTTTCCATCATCAATCATTAGATAGTCGTAGGCATTGATTTTTATAGGGACTGCATCCTTGGCATTAACCCAGTGGATAGTACCCTTTACTTTTCTTCCTGTAAATCCGCTACCGCTTCTTGTTTCAGGGTCATAGGTACATTTTAGTTCGATTACTTCCCCATTTTCATCCTTAATCACTTCTTCGCATTTTATGAAATAGGCACCCTTAAAGCGGACCTCATTTCCAGGGAACATTCTAAAGAATTTTTTAGGTGGATTCTCTAGGAAATCACTCTTTTCAATATAGAGTTCATTAGAAAATAAGACTTTTCTATTTCCCATGGCCTCTACTTCTTTATTGTTTTCAATATCAATCCATTCTGTCTTGTCACTAGGATAATTGGCAATAGTCACCTTGAGCGGTTCTAAAATGACCATTTTCATTTCAACTTTTTCTTTTAAATCTTCTCTTATACAATGTTCTAGTAAAGCAATATCCACAGTGCTATTGCTCTTTGCCACTCCTATCCTATCACAAAAATCTCGGATTGCCTCCGGTGTGTAACCCCTTCTTCGTAGCCCAGCAATCGTAGGCATCCTTGGGTCATCCCATCCGTTAACATCCTTGTTATCCACCAACTGTTTTAAATACCTTTTACTCATCACCGTATTAGTCAAATTGAGACGGGCAAACTCAATTTGTTTAGGTGGAGCTACAAATTCTAATTCATGAAGTACCCATTCATACAAAGGTCTGTGGTCTTCAAATTCCAAAGTGCAAACAGAATGAGTTATATTTTCAAATGCATCCTCTAAGGGATGTGCAAAATCATACATAGGGTAGATTTTCCAAGCATCACCTGTATTATGATGTTCATTGTGGGAAATTCGATAAATAACAGGATCTCTCATATTAAGATTAGGAGAGCTCATATCTATTTTAGCTCTTAAAACCTTTTCCCCTTCCTGAAATTCTCCCTTTCGCATTCTTTCAAAGAGGTCAAGGTTTTCTTCAACACTTCTATCCCTATAGGGACTATTTTTCCCAGGTTCTTTCAAAGTCCCCCTATATTCTCGCATTTCATCAACTGTCAAATCGCATACAAAAGCTTTCCCCTTTTTTATGAGTTTCACAGCACATTCATACATTCTTTCAAAGTAAGATGATGCAAAATAAAGGCCATCCCACTCAAAACCTAGCCATTTTACATCTTCCTTAATCGATTCTACATATTCTACATCCTCTTTTTCAGGATTTGTATCATCAAACCTCAGGTTACACTTTCCGTTATTATTTTTAGCCAAACCAAAATTAAGGCATATGGATTTAGCATGCCCTATATGCAAATAGCCATTAGGTTCAGGAGGAAATCTGGTATAAACTCTGTCCCCATAAGTTTGGTTCTCTAAATCCTTGTCTATAATGTTCTGTATAAAATTGGAAGATATGCTTTCTTGTTGTTTTTGATTTTCTTGACTTTGTATTCTATCGTTACTCATTAGTATCCTCCTCATTAACCTTATCTCTCTTTATCCTTCCGCTATAATATCATACCTTTTTTTTAAACTCAACACAAATGAGTTAGAGACATTCCGAAAATCGAAATGTCTCTAGTGGGGGATTATAAATATTATATAATAGGGGTTTAAGGGGTTTGTCGTTCATTATCTATTATGTCCTTCATTATTTTTTTTAAACATACTTTTAAAAATTTTTTTAAAACTTTTTATTCCTGTATTCTTAATATTAACTTGTTATATTTTTTTTATACATTCACATACTAATAGGGATTTAAAAATCAATCAAGGAGGAATTTTAAATGCCACTATTTTCAAATAATTCTAACCAGCCTGATCAATCAAAACGATTAGATTCTAACAATTTAAAAGTTTTAAAGGACCAACTCAATTATGAAGCTACGATGAATAAAAAGGCGTCTCAGTATGCAAGTTTTTGCAATGATCATGAATTACAAATGCTATGTAATGACTTGGCAGAAAACCATAAGCAAAATTTTACTGATTTATTAAATTATCTAAATTCACATGAATAGGAGGATGCAAGAATGGAAAAGAATTTAAATATGACAGAAAAGGAATTAATGCATGACCTTTTGATGTCGGAGAAACATGGAACTGAAGGTTATACGACCGGAGTTACAGAGTCCTCTTGCTCTAATCTTAGAAAAGTCTTGAGTGAATGTGAACAGAAAATCTTCAAAGGTCAAGAAGATGTCTTCAATGCAATGTCTTCAAGAGGATGGTATAAAACTAAAAAATCTGACAGCCAAGAGGTGCAGCAAGCAAAGGATTCTTTTAATGAAATGAAAAATCAATTAAGCTAATACCTATTATTGCTCCACCAAGGATAAAAGTGACCTGAATATCCAGGTCACTTTTATTTTAAAAAACTTATCTGCTCTTCATAATTTTCGGTAATATTTGATACAGACAGTCCTATCAGTCGAATATCTTCTTTAAATTGAAATTCCTTCAAAAGCTCTACTGCTATATTGAATATGTCCTTTGACATATTGACAGGAACATTTAACGTTTGGCTTTTTGTATGGGTTAAAAATGTTGCCGTTTTAATCTTGATAGTAACAGTATGGGCAAAATGGCCTTTAACCCTTAATGCAAAAGAAATATGTATTGAAAAGGATCTTAACTCTTCTATCAGTATAGCCTTATCTCTTGTATTGGTTGCTAGGGTGTTTTCCCTACCATAAGATTTGGCCTCAGTCTGTGTAATAACTTCACGATTATCTATGCCCCTTATCAAGTTATAAATTTCTGCACCATATTTCCCAAAATAGCTCGTGAGATAATTTTCAGACAACTTCATCAAATCAGCAACGGTATAGATTCCGATAGCATTTAGCTTTTGCGTGCTTTTTTTCCCGATACCATAGATTTTATTAACATCTAAGGGTAAGAGGATATCCGGCACCATATCCGGTGTTATGATTTTAAAACCATCTGGTTTATTCCAATCCGAAGCAAGCTTTGCAAGAAATTTGTTGTAGGAAACACCTGCAGATACTGTCAGACCTGTCTTCCTTTTTATACTGCCTTTTATCTTATAAGCAATACTTTCGTAATTATTTTTATATTCTGTTATGTCCAAGAAGGCTTCATCGATAGACAAGGGCTCTATTTTCTCCGTATATTCACTAAGAATTTTGAAAATTTGCTCAGAAACCCTTTTATACCTTTTCATCCTGACAGGTAAAAAAATAGCATGAGGGCATTTCTGTTTGGCCATAAATACAGGCATAGCAGAATGAATCCCATATTCCCTCGCTTCATAAGAGCAGGTTGAAACAACGCCCCTTTGCCCTATGCCACCTACTACAATCGGTTTCCCCTTCAATTCAGGATTATCATTTTGTTCAACGGATGCGAAAAAAGCATCCATATCTAAATGTAATATTATCTTTTCCATCTTGTGTTTTCCTTCTAAGCACTACCTTTTTGTCTTCATTATAGCAGATATTATTTTTTAGATTGCAAAACATGATTTAAATTTTAAAATATTTAAGATTTTATGCATAATTTAAACAGAGGGAGATATAATACTATCATTAGTTATATTATCTTTTGATAATATGATTATTTATTAAACAGTCGATTGTTTGTTATATTATCGGGATATAGCAACGTCGGCTGTTTTTAATTTATCTCTTGTTGCACCGGCTTATTATTTCCATATGTGAAATTTATCCTCTCTACCTGAAGCATGACAGTATTGAATTCAACCTCTTCCTTTTTTCCAATTTTATTGACCAGATAGCCTTGTATAAGTATTTCATTTCCTTTCTTAAAGTAACTGTTAATAAACTCTGCATTCTTACCCCAGGCTACAATGTCAACAAATGTGGCCTTATCTTTTCCCATTGGAATCGCAATCCTATTGTTAAGGACTGTCTTTTCTGCATCCCCAACTGTATCTACCTTGACATCATAAACCAGCCTTCCTAAATAAGTATTCATTAACATAAAAACACCTCCTTTTTTCTTATTGTAATGGAATTAAAATTAAAAGTAAAGCATTATATGTAAATAATGTAAAATAATGTATTTTTCATAAATGCCGTTAAATAGACCATACTAAACACAGAATAGGAGGTACTTTTTATGACCAATGATATATCTAAAGAAAAAAAATGGCCAACATCGGTAGAAAATAATTATACTGCAGCTTGGGCTAATGTTGAGCGAATTGAAAAACCCTCTAATGTGTCGATTCCAAGCGAGCTTGCAGTGATAGAGGCCAAAGAATGGGTAGAAGAAAACAAAAAGTAACATGCTTAAAAAGAGACACTTTCTATGATGCATCCCACTTAAGTAGACAGATGAAATCATTAAATTCACCTGTCTATGGAGGTAGGCTTGTATCACTAGTGTCTCTTTGATTTATCGAGCTATGATGAACAAAGTATCCTTAAAAGAATCTCTGATTTATTTCTTTTTTTTGATTTCTTGGTTTTGTTGTTCTTCAAACCTTTGACGTTGCTTTTCTTTTTTCTCTTTTCTTTCTTGTTTCTTTCGCTCTCTTTCTCTCGCCTCTCTTTTTGCTTCCTTCATTTTATCTGTTTTCTTTTTTGTAATCTGCAAAATAAAACCTGAGGCCGTTAATATTCCGAACATGAGTGCAATGGATTTTACATCCCAATTCGTTTTAGCCTTCTCTGTACTAAAACCGGATATGTATTTCTCTGTTAACACATTTCCTGATGAAGCTTTCAAAAGAGAATCTATTTCCAAACTATATTTCTTATCATGTTCCAAAGCATCCTTCGGCTGAATATCAATACGATTAGGACTTGTCCCTTGGATAACACTAATAGGAACACTATTGCCCTCTTCATCTATCAATTTAAAATAGTCCTCGTTTCCTTCAATGGAAACATCTTCGCTAAAAGTAATCTTCATCAAAAGATTGCTAGGAACAATACCCTTTTCTTTATCTTTTGGACTTATCGATTCTACTTTAAACGTATCACCGAAAGATATAACAGGACTCATCACAATGAATAGCGCTGTTAATAATACCATTATTCTCTTCATATTATTTTTCCTCTTCCCTAAGTTTTTTAAAAAAAGATGTTATGATTTCGTTGCATTCTTCTTGCAATACTCCCTTATGCACCTCTACCTTGTGATTGAATTTTTTCTCTTCAAGAATATTCATCACCGATCCGGCAGCTCCGCCTTTTGTATCCATCGTTCCAATATAAACTTCAGGAATTCTTGATAAGATAATGGCACCGGCACACATGGGGCAAGGCTCTACTGTAACATACATTTTGCAGCCGATTAACCTCCAGCCGTCTAATTCCTTGGCAGCTTCCTTAATCGCAATTATTTCTGCATGAGCTGTAGGGTCCTTAGATGTCTCCCTTAAATTATGTCCTCTTCCAATGATTCTATCATCCTTAACAATGATGGCTCCTATGGGAATCTCCTTTTTTTCAAAGGCCTTTTCGGCTTCCTTTAAAGCCTCTCTCATAAAATGTTCATGCATAAAAAAATAGCTCCTCTATCAGCTCGCCTCATTTGTTAAACAAATGAAATCAGGTGTGTAATTTATGCGAGGAAATCACAAATCAAAGATTTGTCGACTTCCACCGCTAAAATTATCAATTTTAAAATTGCTATTTAATTATACCTTATTTTTTACAAATAAAAAAGATATGCTTTCATATTTATTCAAAGACTCCCTAAGGAATTCCACAGATCTCCTATTTATTTAAAAGTTTCTTCTCGAGATAAGAAACTGCCAAATACATGCCCACAGATGCTACTGCTAAAACAAGGGTGCTGGTCATGACAATATCAAGCTTAAATACTTGGCTGCCATAAACGATTAAATAGCCTAATCCTGCTTTTGAGACTAAAAACTCACCCATGATGACACCAACCCATGACAGCCCAACATTTATTTTCAAAGCATTGATAATGGTTGAATAGCTGCCCGGTAAAATAACCTTTTGCAATATTTGCCTTTTTGTCGCTCCAAAGCTTTTCACTAAAATAATTTTCTCTTCATCGACATCGTTAAATCCACCATGAACATTGATAGTGGTTATAATAACAGATATTAATAACGCCATCGTTATAATAGCCATAATCCCCGCACCTGCCCAAACAATGATGATAGGACCCAGAGCTACCTTCGGTAAGCTGTTAAGTACAACAATATAGGGATCAAGTACTTTAGATAGAAAGGGAGACCACCACAAAACGATAGCGATAAATGTCCCAATAATTGTTCCTAAAACAAAACCAACAACAGTTTCCATAATCGTTGTCCCTAAGTGTATATAAAGCTGATTACTTTCATGTAGACTTATTAATGTTTTAACCATGGAAGTAGGTTTGCTTGTGATAAAGGGGTCAATCCATCTTAATTCAGCTGCTACTTCCCATATTACAAAAAAGGAAACCAGAATTAAAACTCTGCTTATATATACTTTTATTTTTTCTGTTTTAATCGCCATTAAATAGGCTTCATGCTCCGTTAGCTCTTTTCCTTTTTTATTCAACATGGACATCTAACTCCTTCCATATTTTATTGTAATAATCCATGAATTCAGGAGCCTTCCTTTTTTCTATAAGAGTATCCCCTTCTGATGTTAGACTGATTTGATGAATATTCTTTAATTGACCTGGTCTTTTAGACATAACAACAACCCTGTTGGCCATAGAAATAGCTTCATTTAAGTCATGGGTAATCATGATAACGGTTTTATTTTCTGCTTTAAGTATATTGATAATGTCTTCTGATACAGCCAATCGTGTTTGATAATCTAGGGATGAAAAAGGTTCATCTAACAGCAATATATCAGGATCCGTTGCCAAGGTACGTATCAAGGCAGCTCTCTGTCTCATCCCACCTGAAAGCTCATTGGGGTATTTGTCTATAAACTTTTCCAGTCCGTATACTTGTAACTGTTTCTTGACTTTATTGATGTTTTCTTCCGTTAAGATGCCTTGTATTTCCAAACCTAAAAGAGCATTCTCCAAGATGGTTCTCCATGGAAACAAATGATCTCTTTGCAACATATAACCTATTCTTATAGGATCTGCAAAATACTTGATTTCCCCGGATGAAGGTTTTAATAATCCTGATAATATCGATAATAGAGTCGATTTTCCACATCCGCTGGGACCTACAATGACAACAAATTCTCCTTCGTAAATATCTAAGGAGAATTCTTTTATCGCTATTGTTTCGCTATCTTTATTATGAAAAACTTTACTTAGACTTTTTATGGAAAGAATTCTATTATTCATAGCTATCTCCTTAATAAGCAGGGTAGCAATCATTATTTTGGCTTGCTACCCTGTAACCATTGAAATGTATTTACTATTTACTTAACTACCTTTTCAGCAAATTCTGTGGTAACTAACTTATCATAAGGTACTCTTTCATCGAGAACACCCGCATATTCCATGATATCCTGCATTCTCTCGAAGGGTTCTTTTTCTATTTTAGGCTCTGTCTTCCAGCTGTCTTGTTCCTTATATCTTTTAACTACAGCGGCTAAATCCTCTATTGATGTTTCAGGGAAGAAGGATGCTATTTCCTTGGCAATGTCTTCCGGATCACTTTCATCAACCCAGATTTGCCCCTTATAGATAGCATTGGTGAATTTTTGTATAATGTCCGGATTCTTTTCAATATAGCTCTTACTAGCATTGAAAATAGTATAAGGTAATTCCCCGCATTCTACTCCGATTGATGCCACAACATGGCCATAGCCTTCTTGTTCAACAGCAAGGGCAGTTGGTTCAAAGAGGGTAACATAGTCCCCAATTCCTCCGATAAAGGCACCCGCCATTGCGGCAAACTGTATGCTGGTGTCGATATCCACATCAACACCCGGCAAGATGTTATTTTGTTTTAATACCCACTCTAGCGCCATTTCAGGCATACCGCCTTTTCGTCCACCTATAATTGTTTTCCCTTTGACATCCTGAAGTGTAAAATCAGGCTCTGCTTCTCTTCCTAAAAGGAATGTGCCATCTCTTTTCGTTAAGTGGGCAAAGTTCACAAGATAATCTTCTTTTCCTTCTTTGTAAACATAAATTGTAGCCTCTCCCCCGCAAAGTCCAATATCTGCATCACCGGACAAAAGGGCTGTTGCTACCTTATCTGCTCCTTGAGCAGTACTTAGGTTTATTTTGAGACCTTCATCTTCGAAAAATCCCCTATTTAATGCTACGTACTGTGGAGCATAAAATATAGTATGTGCTACTTCAGAAAGATTGACCTCTGTAAGTTCATCGGTCTGGCATCCTACGGCCAGAATAGGTAAGATGATGCATAGTACTATGCATATTGCTTTAATGAGATATCTTTTCAACAGATCTAACCTCCTTGATAAGATTTATTCTATTTTCACTATATTCCCTTGAGGCTTTTTTGTTACCAATTAGAAATAGTGATTCTATTTGATATAAATTCACGAAAAGGTTATCCTAAGTATATAGCCATTCGTAATTGAATAATAATTTGGGAGGAGATTTAAATTATTGAAAAAACATTTGTAATGATTAAACCTGATGGCATAAAAAGAGGCCTCATAGGTTCTATCATAAGCCGTTATGAGAGCAAGACATTAAAAATATTGGATTGCCAAATGGTAAGAGCGAAAAAGGATCAATTAGAGAGGCACTATGCCGAGCATATTGGTAAGGATTTCTTTGTGAATCTTATTACTTTTATGATGAGTGGCCCCATTATCATTATGCTTCTTGAAGGGGAAAATGCTATTTCTGTTGTGAGGAAATTACATGGCGCAACAGACCCTAAGGATGCTGATCCGGGTACTATTCGAGGGGATTATGCCTATCACACTACAGAAAATTTGGTTCATGCTTCTGATTCTAAGGAGAGCGTCGAAAGGGAAATCAAGATTTGGCTAAAAAAAGAATTTTAAATAGTATGGGAAGCCTTCTAACAAGTTGAATAAGGCTTCTTTTTTTGTTATACTAGTTGCTTAAGGAGATGATTTTCTAATGATTTTAAGAAAAGCAAAACTATCCGATGTAGAGGATATCTTGGCACTTGTCAATCACTATGCTGCTACCGGTTTAATGCTCAGCAAATCACGAAGCAATATTTTCGAACATATCAGAGATTTTGCCGTCGTTGAGATTGATGGTGTTATTGCAGGCGTAGGAGGATTACATATTTTATGGAACGACTTAGCTGAAATAAGAAGTCTTGCTGTTAAGGAGGAGTATTCTTATAGGGGGATTGGTCGTGGTTTAGTTGAATTTTTTTTGGAAGAAGCCCGTGAATTGAGCATACCCCGAGTCTTTACCTTAACCTACCAAGTAGATTTCTTTAAAAAACAAGGCTTTATTATTGTCGATAAAAACAACATGCCCCAAAAGATATGGGGAGAATGTATAAATTGTCCAAAGTTTCCAAACTGTGATGAAATCTGCATGGAAATTATATTATAATGCACACTACATTAGAAGGAGGGAGGTGCCTAAAGATGAAAGTATTACTTATTTATAACCCTTTCTCAGGAAATGGTAGCTTTAAAAATAATTTAGATTATATTCTTGAACAATTCAATAAGAATAATATGGATTTGGTTATTTACAGGCTGAACGATAATGAAACCATTCAGGAGAGAATTGCTTGCCTCAATACAAAGGAATATTCTAAAATATTAATCGCCGGTGGCGATGGAACTATTAATCAAGTAGTTAATGCTATGATGAAATGTGATGTCAATCTTCCTATAGGCATCTATCCGGTTGGCACCGCTAATGATTATGCTTCCTACTTCAATTTGCCTAAAAATATTCCTAAGCTTACTCAGATCCTTTTAGGTGATAATTTCACCTATAGCGATATAGGCTTAGCTAATGATAAATATTTTATCAATGTGGCCAGCCTGGGTTTTTTAGTGGATATAAGCCAGAAAACAGATAAAAAGCTTAAAGATAATATGGGGGTCTTTGCTTACTACTTAAAAGGTATTGAAGAATTCCCCAATATCAGGCCCTTTGATGTAACGATAACCAGCGATTCTTTAAATATAACAGAAAGCATCTACTTTATGCTGGTTATGAACGGTAGCTCTGCAGGGGGTTTTAAAAAGTTATCCCTTGGATCCTCTATCAACGATGGACTATTTAATGTTTTCTTGTTTAAAGAGGCTCCCTTTAAAGATTTAATGTTTTTACTTTTTAAAATTTTAAATGGAAGTCACGTTGATAGCCCTACTATCACTTATTTTCAGACATCGGACTTGCTCATCGAATCCGATGCCAATGTAGGTACCGACCTCGACGGTGAGATTGGTAGTGATTTTCCTATATCCCTTACCAACATCACCCGAAAACTCAAAATTATCACTGCCAATAATGATGAAAGGCATCACCCTAAAGGGAAAAATATCACAGAAAAAGATATGGAGAAATATATAGAAAAAAGAGAAATAAGTTAAGCTTATTTCTCTTTTGTTTTTATTTAGCTAATTTATTTTTCAATACCCTGTGTCTTACCTACTAATTCAGGAAAATGTTTTCCTGCGAGCCACTCCATCTCAGAATCACTGATTGAAGTAGTCCTTCCTGTTGCATATTCTTCATCTATCCATTGTTTTATCTTGACAACCTCTTCGCTCTTCTTATCAAAAGCTTCATCGCCCTTGATGCCAAAGTGCTTGTTTAACCAGTCCGCAATCCCAGCAAGACCTGAAAAAGCATCAATGATTATTTTGGGTGGTCTTCCTAATATTTGAGTCGTATCAAATATGTTATAAATCTCCTCATCTTTAAGTATACCATCTGCATGGATACCTGCTCTTGTAGCATTAAAGTCTTTACCTACAAAAGGTGTTCTAGGCGGTATCTCATAGCCAAGCTCTTTTTCATAGTATTCAGCAATCTCAGTGATAACCCTTAAATCCATTCCACCGCTGTCTCCTCTGAGTTGCGTATATTCCATAACCATGGCCTCTAGTGGTGTATTCCCAGTTCTTTCTCCAATACCCAGTAAGGATGTATTGACATTCGCTGCACCATAAAGCCAGGCCGTAGTTGCATTCGTAACAGCTTGATAAAAGTCATTATGACCATGCCATTCTATCCACTCTGAAGGTACGGGACCATAATTAACGAGACCATACATAATCTGCGGTACACTTCGAGGTAATACAACCCCCGGTATGCTCACCCCTAGGCCTAATGTATCACAAGCTCTTACCTTGACAGGCATATTCGCTTGCTTGGAAAGGTCCATGAGTTTGTTCACAAAAGGCAACACAAAACCATAGAAATCTGCTCTGGTTATATCCTCAAAATGGCATCTTGGAATGACTCCAGCTTCTAAAGCTGAGGAAACAATATCCAAATATTGATCCATTGCTTCTGTTCTGGTCATGTTTAATTTCTTGAAAATATGATAATCGGAGCAGGAAACCAATATACCTGTCTCTTTTATACCCATGTCTTTGACAAGTTGAAAATCTTCTTTTTTAGCTCTAATCCAAGCTGTAATCTGTGGAAAATCATAACCCTTTTCCATACACTTATAGAGCGCTTCTCTATCCGTTTTGGAATAGAGAAAAAACTCACTTTGCTTAATAATCCCACTACCGTTATCTAATTCATGAAGTAAATCAAAAAGTTTACTTATTTCTTCCACAGTATAAGGTGAACGGGATTGTTGCCCATCCCTAAAGGTTGTATCCGTAATATAAAGTTTCTCCGGAATATTCATAGGTACAATTCGATGATTAAATACTAATCTCGGTACATCATTATAGGGATAAATATTTCTAAATAAGTTTGGTTCTTTTACATCTCTGTATTGGAATTCTATCTCCATCATTTTAGTTTGCTTGTTATATTTTACGTTCATCTTCTACCTCCTAGTTCTCCTATTTTGTGTTCTTTATCTATTGTAAAGAAATTATTTGCTATGTTTTTTCACTCCACCTTATACTTAAATAAGGGTAAACAGAAAAGCGATTTATCACTTATTGTAAAAATCGCTCCAAAGGAAAATCCCCTATCCTTCAAAGCTTCCGAGGTTAGCTGTCGGATTCGGACCGAAAGATTCTTAGCCCTACCGGAATACATACCGGATTCACCCCAAGTAATTGGTTCCCCCGTATCCTGTTCTTCATAAACAGAAATTCAGCAGTATAAAATTATGTTTTGAAAATAATAAAACTGTTTTCTAATTATATTATTCATTCTATCACTATGTCAAGAAGAAGTTTTTTAGACTAAAGTTTTTCAAGTGCTTGTTTTAATGCTCTAGTTAGCCAAACTCAAATTATCTTCAAGAAATCTTGGTGGCATCTCTTTCTCTAATTCCCATACAATATTGATTGGTTTTGATCCCGAATGGCTAATATGTTTTGCTTTCCCAAGGAATAAATAAGGGCTTGAGTAGCCATCTCTTATTCTGTACTCTCTAACGAAGAGCAAAATGTCATGATTTTGCTCTATATGATTTATATATCTTTTTCCTGTTTCACTATTAGAGGAAGTCTTGTTTTGACTCTGCCAATGAAATTTTTTTTCATTGATTGGATAATCTTCATACATAGTTTCACTGGAATAATCCTTATCGCTTTTATTGAGTGTTACGAAAAAAATGTCCGTTTTCTCTTTAGGCAGATACAATACACCCTCCCTAAATGCAGGCATTCCTAATTCATTATAATATCCCACCCCTGCTAATATCTGGTTCAATGTATAGGTACAATGAACATCTAGTGGACTTTCAACATTCATATCTTGATGAGTATCTATGAACTGTAACCTTTCATATTGATATAAGAGAATTTCAAGGATCTCTTCCGTTAAGTGCTTATCATTACGAAGATTAAGAAGCCCCTCAAGCAAATTCATCAACCCTTGGTTTGCAGGTGTCGAATTATAAAAACTATAATATAGAATTGCTTTTATTCTTAGATCATTGAAGTCATTCACCTTTTCGCTAAAAAAGTTAATCCCAGCCTCTAAAATCCTTCTGCTATCTAGGTAAAACAAATTTTTAAACCTTTTTACCATTTTCATATCATAATTACTATTCATCTCTTTATTCAATGCACTGCATTTTAAGCTATAGAGGCTTCGATTAAGCGATGTGCCATAAAATTCGGAAAGGCTGATGTTATAATATTTCAAAAAACTCCTTAGCGTCAGTTCTTGATTGCTACTATCTTCAATAAACATCTTGATTTTATTAATTAGGGAATTTTGATTTATGATAGCCGCCTTAATATTGTCTAGTATATATTCCTTTGCTAACTTTTCCATCTTTATATGACAGCCGCGTGGTAAGCTTAAATATTCCTCCTCGATGCTCTTAATCAAAGGCCTTTGTGCTTTGTGAAGTAAAGCCCTAAAACGTTCTTCATAATTATACTTCTCATGAGCTCTACCAACATAATCGAGAACAGTAAGACACTCTTTGTTTTCGGCGTGGCGGAGACCCCGCCCTAACTGTTGTAAGAATACAGTTAAACTTTGCGTCGGTCGTAAAAATAGTACCGTATTAATCTCTTTAATATCAACCCCTTCATTAAAGACATCTACTGTGAAGATCATTTTAATCTCCCCATTGATTAGCTTAGTCTTTGCCCTTTTCCTAGTTGCATTATCTGTTTTACTGGTAACTGCCACAGACTCTATCTCGCATTTTTTTGTAAAGGATTCAGCCATATAATTTGCATGTTCAACACTTACGCAAAACCCTATTCCTTTGACCTCATCAATGCTTGTCAGATATTTTTTCATACTCTCAAAAACTGTTTTTAATCTTATTTCATGATTCAAGATATAAAGATTGGTTAATTCATTAACCTGATAACCCCCTGCCGTCCATTTTAATTCGGATAAATCCACAGTATCTGTTACGCAAAAATAATGAAAAGGTGCTAACAATTTATGATCAATTGCTTCCGGTAATCGCATCTCTGATGCGATACGGTTATCAAAATATTCTAATATATTTTGGCCATCCATCCGTTCTGGTGTAGCTGTTAATCCTAATAATATCTTGGGTTTATAATAGCTTAATAATTTTCTATAAGATTCTGCAGCGCTATGGTGGAATTCATCGATAATAATGAAATCATAATAATCATTAGTTGTTTCTTCATATAATTTTTTACTATTAAATGATTGGATCATTATAAAAAGATGCTTTATACTTGTTATCATTGTATTCCCTGAAAGGACTTCTCCGAAATCTGAATCCTTAAGAATCCCTCTAAATGTACTGATTGCCTGATCCAATATTTCTTCTCTATGGGCGACAAATAACAATTTCGCTCTAGGATTCTTTTTATAAAATCTTAAAAAATCAAAGGCTGCTACGACTGTTTTACCAACTCCTGTAGCTGCAACAATGAGGTTCTTATACCTACCGAATATTTCTCTTTCTGCCCTCAATCTTTCCAAGATTTCTTCTTGATATTGGTAAGGTCTGATATCAAAAGGCGCAATTAAAATATTGTTTTTACTATCATATTTACCTTTTCTTTCATAGAAAATGGAAGCCTTTAACCTATCCCTATGTTCCTTGCTATTATGTTCAAAAAATTGAAAATCGTATCTATTCCAGTAGCTCTCAAAGGTTGCCTTAACTTTGCGAATAACCTCAAAGGAATCTTTTTCGCTAATTTTCAAATTCCATTCCAGACCACTTGTCATAGCTACTCTAGACATATTTGAGGATCCTATGTATGCTGTTGTAAATCCGGTGTTTCTATGAAATATATATGATTTTGCATGAAGACGAGTATAATTTGTATCATAAGAAATTTTGACTTTTACATTAGGTAATTCTGCTAGTCTTTCAATAGCGCCAGGATCTGTTGCCCCCATATAACAGGTTGTAATGATCCTCACTTCATGACCTTCATTCATGCTACATTCCTTTAAAGCATCATAAATTAATCTTAAGCCGCTCCATTTTATAAAAGATATTAAGATGTCTATTCGATCTGAAGATTTAATCTCCTTATTAAGTTCAGAATCAAGATCAGATTCCCTTGTCGACCCCGTAAACAAGGAACTATTTGCTATAGAAGTTTCTGGTCTAATAGGTACTAATTTTTCATTGATTGCATAAGGGCTATTAAGTGTAGAATAAATAGATAATAATAACTCCGATTTTTCAGACACTTGGTAATCATTAAAAGCATTCTCGTCCAAAACCTCAGATAGCTGTTGAATTAACATATTGCATATTTGGATCTGATGAATTAATTTATTTTTACTTTTTTGATCGTTTTGCTTTTCCTCACGGATAAATAAAAGTGCCTTTTGAACTACTTCTTCTATATACCTGGACAATACAATATGGGCTTCCCCTTCATCAATAGATCGCTTTTGTATCTTGTTGCCTGAGGACTCCATTTCCTCTAGGTATTGCTGTATTTCTAGGTTTATAAGCTGTTCATATATACCCTTTTCCATAGCAATCTCCCTCTATTCAGCACCCATAACCTTCTTGACAATGGGTATATCTGCTTCAGCCCAATCGAGTTGACCAAGCTGAATAGGATTGAGCCATTTACTATCCAAATGTTCACTTAACTCTAGTATAGCATTATCCATATTACAATAATAGGCATGCATAGTTATATGAAAAGTTGGATATTGATGCTCTATTGTCATAATAAAATCACCAACTTGAACTTGAATATTTAATTCCTCGTAAAGCTCTCTTACTAAGGCTTCTTCTCTTGTCTCACCAGTCTCTATTTTCCCCCCTGGAAATTCCCATTTTTTAGCTAGGGGACCTTCATCTTTCCTTTGGGCACAAAATATTTTACCTTCTTTTCTTAAAACTGCCGCTACTACTTCAATTCTTTTCATTTTATTCTTCACCCTATGCATATCAAATAGTAAATCTCACTTCACCATGACATACTCGGTGTCCTTTTCTAGTTTAAAGTTATTCCTTAATCCCGATGTGGTGTAAATCTTCTTATCCTTTGTTATAAATACAGCTTGAACTTCTTTCATCCCTTCTGCTAAGGATAAGCCATCCTCTAATCCTAACAAGAAAAATGTGGTGGACAAGGCATCTGCATAGGTAGAATCCTCTGCAATAACAGTTACCCCATCAAGACTGTTTTCTTCAGGAACACCTGTATATGGATTTAATATATGGTGATATCTTTTACCATCCTGTTCAAAAAAACGTTCATAGGTTCCAGAGGAAACAACAGCCTTATCTGATACTTCCACTAAACCCAAGTATTCATTTCTCCCGGAGTTGGGCTCCTGTACGCCAACCATGAAACCCTTCCCATCAACCCTGTTGCCTATAATAACTATATTCCCACCTAAATTGATAACACCACTTTTTACACCCTTTTCTATTAATTGTTCTTTTATCTTTTCTGCAATATAGCCCTTTGCAATGGCACCTAAGTTAATCTCCATGTTTTCAGCTTCTAAAAATGCCTTCGAATTCACAGAATCAATCTTAAGCTTTCTATAATCAACCAACAACAAGGCATTGATAAGCTCATCCTTTGTTGGTACATACCCATTAGGCGGTTTAATGCCCCATAGCTTTACTAAAGGACCTACAGTGACATCGAAATAGCCATTGGATAAACTTGAAATCTCCTGACATACGGCGAGGATTTCTAATGTTTCCTCGGAAATATCCACCCATTCCTTGCCGGCACCTTCGTTAATCTTGAATGGGTCGCTTCCTATTCTATGTACACTTAACAAATCTTCTAAATCGCTTATTTTATCAAATGCATCCTTTAAGATTTTTTTATCCTTCTGGTCATATATCCTTATATTTATTACGGTGTCTAATAAGAATGCATTGTCAGAGATATACTGATTCTTATCAGGAGTGCATCCGGTAGCTAAAAATATCAATATGATACAGAAAACTATTATTTTCTTTTTCAAATTTTAAACTCCTTAGTACTTATTTAATATTATATTTCTGAGCTCTTGTAAGTCTGTTATCTCATAGTTGATTTTTACATCCTGATCTAATTCTTTTTTGTTCGGATTATACCAACAGGTATGGATACCCGCGTTGTTTCCGCCCTTTATATCCGAGCCTAAGGAATCACCTACAATTAATACTCTATCCCTTTTATCTGCTTTTATGATACTAAAAACATGTTCGAAAAAACGCGGATCCGGTTTACCGTATTTTAGCTCGTCTGAAATAAAGATATAAGGAATAATTCTATCAAGTCCTGAATTTCTTAGTTTATTTTTTTGAGCAGCAATCGTCCCATTTGTCACGATTGCTAAAGTACAGTAGGCATTCAATTCCTTGCATACCTTCATTGCATTGGGGATTAATCTGATATTTGTTCCTAAGCTCATTTGATAATCTTTATTTAAAGCCTTGATATCTGCGCTTAAGTCGTATATTTCAAATAATCTTTCAAACCGCACCCTTAATAAATCCTCTTTAGTTATATCGCCTCGTTCAAAGGATTCCCATAATTCTATATTTAAACGTCTATATGTACGGTAAATGTCCTCATCAAAAGGTAAATCAAACTTTCGAAAGACATGTTTTATACCTTGCCTTTCACTTAAAGCAAAATCAATGAGTGTATCATCGACATCCAATAAAACAAAATCGTAATTCGCCATTATTACTCTCCTTGTTCTTATAAACGCTATTATTCTATCATATTTTTATACATATCTATAGGACTTAAATAAAAAAAGTGTATCTCCTATTAAAATGCACCTTTCCAGGAACACTCTAATCTTTGATACACTTTTTTACATACCATGCTAATTAAATTATATTTATATTTCTTTAAGCAGATTGGCCATTTCAATGGCAGTAACAGCAGCATCCGCTCCCTTATTTCCAGCTTTTGTTCCTGATCTTTCAATAGCCTGTTCAATGGTATCTGTAGTCAATATTCCAAATATTACAGGTAACTCTGTTTCAAGAGATACTAGGGCTATGCCCTTTGTAACCTCACTGGATACATAGTCAAAGTGTGGTGTACTTCCCCTTATAACAGCTCCTAAACAGATGACTCCATCATATTTTTTAGATTTTGCTAATTTCTTTGCCGCTAAAGGAATTTCAAAAGCGCCCGGCACCCAGATAATTTCAATATCCTTTTCATCAACACCATGTCTGTTTAAAGCATCTAATGCTCCTGTAAGCAGCTTGCCCCCAATAAATTCATTGAACCTTCCTACAACAATAGCAAATTTCAGCCCTTCAGCAATTAGTTTTCCTTCATATGTTTTCATGAGCGTCCCCTCCTAAGTTTAATATGTGTCCCATTTTTATTTTTTTAGTTTCTAAATAATTTTCATTTTCTTCATGAATGCCCACTTCAATAGGTACTCTTTCAACTATCTTAATACCATAGCCTGCAATACCGGTTACCTTTTTGGGATTATTCGTCATAAGCCTAATCTTCTTTGCGCCTAAATCAGCTAATATTTGGGCACCAATACCGTAATCTCTCATATCCTCAGGGAAGCCTAATTTAAGATTGGCCTCCACTGTATCTAAACCCTTATCTTGTAAATCATAAGCCTTAATTTTATTAATAAGCCCTATTCCTCTTCCTTCTTGTCGCATGTAGAGCATAATTCCTTTTCCTTCTTTTGCAATCTGTTTCATAGCTGCATCAAACTGCTCTCCACAGTCACATCGGAGTGATCCAAAAGCATCCCCGGTTAGACATTCAGAGTGGACTCTGACAAGAGTATTTTCAGTTTCAGATATATCTCCCATGACAAGGGCCACATGATGTTCTCCATTGAGCTTATTGACATAACCTATTACTTTAAATTCACCATATTTTGTAGGTAAGTTGGCCTCTGATGCCTTTTCAACTAAAGATTCATTTCTTCGTCTATAAGCGATAAGGTCTTCTATCGTAATAATCTTTAAATCATGCTTTTTAATATATTCCATAAGTTGCGGAACTCTTGCCATGGTTCCATCATCATGCATGATTTCACATATAACGCCTGCAGGATAAAGTCCTGCTAACCTAGGTAAATCTACTGCAGCCTCAGTATGACCGGCTCTTTTTAAAACACCGCCTTCTCTGGCTGCAAGTGGAAAGATATGACCCGGCTTTGTAAAGCCATCCGGTCTTGTACTTGGTTCGATAAGCTTTTGAATTGTTGCTGCCCTCTCTCCTGCAGATATGCCGGTAGTACTTTCTATAGCATCCACAGATACAGTAAAGGCTGTTTCTTTAGGATCTGTATTATTGGATACCATTGGGAAAATATCCAATTCTCTTAGCCTTTCCTGTGTCATGGGTGTGCAAATAAGACCCCTGCCATAGGTTGCCATAAAATTGACAGCTTCTTGAGTAACCTTTTCAGCAGCCATTAACAAGTCACCCTCGTTTTCCCTGTCTTCATCATCTACAACCACAATCATTTTACCAGCCTTGATATCCTCAATGGCTTCTTCAACCGTATTAAATTTATTCATTTATATTACCCTCCTTTATGCAAATCCATTTTGTTTTAGAAAATCTATATCAATAGAACCCTTTGGTTCCTTTGATTGATCTTTATCCCCGAATAGCATGAGCCTTTCCACATATTTCCCAATCATATCACACTCTAAATTCACTTCTTCTCCAACCTTTTTGCTTAGCAATGTCGTCTCCCCCTTTGTTAAAGGGATAATAGATACTTTTAAAGTAGAATCATCTACATAAGCAACCGTTAGACTTGTCCCATCCACAGCAATAGAACCCTTGTTAATGATATATTTCATAATACTCGGGGAAGCCTCTAGGGTAATCCAAGTCGCATTATCTTCCTCCTCAATGGCTTTAATAAGACCTACACCATCAATATGCCCCGATACAATATGGCCACCCAATCGATCCCCTACTCTTACAGCTCTTTCTAGATTAACCTTAGATCCTGATCGGATGTTTTCCAGGTTACTCCTGCGCATAGTTTCAGGCATGACATCCACATCAAATTTATCCTTGCTAAAGCTTGTCACCGTAAGACATACACCATTGGTACTAATGCTATCTCCCAGCTTGATTCCCTCGAGGACCTTGTGAGCCTTTATTGTTATCTTGGCAGACTTCGCGCCTTGGATAACCTTATCGACAATACCAATTTCCTCTATGAGTCCCGTAAACATCTATCTTTCACTCCTTTCCAAATAGCCTTCAATCATCATATCCTCGTCGAATTTTGTTATCTTAATATCCTTTAGAATAAAAGCATCCTTTATTTTAGATAGGCCCTCACCGCCAACAGGTGTTTTAGCATCTTTCCCGCCGATAATCTTGGGGGCTATAAAGCTTATAACCTTATCAACAATCCCCTCCTCTAGAGCACTGAAATTCAGTGTGGATCCACCTTCAATTAAAACACTGTCTATTTTCATATCGCCTAATTGTCTCATTAAATCTGCTAAATCCACCTTGTCTTCCTTTAAAGGAGTGATAATGACTTCTGCCCCTAGAGATTGTAAAGCCTTGACTTTTGAGGAATCTATTAATTTTGTCGTCGCTATGATTGCCTTTGCTTTTGATTCTGTATTTAAAACTTTAGCCTCTAAAGGTATTCTCCCTCGTGTATCCACAATGATTCTTATAGGGTCTATTCCCTTTTTATGTTCTAACCTCGTTGTTAGCATGGGATCATCAATGAGAACTGTATTGACTCCTACCATAATTCCTGCTACTTGATGCCGCAGCTCATGCACATAAGCCCGGGAAGCTTCATTGGTAATCCATTTGGAATCCCCACTAGCCGTCGCAATTTTTCCGTCGAGAGTCATGGCCGTCTTAAGAATACAAAAAGGCTTTTGGGTTGTAATGTATTTCAAAAATATTTCATTTATCTTGCTTATTTCATCCTGTAATATGCCCGTTTTGACCTGGATGCCATTCTGTTCTAAAATTTCTATCCCCTTACCTGCTACTAAGGGATTGGGATCTTTCATGCCAATGACTACTCTTTCAATGCCCCTTTCTACAATGGCATTTGCACAAGGTGGTGTCTTGCCATAATGAGAGCAAGGTTCTAGTGTCACATACAGGATTCCACCCTTTGGGTCTTCAGTAGCATTGTTAAAGGCATTGACCTCAGCGTGAGGACCTCCGTAGACTTGGTGAAATCCCTCACCTATGATTTTCCCATTCTTTACTATAACTGCACCTACTAATGGATTCGGATTGGTATAACCTCTTCCTAGAAGGGACAACTCCATAGCCCTTTTCATATATTCGATGTCCATTTTACTACCCCACATTTTTTATAATTATTTCTCTTATCAAGCTTTCCCTTTATTTTTTAACTTATGACTTTCATCTGTCTTTTGCAAAAAACAATAAACTCTGAAGATAACCTTCAGAGTTTTTGCTTCACATTAGAGTATAATTACACATAGGCAAACGCCAACATGCATATACCTTCTTTCATCCAGACTTTAACTGTCGGTCTTGGAATTACACCAAGTCTGCCTAACGGCTCGCGGACTTTACCGCCGATCGGGAATCTCACCCTGCCCTGAAGGTTCTATTCATTTCTATAAAAATTGTATCACTCTACCTAAAAGGTGTCAATATAAACTTCAAAACTTTAAGCCGCCTTGACTTTTGTATGCTTTATGTTTTTCTTTTTTATGAAAACTATAATAGCAATTACTGTAATAATAGCGATAAGAACAGCCGGTACAAAACCTGCCGCCAATTTCCCATAAAAAATAGGTGTTCCGATTTGGGTTATCAACATAGCGGCCAGATAACCTACCCCAAATTGAAAGCCTACCGCTCTAAACAACCATTTCTTAGAGTTGAACTCTGTATTCATAGCTCCAATGGCTGCAAAACAAGGAGGTGAGAATAAATTATAAACAAGAAATGCAAATGCCGTCACCGGTGTAAAAAATTGTGTAAGAGCACCACCCGGTAAATGCAAGGCTTCTTCCGATGCAACTGCTAAGAGAACAGCAAAAGTGGCTACAACATTTTCCTTAGCAATAAGACCTGTTATAGAAGCCACTGCAAGTTGCCAACCAATAAATCCGATAGGTACAAAAATAGGTGTTATGACGGATCCAACGATGGCTAAAATACTTAAGCTTTGATCTTCAACAGCTTGCAAGCTAAAATCATAGGCTTGAGCAAACCATACTAAAGTATTACAAACCAGGATTATCGTTCCGGCTTTATAAATGAATGATTTCCCTTTATCAATCATTTGAATAAAAGCGTGGGATAGGCTAGGTATCTTATATTCTGGTAGCTCGATAATAAATTGTGATGAATCCAAGTTCTCCGATGCAAATACTTTTTTGAAGAATAAGCCTGCCAAGATGATAATTGAGAATGCTATAATATACATGCTGGCTCCAACCCAAGGACTGTTGGGGAAAAATACAGCTACAAACAATGCAATGATTGGTATCTTTGCTCCGCAAGGTACAAAAGGTGTGAGTATGGTTGTTATTCTTCTCTCGTGGACATTTTCTATCGTTCTTGTAGCCATAACACCCGGCACAGAACATCCTGCACCTACAAGCATAGGAATAATAGCCTTGCCGGACAAGCCGATCTTTTTCAAATAGCGATCCATAATAACAGCTACTCTTGCCATATAACCGCAGTCTTCAAGGAGTGCCAATAAGAAAAACAAGATCATAATAATGGGCAGAAAACCTATAACAGCTCCCACCCCACCGATAGCACCATCTACTACCAAGGCATGCAAAAATGGATGAACACCCATATTGTTAAACAAGTTATTGACAAAATCAGGTATCATTTCGCCAAATACAACCTCGTTTAGCATTTCCGATAAGTAGCCCCCCGGACCACCGATGGCCAAGGAAAATAGCCCCCACATAATGAGGAAAAAAATAGGAATACCAAGCCACTTGTGAGCAACAATAGAGTCTATTTTATCGGATATGGATACCTTAGTAACATCTCTAGTGATGACTTGACACTCTTCAATAATGCTATCTATAAATCTTTGTCTTGCTTTGTCCGAATCGGCAGATTCCTTCCCTTCAAAGTTCGGTTCCTTTTGTTTTTTCTTTTCTTGGGCTGTTAAAATAGCTGCATCCATTAATTTCGAAAGCCCTTCACCAGTGGTCGCCGTTATAGGAATGACCCTACAGTCTAGTGTTTTTGCCAGTTTCAAAAGATCAACGGTATCTCCTCTTTTTGTTATAACATCGCTTTTATTAATTGCTAAAACCACCGGAATTCCCAGCTCTAAAAGTTGAGTAGTAAAAAATAAGCTTCTGCTAATATTGGCACCATCAACAATATTAATGATAACATCCGGATTTTCTCCCAATATAAAGTCCCTTGTAATGGCTTCTTCCCCTGTAAAAGGAGAAATAGAATAGGTTCCCGGAAGGTCAACTATTTTTATATCTTGGCCACCTTTATTATACCTTTTTTTAAGACTTGCTTCTTTCTTTTCAACCGTCACTCCCGGCCAATTGCCAACATATTCAGTCTTGCCTGTAATAGCATTGAATAAAGTTGTTTTACCTGAATTAGGGTTACCTGCCAGTGCAATAATCATTTTTCTCCCCTCCATTAATGCCTTTCTGCTTTATATTATCGATTACTCTGTTTTTTCCTTATTGATAAAAATTATCATTATCTTTAACCAATGTCAACACTCTTGATTTAAAATAACAAATATTTTTAAAGATTGCATTTGCATTATGCCACTGATAAATTATATACAGGCTATCTTAGATAATGCAATACAAATTGGGCAAACTAAAACTTACTAACCATACATGATAGAGAGGTGTTTTTATGAAAAAATCGAAAAAATTAATTGGGTTTTTATTTTTGCTTTTCCTATTACTTGCATTTACAGGCTGTACCAATAATAACTCGGATGAATTCGAAGAAAACGGAAATGAAACCTCAGAGTTATCTCCATTCTTTCCCGCTTCCCTAGGGAATCATTGGTCTTACTTAGGTGATGGAATGGAATACGCTAGCTTTACTCGTGAAATCATCTATGTTGATGGCAATAGGTTTCAAGTCATGGAGGATAACGGAGGCACTGTATCTGCAAATGTTTTCTTGGTCACCTCTGACGCTGTGACGCGGGTATTTTTCCAAGGAGAAGAATATGAGATGGAAGACCGGCTAAATGAACCGGATAATGATGCTACCATTTTGCTAAAAAGCCCTATTGAGGCTGGAACAAAGTGGACCCATGATAATCAATCAAGGGAAATTGTAGATGTGAATGCTTCTGTAACAACACCCCTTGGTGTTTTTGATGAATGTATTAAAGTTCAAATTCTTACTCCTGACTCTGAAATGTTTGAATACTATAAAAAAGGAGTCGGTCTGATAAAACGTGAGTTCATATTCGGAGATGACATTATTTCTTCTGTTTTGGAGTCTTTTGAAATTGAACCATCCGATTGATGAAACTGATTAATCTATTTTCCTTAATAGAATATAAGGGGGAATGCAGATGTATAGAAATTTTCAAGAATTAATTGAAAGCGTTAAAAAAACGGATACTCTTAAAAGGGTTGCTGTTGTCGCCGCACATGAAAAGCATACCCTGGAAGCCGTTTTCCATGCTAGAAACAATGGCATCCTAGAGCCTATTCTCATCGGTCATGAAAATGAAATAAAAGACATCTTACGTAAATTGCAAACAGATCCCGCAAACATTGCTATTATTGATGCTCCTGAAGATATTGCAGCTGCAGAGAAAGCTGTAGAGCTTATCCATAAAGACCAGGCTGACTTTCTGATGAAGGGTAATATTCAAACTGCAGATTTATTAAGAGTTGTTGTAAGAAAGGAAAATCATTTCTCCGTATCCAATATCATGTCTCATCTTGTGCTTTATGAGATTCCAAATTACCACAAACTATTAGCGATAACCGATGGAGGCATGATGATGTACCCCAATTTAGAGGAAAAGAAGGCCATCCTGGAGAATGCAGTCAGTGTATTCTTAAAATTGGGCTATAAAGAGCCTAAGGTCGCTGTTCTTGCAGCCGTTGAAATTGTCAATCCGAAAATGCCTGAGTCTGTCGACGGAGATCTTCTGAAGAAAATGAATCAAGAGGGAAAAATAAAAAATTGTATAGTTGAAGGACCTATTTCCTATGATCTTATGATGAGCAAAAAATCGGCAGCCATTAAAGGCTATCAAAGCCCCGTAACAGGAGATGCCGACATTCTCATCGTCCCTACTATTTCTGCGGGCAATATGTTAGGTAAAGCCTTAATTTATTCCGCGGGGGCTAAAATTGCGGGTTTCATTGTAGGAGCTAAGGTTCCTATCGTCGTCACTTCAAGGGGTTCCACTTCAGAGGAAAAATATTTATCCCTTGT
>CAYSBC010000024.1:0-28569 GCA_964429195.1 uncultured Eubacteriales bacterium | reverse complement strand
CGGCATAAAATCCGCCGGAGGCATATAATATCCTCGGTTTCGAGGATATTATATCATAGAACAACAATTTATTATTTGAATTTATTTATTTGACTAAATATTTCATCTTTTTTGTAGTATAATAAGAAAGTGTAAATAATAATTATCTTCGTACAGAAAGGATGTTTTAAATGAAATCTGCAGTCATGTTTTACTCTTATACGGGAAATTGTAGGAATATATCGAATTACATAGCTAAGACATTAAATATAGATACTATTGAACTTGTTGAGGAAAGCCCACGAAAGGGTCTTCTCGGTAATATGCGCGGCGTGGTTCAAGCTTTAACGAATACTCGAATTCCCTTATTAGATGGGAAATGGCAAGATTTATCCGAATATAGTACAATTTATCTTGTATTTCCTATCTGGGCCAGCAATGTGAATCCTGCAGTCAACACCTTCATTGAATTTACTAATTTAACAGGCAAAAAGGTCCATATCATCTCCGTTCAAGGCAACAAAAATATTGGTAAATACCATAGGACTCTAGATTACCTGAGCAAATTTATTCGATATAAAGGAGGTAGAATCGGCAGCTTTGTAACCATCGTTTATTCTAAAAAATCTACACCTGAATCCATTCCGGAACAATTAGATAACTTTTTAGCCCGACGTAGGCACTATTAATTCTCTTCTTGTCTATGTAGCAATGCTTCTATACCTTCAATGTAGGACAGATATCCTTTGCCGGCTATCTGTTTTACACATACATCTTTGATGACGGATATTTTTCTGAAATCTTCCCTATCTTGAATATCGGATAAATGAACCTCAACTGTAGGAATACTAACAGCTGCTATAGCATCCCGGATAGCATAGCTATAATGGGTATAAGCTCCGGGATTTATAACTAATCCGTCATACTTATTATAGCAATCATGAATTTTATCTATGATGGATCCTTCATGATTGGACTGAAAAATACTTACCTCTATTTTTAATTTTTCTGCAGCCTCACCTATCAAGCGGTTGATGCTTTCCAGTGACATTGTTCCATAAATGTTTTTTTCTCTGATTCCTAACATGTTCAAATTGGGACCATGAATGACTTGTATCTTCATAAATTACCTCTCTTATCTTTTCCCACAATGTTTCACGTGAAACATTTTATCTTTCCTCAAAGAATTCCATAATCCTTTCAAACTCTTCTAAACTATAATATTCTATTTGAATTTTACCTTTTTTATCAGAGTGCTTAATTTTTACCTTTGTACCTAAAATGGTTTTTAATTTTTCTTCAATTTCAATTACCTCTGGGGCCTTTTCGTGATTCCTTCTTACTTTTTCACTTACTTTTCTTGTCTTTTCATCGTTAGCCATCATCTCTAATTGTCTCACAGAGAGGCCCTTTTCTATGGTCATATCGGCAAGCTTTTTCTGAATCTCCGGATTATCAATATTAATTAAAGCCCTGGCATGTCCGCTTGATATCCTGTTATCCTTTACATATTCCTGTATTTCTGGAGATAGTCTTAATAGGCGCAATATATTTGTAATATATGGTCTACTCTTGCCTAAGGACTTACTCACTTCTTCCTGAGTCATCTTATATTCTTTAATCATAAGATCGATGGCTGCCGCCTCTTCTATAGGATTTAAATTTTCTCTTTGCAAATTTTCAATAATAGCAATAATAATATCATCTTTGGTATCTTCATCTTTAATAATGCAAGGCAAATCAACTACCTTGGCTATCCTGGCAGCTCGCCATCTTCTTTCACCGGCTATAATCTCATATCCGTTTTTATTTTTTCGAACTACAATGGGCTGAATAATCCCATATTGCTTTATCGACTCAGCAAGCTCATTGAGTTTTTCTTCATCGAAAAGCTTACGCGGTTGATTGGCGTTGGGCTTAATATTGTTAATATTAATCTTTTCTATGTACTCTTTTCTTTCGTCTGATTCATCTCTTGTAATCATATTATTTAAACTGGAATCATTAAATAATGCTTCTAACCCTTTCCCTAGGGCTTTTGTTCTCTTAGCAACCATTATTCATCATCCCCTTCTAAATACAGGAACTCATCTGCAAAATCTTTGTATGCTTCTGCACCCTTAGATTTAGGGTCATATTCAACAATAGGCAACCCAAAGCTCGGTGCTTCGGCTAACCTGACATTCCTTGGAATAATTGTCGTATAAACTTTGTCTTTAAAATATTTTTTGACTTCATCAACAACTTGAATCGATAAATTTGTTCTGCCATCAAACATACTCAGGATAACCCCTTGGATAGAAAGATTAGGATTGAGGTTCCTATTAACTAATTCTACCGTGTTCATTAATTGACTAACACCCTCTAATGCATAAAACTCACACTGTATAGGGATCAATACACTATCGACAGCCGTCAAAGAATTGATGGTTAACAAGCCTAATGAAGGCGGGCAATCAATAAAGACATAATCATAGTCTCCTTTTATATGATCAATAATCTTCTTTAAGCGTTTTTCCCTAGCCTCCATTTCAACAAGCTCAATTTCGGCTCCCGCTAATTTTACACTTGATGGAATAATGCTTAAGTTTTTTACACCCGTTTCAATAATGGCATCCTTTGGGTCAATGGTGTCATCAATTAATATTTCATATATAGTATTTTTTAAGTTTCTTTTATCTATTCCTAAACCACTGGTTGTATTTCCTTGAGAGTCTATATCTATAACCAATATTTTCTTCCCTTTGAGAGCTAAACAAGCTGCTAAATTTATATTCGTTGTCGTCTTGCCTACTCCGCCTTTTTGATTAAAAATGGCAATTGCTTTACCCATAACTAACTTCTCCTTTTTTCTAGCATTTATCTATAATAGGATTTTTGTTATAACTAACTTCATTATATAATATTATAGACACTTAATGTTTACTTTTTATAAAATAATAGATAATTTTTATTAACAAAAAAAGCATAGATGGTTTTCTATGCTTTTCTACTCTTTTAAATGTTTCACGTGAAACATTTAACTGCTAGCAATTAGTTTCGGTTTATCCTTAGGTATTTTTATGATAACCTCCATATAGTCACCACAATCCACTTGAGAATAGACAGCTTGCTTTTCATTATCATATATCGAATTAAAGGCATTCTTTAACGTGTTGAGGTATATTCTGTAATTTATGTATTTAATTACATTATTCGACTTATTATCAAATTTTTTAACACTGGACAGGGCTTTAACCAACGCTTCAGTTTCCTTTACATTTAACTTTTTTTCGATGATTAACCCAATAGCATGATCAAGCTTATTTTTATCAGTGAGCCCCAAAAGTGCACGTCCATGTCTTTCTGTCAGCTGGTTTTTTACAAGCTTATCTAAGATATCCTCTGGTAATGCTAATATTCTCATTTTATTAGATATGGCGGATTGAGATTTACCTATTTTTTTACTTATTTCATTTTGACTAAGGCCGTAACCCTCTACAAGCTCTTTTATAGCCATGGCTTCTTCTAAAAAATTGAGATTCTCTCTTTGTATGTTTTCTACCAAGGCCATGACCATGGTATGACTACCTTCTGTACTATTAATGATAGCAGGTACTTTTTTTAATCCAGCTATCTGTGCTGCTCTGTATCTCCTCTCACCGGCAATAATGACATAGTCCTTAGCATTATTCCTTTTGAGAATAATCGGTTGAATGATACCAATTTCTTGTATAGAGCTGGCCAATTCGATTAGATCTGCATCATTAAAAAACTTTCTCGGTTGATTTGGATTGGGCTTTATGTAGGCCAAAGGAACTTCTTTAATCTCATTAATTTTGCTCTTGAACATAATCCTTACCTCCCAAATACTCCATTTCAACATATTATTCTTTACAGAGATAATAAAACCTTTACTTTTCATTCAACAAAAAACCCCAATAATAATTAAATTATTGGGGTTTTCGTCGGTTCTCCCGCTTTTCTTGGATATTTCTTTGGCGTATTTTTTACTTTCTTAGTATAAATAATCATATGATTTAGTAATTTCCCATCACTGAGATCTTCCTGAAGATGCTCTAATTCCCCTCCTAAGAGATTCATCGCTTTCCTGCTCTCATGGGCCTCTTCCTCCGCATCATTGCTTTTTAAGGCAGCAAAGGTTCCATTTAACTTTACAAGAGGCAAACAATATTCGCTTAAAACATTTAATCTGGCTACTGCTCTTGATAAAACTAAATCATATTTTTCCCTGTATTTTTCATCTTTCCCAATATCCTCGGCTCTGCCATGGATTAAAACAATGTTCTTTAACTTTAATTCATCGACCACTTCCTGGAGAAAGCCTAATCTTTTTTTCAAGGAATCTATTAAATGAAATTCTTTATCAGGATAAGTTATAGCCAAGGGTATACCCGGAAATCCGGCCCCCGTTCCTACATCGGCAATAAGCTTAGCCTCCTTCATGCCTTTAAAATGACAACATAAAAGAGAGTCAACAAAATGCTTTAAAACAAAATCATCTTCTTGTGTTATAGAGGTTAAGTTTATTTTTTTGTTCCATTCCAGTACCATTTCCTGATAACGATCCAGTTTATCGATAATGCTATCCCTATCTTCGATGAAACAAGCCTCTAATGTTGTATTTAAAAATTTTCTATTCTGCATTTTCATTTTCACTTATCCTTCTTTCCCTTTCCAGATAAATAAGTAATACATTGATATCTGCAGGCGATACACCGGATATTCTGGAAGCTTGTCCTACTGAAAGGGGCTTAGTTTCATTTAATTTTTGCTTTGCCTCAATTCGTAATCCGCTGATTTTCATATAATCCATATTCCCATCGAGTTTTTTGTTTTCTAACCGCTTAAATTTTTCTATTTGACTGAGTTGTTTGTCAATATAGCCGGCATATTTAACCTGTATTTCAATTTGTTTTTCAACAGATCTTGTTAAAAGAGGTCTTGTTTTATCGATGTTTTTAATATCTTGATAAGTGAGTTCCGGTCTTCTCAATAAATCAATTAAGGAAACTTTGTTTTTGAGAGGTGTACTCTTATTTTGCATTAAATAAGCGTTGACATCCTTAGGATAAACATAAGTTTCTTCAAGCCTTTGCATCTCTTTTTCCATCATTTCTTTTTTTTCTAAAAATGCCCTGTATCTTTGCTCAGATATGGAACCCACTGCAAAAGCTCTTGGTACTAATCGCAAATCCGCATTATCTTGACGGAGTATTAATCTATATTCTGCCTTGGATGTCATTATCCTATAGGGCTCACTTGTTCCCTTTGTCACTAAATCGTCAATAAGCACACCGATGTAAGCCTCGGAACGATCTAAAATAAAAGGCTCCTTCCCTCTAATCTTTTGAACAGCATTAATACCGGCCATGAGCCCTTGAGCTGCAGCCTCCTCATAGCCAGAACTGCCATTAAATTGACCTGCACAAAATAAATTTTCAATTTTTTTATGCTCCAGAGACAATTTAAGATCCGTAGAATTGATACAATCATATTCGATTGCATAGGCCGGTCTCACAATTTTTACATTCTCAAGGCCTTCTATGGTTCGGTAAAACTTTTCCTGTACATCCTCGGGCAAACTCGTAGACATCCCTTGCACATACATTTCATCCGTATCCAGTCCCTCAGGTTCAATAAAAAGTTGATGTCGTTCTTTATCTGCAAACCGCACTAATTTATCCTCTATAGAAGGACAATACCTGGGTCCGATGCCTTCTATCTGACCTCCATATAAGGCAGACCTCTTTATATTTTCAAGTATGACTTGATGTGTCGCTTGATTCGTGTATGTTAAATAACAAGGAATCTGCTCTTTATAGAGCTCCTCATTTGAAAAGGAGAAAGGTACAATCTCATTATCACCAGGTTGTTCCAGCATTTTTTCAAAATTCAATGTCTTTTTATCCACCCGTGCAGGCGTACCTGTCTTAAATCTTCGGAGGTTTACACCAATGTTTTTTAAACCCTCCGACAATAAAACAGCGGTTGAAAGTCCATCAGGACCGCTTTGGAAATTCCATTCGCCCATGAATATCCTTCCATTTAAAAAGGTTCCTGTTGCAACTATAATGGCCTTACCATCGTATCTTGCTCCTGTCTTGGTGACAACACCTGTGACCTTTTCACCTTCTTTGATGATTTCAACAACTTCAGCCTGTTTGACGTCTAAGTTTTCTTGATTCTCCAATACCTTTTTCATTTCTATATGATACTGCCTTTTATCTGCCTGAGCTCTTAAGGAATGAACTGCAGGTCCTTTGGCTGTATTAATCATGCGCGACTGGATAAAAGCTTTATCAATATTTTTTCCCATCTCTCCGCCTAAAGCATCTATTTCTCTGACTAAATGACCCTTTCCTGTTCCTCCAATGGAAGGATTACAGGCCAGCATAGCCACAGCCTCTAATGTAATAGATAACAACAAAGTTTTTACACCCATGCGCGCTGTAATCAGTGCTGCTTCACAACCTGCGTGGCCGGCACCTACAACAATGACATCATATTCACCCATATAAAAATTTTTTGACATATTATTCCCCACTTCTTTAGCTTATTTTCCTAAACAAAATTTAGAAAATATTTCATCAAGGATATTCTCTGCAATGGTTTCACCTATTATTTCTCCTAAGGATTCCCAAGCGCTTCTGAGGTCTACTTCTATAAAATCCAATGCTTCTTTTAATTGGATCATATTGTGAGCATCCTGTAAGAAACCTTTCGTTTTAATTAGAATATCCTTATGTCTCACGTTCGTTATGATAAAAGGATTTTCATGTTGAACCTCTCCTGCAAAGACCATATTATAAATCGTTGTTTTAATATCGTTAATACCTATTCCCTCTTTTGCCGATACGCTTATCGTCTTTTTGTCCGGCAATAGTTCATTGATTTCAATCTCTTCAATTTCCTGTTTTAAATCTGTTTTATTAATAATGACGATAGCCTTCTTATCCTGAAGTAATTGCATGATATCATAATCATCCTGAGTGAGTTTTTCAGAACCATCCACCATATACACGATTAAATCCGCTTTATTAAAGAGAATCTTTGTTTTTTCAACACCTATCTTCTCAACCTCATCCTCTGTATGCCTTAATCCGGCCGTATCGATTATTCTAAGTGGAATACCTTCGATATTGATGAATTCTTCAATACTATCTCGTGTTGTACCCGGTATGCCAGAAACAATAGCTCTGTTTTCATTAAGCAATAAATTAAGCAAAGAGGATTTACCTACATTGGGTTTACCTATGATAACCGTTATAAGGCCATCCTTAATAATCCGGCCTGTCACTGAAGAATCAATTAAATCGCCTATCTTCGATATGAAATTTGTTACATTTTTTTCTAAGGTTTCATAGGTAATCTCTTCGATATCTTCATCCGGATAATCAATGTTGACGATAACATGGGCAAGAATCTCAAGCAATTCTTTTCGCAATTGGCGAATTTTCTCCGATAGACCCCCCTCAAGATTACCAATTGCCACATCAAATCCTTTATCGGTCTTAGCCGATACCATGTCCATAATAGCTTCAGCCTGAGATAAATCAATCCTGCCATTTAAAAATGCCCGCTTTGTAAACTCGCCCGGTTCACTTATTCGGGCTCCTTGGGATAAAATTATTTCTAAGATTCTTCTAATAGGAACCATCCCACCATGGCAATGAATTTCTACGATATCTTCTCTTGTATAAGTGTGAGGTGCCTGCATCATCACTGATAAAACCTCATCAATCATTCTTTTCTGTTGATCCACTATATGCCCATAGGTTAGTTTTCTATTTTCCATCTCATCTATAGGAATATATTGGGGTAAAAAAATCCTTTTCAATATATCAAAAGCTTGGCTACCACTTATCCTTATAATTCCAATCCCTGCCTCACCGGGAGCCGTGGCGAGTGCTACAATAGTATCTTCCATATACTAGGCCCTCCTTTTTGATAAAAAAAGGACTATCTATATTCTCCCAAGATAGCCCCCTAATATACTTAACGTTTCTTCTCAATTATAATTCTTCTATAGGGATCTTCGCCCTCGCTTCGCGTCTCAATTTTAGAATATCCTTGGAGCGTTGCGTGTATTATGCGCCGTTCATAGGGATTCATAGGCTCTAATCTAACATTTCTCCCCGTTTTTTGAACCTTGTCCGCTAAACGCTTTGCAAGATTTTCTAATATTTGCTCTCGTTTTTCCCTGTAGTTTTCTGCATTAATAATCACACGTAAATATTCTTCCCTGTTTTTGTTAACGACTAAACTGGTTAAATACTGGAAAGAATCAAGAGTATGACCACGTTTACCTATAATTATACCCGAATCCTTGCCTTCTATATTTATATGAATAATATTATCTTCAAGTTTTGCTGTAAAATTAACGTCTAGCTTCATTTTCTTAAATAATTCATTTAAAAATTCTTTTGCTATATCCATAGGCCTCTTGTTTACCTGAACTCTGACTTTAGCTAGTTTTGCTCCTAACCCTAAAAAACCTTTGGAAGGTTCCTCCAATACAGTGACTGTAACTGAATCCTTAGAAACATCTAAATCTGCTAAAGCAAGACTTACCGCTTCTTCAACGGTTTTGCCATACTTTTCACAAAAATTCATTCTATTTTAAGCCTCCTTCTTTCCTGCTTTATTCATAAAAAATTGTTGACCTATTTGAAAAAGTGTACTTACAAACCAATATAAACTAAGCCCTGCAGGCATGGACCTGGCCATCCAAAGAATCATAACAGGAAATATATATTTCATGGTTTTCATAGACGGATTGGATTCCATACCACTCCCGGTCATGGAGAAAGAAAAATAGGTTGTTACCCCTGCCAAGATAGGTAAAATCCATTTATCCGGTTGACTTAAATCTGTTACCCAAAGGAATGAATCGTGCAATACCTGTAAAAATCCGGGATCTGTAATATAATCTTGTGGTGTTCTTAATAAAGCAAATAATCCTAAAATAATCGGCATTTGGATAAGTAAAGGCAAACAACCCCCTAGAGGATTTATTTCAGCATTCTTATAAAGCTCCATCGTCTTCTGATTCATCATTTCTTTGTTATTGGCATATTTTTTCTGAATCTCCTGAATTTTAGGTTGTATTTCCTGCATTTTTTTTGATGACTTAAGTTGATGGACTGTTAATGGAATCATGATAAACTTTATGACAATCGTAAATACGATAATCGTAACCCCGTAATTTCCTATGAATCCATATAAAAAAATCAAAAGTTGCCCTAATGGCTTTGCGATAAGTGAAGTTAATGCTTGCATCTATAAACCTCCTAAAGTCTATTTTAAAGGATCATATCCTCCGGGGTGGAAAGGATGACATTTTAAAATCCTTTTTATTCCCAGAAAAGTCCCTTTAATTGCACCATACTTTATAATAGCCTGCTTTGTATAAGCAGAGCATGAGGGATAAAACCTACAGGAATTTCCTTTTAGTGGAGAAATAAATTTCTGATAGCAATTTATCAAAAATATGAATATAAGTTTCAAGATACATCACCTTTAAGTAATTTCATCTTTTGTAGAAGCTTTATAGTTGTCCTTTTTAACTCAAAAAAATCCACATCATTTATATTATTTCTTCCTATGAATATTATATCATATCCGGTAGCTATATTATTCCTACAATAATGATAAATTTCCTTCATATGCCTTTTGGCTTTGTTTCTTACTACGCTCTTACCTACTTTTTTACTGGCTAAGAAAGCTATCCTGTTGTATTCCAAATTATTTTTTCTGTAAAAAACTACGATATATTTACTGGCACTGGATTTACCCTTTTTATATAAACCGGCAAAATCTTTTTTCCCTCTTAGAACAGTTTTTTTTAACATCCTAAATCCTGCCTCTCAAAAACCTAAAGAAAAAGACCACATATGAAGCGGTCTTATGCTGTTAATCTGTTTCTTCCTCTAAGTCTTCTTCTTTTTAAAACATTTCTTCCTGATTTTGTACTCATTCTTTTTCTAAAGCCATGTTCCTTTTTTCTTTGTCTTTTTTTAGGTTGATACGTCATTTTCATCTCAAAACACCTCCTATTTCAATGAACTATCTATAGTCATTTTAAATAATTATTCAAACATTGCTTAATCATTATACCTTCATTATGGGTTAGTGTCAATATTTTTGAGCCAATTTAATGCTTCGCGCTAATTGTCTTTTACCCATGACCCTCTAACGAATTGCCGCTTATTTTATGCTATCGATGACATGTTTTAAGAGTATGCTAGATGTAACAAGTCCTACTCCCCCTGGGACAGGTGTAATAGCCTTCACCTCAGGTTCCACTTCGTCAAATTTGACATCACCGCACATTTTCCCATCTTTATAATTTATGCCAACATCAATAATAATACTGTCTTTGTTAAAGTAATCCTTTGTAAAAAATTCACCTTTTCCTATACCGGTTACAACGATATCTGCTTTCTTTGTGATTTCCATTAAATTTTTAGTTTTAGAATGGCAAAGAGTTACAGTAGCATTCTCCTTTAATAAAATCATGGATAACGGCTTCCCAATGACCAAGCTCCTGTTGACAATGACAATATTGGCTCCCTCTCTATCAATGTTGTAATGCCTTAGTATCGCTAATACAGCTTCGGGTGTGCACGGTAAATGTCCGGTATCGTCGCCTTCAAATACTTTTCTTAGATTCTCATGATGCATACAATCAATATCCTTTTTAGGACTTATCATTTCGTTTACAGCAACATTTTGCTCCAATAAATCTGGTAAAGGTCGAAACAGGAGTATTCCATGGATATTCTCATTCTCATTTATTTCTTTTACTTTGGAAATAAACTCCTCCCTATCACTGTTTTCATTTAATTTAAAGACGCGGGTTCCAAGTCCTATTTCTGCAGAATTTTTAAGCACCCTTTTTTCATAAGCCATATCATCAGGTCTATTACCCACTCGAATGATTCCTAGGGTTGGTAGGATACCCTTTTCTGATAATGTCTTTATTTCTTTTATTAAATTCTCTTTTATACCTTCTACAACAGGTAATCCATATAATATCTCTGCCATTTTATCTCCTCTATTTTTTATACCAAAGTGTTTTTTATTCTTTCATAAATGCTTTCAGCTTTCGGTACGTATTTAGAAATCAATTCATCTATTTCTGCTAAGATACAATCTTTGACGATACTATCATTCATCATTGAGGTATTGATAAGTATGTTCAGATTAGCTCCCTGAAGAGCTGCCATACAAAATAAAGCACCCACGCCAACATCACTTATAACAGGCCTGGATCCCTTTATTTCTAATTCCTCATGTAAATCAATGGCTTCACCGCAGCATCTTGCTATCTCCAATGGAATAATGGAAGCTTCAACAAGGGCCTTTTGCATTACTTCCTCTTTTAATGCTTTTTCTTCTTCTGTTTGAGAGGGCATACCATAAGCTTTGGCAAGAGGTAAAAACGCCTCCATGTCTTTTTTTACGAGTTCCTTTAATCGTTCAATAATATCTGTACTCTTTGTTAATATTTTTTTTATATCTTCTTCTACGTGCTCATATTTTTTTTTGCCCAAGGTCAATTGGCATACCATATTGGAAAGGGCACTGCCTAGGCTTCCAACAAAGGCACATGAACTGCCTCCTCCAGGAACCGAAGCTTTCGAAGACAGTTCCTCAATAAATTCATTACAAGATTTGTTTAACATGATTGCCTCCATAAAATCATTCTTATTTATATTGTCATTATTTTTTATAGATTTTATTATTCATAGTGTTGCCTAATTTTTTATTATATAAATAATTCCTTATCTAATCAATGGAAATATTTTTATTAAGCAAAAAACATAGTATAAACATAATTTGTGTTGCTTTCTATACCACTTAATAGTCACTTTTCATACTCTTTCATTTATGATATTATAAAGATTATGAAAAACACGAAAGGGAGAACTTCTATGCTAAAGAATATTTTTTTTGTAATGTATTTTTATTACCATATAATTGGTTTGACTTCTGATTTTCAAAATATAAGACGATTAAAAGCAAAGGGTGAAAAGCAGGAACATCAAAAGCATATTCATTTACTTGAACATAAATTCGGTTCTGCCCTCATCAAGCGGGCTGGAATTACAGTCAATGTTCAAGGCCTAGAAAATATCCCGAGTGAAGCTGTCTTATTTGTGGGTAACCACCAAGGTAATTTTGATATTCCTGCATTATGCATGACCATCAATCGACAATTTGGCTTTATTGTTAAGAAAGAAATGAAAAAAATCCCTTTATTTAATAAATGGATTTCTCAAATAGAAAGCCTTTACCTTGATCGTGAAAACCCCAGAGAATCCTTAAAAACAATCCAAGAAGGCATTGAGCTTTTAAAAAACGGCTATTCCCTTACTATTTTCCCCGAAGGAACCCGAAGCAAATCAGCTACCATGGGGGATTTTAAAAAGGGTAGTTTGCGATTAGCAACAAAGTCGAAAGCTCCTGTAGTTCCTTTTACCATCAATGGATCCTATAAGGCTTTTGAAGAAACCGGTAAAGTTCGACCTGCAACTATCGATATTGTCATACATCAACCCATCTATACCAAGGATATGAGCAAAGAAGAATTAGAACACCTATCAGATAAAGTTGAACAAATTATCCGAGATTGCTTAAATGAAATGAACTCTAATTAAGCTAAAGATGGGATTGAAGGATTTCCTCTGCAATTTCATCAGGGGTTTTACCGTCTACATTAATTACAATGTCTGCTGCCTTTAAATAGGCAGCCATTCGTCGATTTAATTCTATTTCAAATATCTCATATTCATTTAGTTCAGATTCTTCCATATCATTATAAAACATAGCTGTAAGTAACGGCCTGGTTTTATCATACCTTATTCTGTCTAAAAGTGTTTTTACACTTCCCTTTAAAAAGATAACTTTTCCCATTTCCTTCATGATTCTGATGTTTTCATCTCTTAATATAATGCCTCCTCCACAGGAAACAATAGCATGGTCTTCTTCCCTTATCTCCTTTAGCAGTATGGTTTCTAAATCCCGAAAGTAATTCTCTCCTGCCTTTTCAAAGATGGTGCTAATTTTCATATTTGTTTTTTCTTCAATCTTTTTATCTGTATCGATGAAATCAAACCCTGTTAATTGAGCTAATTCCTTGCCAACCGTTGTTTTTCCAGAACCCATATAGCCTATCATAAATATTTTTCTGGATAAGAGTTCCTTGCCTTGTTTCTTCCTACTACTTTTCATAATTTGTCTATAAATATCGGCTATTTCATCTGAATATTTTCCATCCATCAAATGAATATTTTGGATGATTTCATCTTCCCTTTTACGGTCAAAAAGAGGCAATCCTTGGGCTTTTTTGATGCTCAATACCTTTTCCACCGCATCAAAACGTTCTCTTAATTTTGAAATAATGGACCTGTCACATTCATCAATTTTTTTTCTTATTTCATCTAAAGTTTCCATTCCTATTTCCCCCATGACATGATGACGCAGAGCATTTGCTTATTTATCCTTATTCTCAATCAAAATATTTCTATTAGGTAAAGCAAAGCTTACCTCTTCTTCCTCCAATATAGATAATATTTTGAGGTTAATATCTTGTTTGACATCCAGATATTCCCCCCAGACAATTGTCTTCGTAAAAAAGTATAAATTAATATCTATACTTGTTCCGCTTAGTGAATTGAGATAAACAAATATTGTCTGTTGGTGAATTTCATCGTGAGTTTGCAACAATTCTCTAATTTTATTTATACAATTCTCAATCTTTTCTTTAGGAGTCGAATACATAATGCCTATGGTAAAGCTAATCCTACGTTTCCCCATCCTTGACCAATTAACAATGGCCTCTTTTGCTAGAATCGAATTGGGCATAATTGAAACAGAATCTGCAAAAGTCCTTATACGCGTACTTCTCAGTGTAACATCCATCACAACCCCCTCAACGCTTGGCGTCTCAATCCAATCCCCAATAGTGAAGGGTTTGTCAAAAATGATAACGAGACCACCAAAAATATTGGATGCTGTGTCCTGAGCTGCTAAAGCAAAAACCAATCCTCCTAAACCCAAACCCGTAATAAGACCTGTTATATCATATCCTAATTCACTGATGACTAGAACAGTAGCTAGAGCTCCAATAATAAATTTTAAAATATTCGTCAAAAAAGGTAATACTTTATTATCAACATCTAAACCTTTTTTCTTGCTTATGTTTCCAAATATATTAAAAAAGTAGTTGGAAAAATTATATAAACCTTGACAGACAAGAATAATAACCACGATTCGAAGCAGTTTAATAGCGACTGCTTTTCTGCCAATTGTGAGAATACTTTCAGGAAATATTTCTAAGGCTATAAATATACCTAATACAATAAAAAGTCTTTTAATGGGTTTATCAAAGGATTCTACTATATTGTTATATAAATCAATAGCGGTATTATTGCCAAACTTCCTTATGATTCTTAGGATAATATCAGCAAATATTTTTCTGAGCAATAAAAATATGATGATGACTATTATTGCTGTAATCGCTTTTGTAACATCATTATAATTGACGTAATTCTGAAAAAATGTCTGTAAAGCCATTTTTACTCTCCTTTAAATGCAGTTAAATCAACCATGCCCAATCTATTTTTTACCCTCTTCATTGTGTTTTCAGCAATAGCATTCGCTTTAATAGAGCCTTCTCTTAGTATTTTAATCAGTTCATCGGATTCCCTGATCTCATTATATCTCGCTTGTATACTTACAAGAGAATCATTGATTATTTCAACCAAATCTTTTTTTATCTGCCCATAGCCACAATCTTTATACTTAGACTCTATCTCCGGTATTTCTAAACCTGTAAAAACACTATAAATCGTTAATAAATTGCTTATACCAGGTTTGTTTTCTAGGTCATATTGAATGACACCATCCGAGTCTGTCGTGGCTCTCATAATGGACTTTTTGACCTTACTCGGGGAATCCAAGAGAGAAATCCGGCTATGGATATTCTCAGCACTTTTACTCATTTTCGAAGTCGGTTCATCTAAGGCCATAATCCTTGCCCCTAGCTTTGTGCCCTGATATTCCGGAACAACAAAGGTTTCACCATATCTATTATTAAATCTTATGGCCAAATCCCGCGTTAATTCAATATGCTGCTTCTGATCATTGCCTACAGGTACGATATTCGTATCGTATAAAAGTATATCCGCCGCCATCAATATTGGATAAGTAAACAAGCCTGTCGGCGCGGATTCCTTTTGTTTGCTCTTATCCTTGTACTGTGTCATTCTACTCAATTCCCCAGTGTTCGAATGACATGTAAGTATCCAGGCTAATTCAGCATGAGCCGGCACTGTGGATTGTACAAAAATAGTAGCTTTTTGAGGATCTAATCCTACGGCTATATAGAGCGCAGCCACATCTAATGTATGTTTATATAATTCCTTTGGATCTTGGGGAACAGTAATCGAATGTAAATCAACAATACAATAAACGCTATCTGCTCCATTCTGAAGATTAACAAATTGCTTGAGTGCCCCTATATAATTACCTATATGAATATTTCCGGTGGGTTGAACCCCTGAAAAAACTCTTTTAGTCATTTTGGTCTCCTTGTCCTTTTCTCAAGTTATTATATTATAATAATAAAGTTTTTAATGAATAATTACAAGCCTCTTTCATATCTGCCTATTAGCTATAATAAAATTAACCTCATCCTTGAGGTTAACTTTCCATTTTTGACATTTCTAACTTAAATTTATTGACAATCTTTTTTTCCATTCTGGAAATGGTCATTTGAGATACTTGAAGTTCCTTAGCTATTTCAACTTGTTTTTGGTTTTCCAAAAATCTCCTCTCAAAGATCTTTCTTTCAACAATGTTCATTTTCTGTAAAATGGTATCGACAAAATCTTTCATCTCTAGATTATGAAAACCTTGATCTTCTTCTCCCAATAAATCTTCTATCGTTAACAAATAATCATCTTTTCCCGTATTATAGCTCTTACTTAATGATTCCGATTGAAAAGTAGCTGCCACTTCCATAGCTTGCAGTACCTCTTCTTCTGTGCAACCGATGTATTCTGCAATTTCAGGGACCTTAGGGTTTCGACCCAATTTTTGAGTTAAATATTCCTTAGTACTTCCTAATTTCAAAGAAATATCTTGAATTTTTCTTGGAACCTTAAGGGCCCATCCCTTATCTCTAAAATGCTTTTTTATTTCTCCTAAAACAGTAGGGGTAAGGAAACTCCCAAATTCATACCCTTTGCTTACATCAAATCTTTCTACAGCACGAATAAGGGCTAGAGCACCGACCTGATATAAATCGTCGTATTCTATCCCTTTATTCAAATATCTTTTTATTAAAATATCCACAAGATATAAATATCTTTCAACTATTTCATTTCTTATTTCAAGAGACGGCTCTTTCTGGTAGAGCTCAAACAGTTCTTTATCAGAAAGGTCCATTCTATTTGTATCTGGATCTTCTATTGCCTTCACCATAACAACCTCACTGAATATTCTTTTTCATCCGTATGGTCGTGCCTTTTCCATTTTCCGAATAAATTTCAACATCATCCATAAGTGATTTTATGATAAAAATACCCAAACCACCTTCTTTAGGGCAATTGATATCCGGTTCTTTATAATTCAGTGAATTATACCCTTTCCCATTATCCTTAACTATGATTAAGAGAGAATTTTCATTCACACATACCTCTACTTCATAGTTTTCTGAACATTCCTTGCATCCGTGTAAAACAGCATTATTGCACGCCTCAGCCATAGCTATTTTAATATCTTCTATAGCTTCAACGTCAAATCCTATAGTATTTGCAACAGAGGATATGGCTAAGCGAACTAAACTAACATATTCCGGTTTTGCCGGAACAGATAATTTTAATAAATCCGACATTGTTACACTCCTTCTAAGATAAATCTATAAAAATCTTATCTAATCCTGTTATGACTAATAATTTTTGTATATTCGCTTTTGGATTGATGATAGTGATTCTATTTCCTGATTCCTTCATTTTTCCATGGGCTCCTATGATAATTCCCAATCCGGTGCTATCAATATAATCTAATTGTCTAAAATCCAATAGGATATCTTGTGCCTTTTTTTCTAATAAATTCCCTAATGTTTCTTTTAGCTGGGTTGCTGAAGCAATATCGATATCTCCCTTGGGTTCTAATATCCATTTTCTTGCATCTTCATTATCGTAGCTTTTAATATCCAAAGACATCTTCTACCTCCTTTACATTTTATACCCTTCATTAAAAGTCTAAAACATCAGAAATGAAGTTATATTTCTAATTCAAATTGATCCTTATCATCGTCATCTCCATTATCGTTATCTCCTATAGAAAAGACCTTAGATAATGAAATAATATTTGCATCTTCATCAACTTTCATTAGTTTTACACCTTGGGTTGCTCTTCTTAAATTCGATATTTCATTACTTTGAATTCTTATAAGAATGCCATCGGAATTAATGAGCATTAATTCATCATCTTCATTAACAATAACGGCACCTATGAGTTCGCCTGTCTTTTCCAAGACATTTTTGTCGTTTGTATAAGTTCTGATGCCTTTTCCGCCTCTTGCCTGTATCTTATATTCACTTAATAAAGTCTTTTTCCCATAGCCTTTTCTTGTGGCAACAAGTAAATAATTATGCTTGTCTTCTTCCATTCTAAAGACATCCATAGAAATAACTCTATCTTCATCGTCTAAAATAATAGCCCTTACTCCTGCGGCAGTTCTACCCATATCACGAACATCTTTCTCGCTAAAGCAAATGGATTTACCCTTTTTAGTAACAATGATGACATCGCTTTCCCCTTGTGTTTCCTGAACACTAATTAACTCATCATCTTCCTTTAAATTAATAGCAATGATTCCTGATTTTCGAGATGTATCAAACTGTGAAAGCTCCGTTTTCTTAATAACACCCTTCTTGGTTACCGACATCAAGTATTTGTCTTTATCAAAGCTCTTTATAGGTATCATGGCCGTAATCTTTTCTCCATGTTTAAGTTCCAAAAGGTTAACAATCGGAGTACCCTTAGCATGTCTTTTAGCTTCAGGTATTTCGTAGGCTTTCATCCTATATACCTTACCCCTGTTCGTGAAGAATAACAAATAATTGTGTGTTGAGGTCGTTGTAAATCGTATGACAAAATCATTTTCTCTTGTTGTAAGAGCTGTAACGCCTTTTCCACCACGCTTTTGAAGCTTATAGGTATCCGCCGGCACTCTCTTGACATAGCCAAGATGTGTCATGGTCAATGCAACCTCTTCTTCCTCAATCAGATCTTCTTCTTCTATCTCGTTTTCGGCAGCTAGTATTTCAGTTCTTCTTGGATCTGAATATTTTTCCTTTATTTCTAAGAGTTCTTCTTTAATTAACGCCATCAATAATTTTTCATCACCTAATATCTCTAAAAATTTCTTGATGAGGGCTAATAATTCATCATATTCTTGAAGTATTTTTTCTCTTTCCAAACCGGTTAATCTTCTTAATCGCATATCTAAAATGGCCTGAGCTTGCTTTTCAGAGAGATTAAAATTGGCTACTAATCCTTCCTTTGCTTCCTGGTCATTAGCAGATGCCCTAATTAATTTTATAATCGCATCAATATTATCAAGGGCAATAATCAAACCTTCTAAGATATGCGCCCTTTCTTGGGCTTTTCCTAAGTCATACTTTGTCCTTTTAGTCACGATATCTTTTTGATGATTAATATAATGCTGAATCAACTGAAGCATATTCAAGGTTTCAGGTTGTCCATTAACTAAAGCAATCATGATAATGCTATAGGTATCCTGAAGCTGTGTATGTTTATACAGCCGATTCAAAATAATATAGGGATTACCATCTCTCTTAAGCTCGATGACTACTCGCATACCATTTCTATCGGATTCATCACGAAGGTCAAATATACCTTCCACTCTTTTATCCCTGACCAGCTCAGCAATTTTTTCTATAAGAGACGCTTTATTAACCTGGTATGGAATTTCCTTTATAATAATTTGTTCTCTTTTGCCTGTATCCTCAATTTCAACCTTGGATCTTACGGTTACCTTACCCAATCCTGTTCGATAAGCCTCTTTAATATTATTGATACCTAATATGGTGGCTCCTGTAGGAAAATCAGGACCCTTTATTATTTTAATCACATCATCAATTGTTGCTTCATCATCATCAATAACTTTAACAATAGCATCTATAACCTCTCCCAAATTATGAGGAGGAATAGATGTAGCCATACCAACCGCAATACCATTGGATCCGTTAACAATCAGGTTTGGAAATCTGGACGGTAAGACAGCAGGTTCCTGCAATGTTTCATCAAAATTGGGTGTGAAGTCTACTGTTTCCTTATTGATATCTCTAAGTAATTCTGAGGTAAGGGATGTCATTTTTGCTTCAGTATAACGCATTGCTGCTGCACCATCACCATCAACAGAACCAAAGTTTCCATGACCGTCTACTAATAAATAGCGTATGGAAAAATCCTGTGCCATTCGAACCATAGCGCCATATACAGAAGAGTCCCCATGAGGGTGATACTTACCTAATACGTCCCCGACAATACGAGCCGATTTTCTATAGGGTTTATCGGGTTGCAGCCCTAACTCACTCATTGCATATAAAATTCTTCTATGAACAGGCTTTAATCCATCACGAACATCAGGAAGTGCCCGCCCAATAATGACACTCATAGCATAATCAATATAGGAATTTTGCATTTCATCATTGATATCGACCTGCAAAATTTTGCTGTTATCCATCAAATTATCACTCATTCTTCCACCTCTTATACGTCAAGATTTCTAACATATCGTGCATTATCTTCAATAAATTTGCGTCTTGGGGGAACCTTATCACCCATCAAGGTTGTAAATATATTATCCGCTGCTGCTGCATCATCAATCGTAACCTGTATTAAAGTTCTATTATTCATATCCATGGTTGTATCCCAAAGTTGTTCAGGGTTCATCTCACCTAAACCCTTGTATCTTTGTACAGCCACTCCTTGCCTACCTATCTCTGTCAAATGCTTTTCTAGTTCCCTATCGGAATATAAATATTTTTCTGCCTTGCCTTTTTTTACTTTGTAAAGCGGTGGCTGAGCAATGTAAATATGCCCATATTCAATAAGCTGTGGCATATAACGATAAAAGAATGTGAGAAGCAAAGTTCTAATATGTGCACCGTCAACGTCTGCATCTGTCATGATAATTATCTTATGGTATCTCAGTTTTTCCAAATTGAACTCAGGTCCTATTCCACATCCAAAGGCAGTAATCATGTTTTTTATTTCATCTGAGTTGAGTATCTTATCGAGTCTGGCCTTTTCTACGTTTAATATTTTACCTCTAAGAGGTAAAATAGCTTGTCTTGACCTATCTCGTCCTTGCTTTGCAGAACCTCCTGCAGAGTCCCCTTCTACTAAAAAGACTTCACAAAGAGTTGGATCTTTTTCGGAACAATCTGCCAGCTTACCCGGTAAGGCCATACTATCCAATATGCCTTTTCTTCTTGTTAAATCTCTAGCTTTTCTAGCGGCTTCTCTTGCTCTGGCAGCTCTAATACATTTTTCAGCAATGCTCTTGGATTGTTGAGGATTTTCCTCTAGGAATATTTGAAGATTCTCATTGACTGCAGTTTCCACAAAACCTCTTATCTCACTGTTGCCAAGCTTTGTTTTAGTTTGCCCTTCAAATTGTGGATCCATTAACTTAATAGAGATAATCGCTGTAAGCCCTTCTCTAACATCTTCTCCTGTAAGGTTTTCTTCCTCTTTTTTAATAATATTGTTCTTTCTGCAATAATCATTAATAACCCGAGTTAAGGCTGACTTAAATCCAACTAAATGGGTTCCTCCTTCTTGGGTGTTAATATTATTTGCAAATGTAAAAATATTTTCAATATAACGATCTGTATATTGCATCGCAATTTCTACTTCATGGCTATCATTTTTAACTTCAAAATAGATGACATCTCTATGTATAGCATCCTTATTTTGATTTTGATACAATACAAATTCCTTTATGCCGCCTTCATAATGAAAAACTTCTTTTCTTTGTTTATCTTCTCTTTTATCAATTAGCGTGATTTTGATTCCCTTGTTAAGGAAAGCCATCTCCCTAAAACGATGCTCCAGTGTAGAAAAATTATAATCCAGATCATCAAAGATGGTAGAATCGGCTAAAAATACAGTTTTTGATCCTGTGCCAGTGGTTTCTCCAACGATTTCTAATTCTGAAGTTACCAACCCTCTTGAGTAGGTTTGCCTATAAATTTTATGATTTCTCTTAATTTCTACAATCATATACTCCGAAAGAGCATTGACTACGGAAGCCCCAACCCCATGGAGCCCGCCTGACACCTTATAGCCTGCGCCTCCGAATTTCCCTCCTGCGTGAAGTACTGTATGTATGACTTCTACGGCAGGCTTATTTAATTTTGGATGTAGATCTACAGGCATCCCTCTTCCATCATCCTCTATTGTAACTGAGTTATCAGCATTAATTTCTATCTTTATCTTTTTACAAAATCCTGCTAAGGCTTCATCTATGCTATTATCCACAATTTCATAAACTAAATGATGCAATCCTCTTGCACCTGTTGACCCTATATACATACCCGGTCTCTTTCTTACAGGGTCAAGTCCTTCCAACACTTGTATATCCGCTGCGTCATAATGCATATTCTTATTTTTTTGAACCAACAAATATCACCTCTTCTATTTATAACGATAGATTTCTGATTAATTTTTTGAATAATAACCATATCTTTAAATTTTTTCCATTTTTTATCAAAAAATTCATACTTCAAAAAAGTTTACCTCTAATATTATAGTCTTAAATTAGATATTTTGAAAGCCTTTTATAAAATCCATGATTATTTTTTTATTATCACCCATGACTTTATCTTTTGACTTCCCTCTGTTGTTAATGAATATCTCCCGAATAGGAATAAGATTGTCTTTTAGTAATTGAATGGTTAAACAGGCATGATTGATACACCCTACCCTGTTATCTACTATCAAATCAACATTAACATCTGCAATTTTACTGATGTCTTTGATTAAATCTAATTGGGTGTAATGTCGAGTTATGGGAACATAAAGACCTCCTGCACATTCAACAAATGAATGGTCATTTTCTATTATAAATCCCTTTAAAAGATCAATATCAATCCTTTGATTATCCATTTCAGCTGCTAAATGGGGACTTGCCGCTTTATTAAAAAAGTATAAATTGACCTCTTCAATACTTTTATTTTGTAATCGGGCATAACTATAGCAATCGGATAAATGGATATCTGAAAAGGTTTCCTTCCCTGTCTCAATGGGCTTTATCAACTTCTTCCCTTCAGATATCAACTTTTTCCCTTCAGATATCAACTTTTTCCCATAATAGGTTTTTCCTACGTCTGTGTCTGTACCAACTATAAAAGTAATCATCTTTGTTTCCTTTCAAACCAACTTTTAAAAACACCTGTAATTTTTCTTAATTCTTCCGGCTTTATAATATAAGGTGGCATGGTATACATATACTTTAGAAAAGGTCTGTTCCAGACACCCTTTTCATAGGCAAACTCCGTAAATCCTTTAAGATATTCAGAATCATAGACTTCAATACAAGCACATGCACCTATAATTCTTATTTCTTTGATTTCATTTGATTTTAAATCTTTTAATTCCTCCTTCAAGATGCTTTCAATCTTTTTTATTTTTCCTAAATAATTCTCTCTTTGAAAAATCTCAAAGCTCTTGAGGGCTATACTGCACGCTAAGGCATTTCCCATGAAAGTAGGTCCATGCATAAAAGCTTTATCTTGTTCATCGGAGTAAAATCCATCAAATACCTTTTTATTTGCAACTGTTGCTGCATGGCCTATATAACCGGCTGTTAAAGCCTTTCCTAAAATGACAATGTCCGGGATGACTAAATCACTTACAAACATGTGGCCTGTTCTCCCAAAGCCTGTAGCCACCTCATCAAAAATCAAAAGAATATTATGCTTATCACAACATTCTCTGGCGTCTTTTAAAAACTGTAAATCATATATCTTCATTCCACCTGCGCCTTGAAGTAAAGGTTCAACGATGAAAGCTGCTATTTTTTGATGATTCTTTATTAATACTTCTTCTAATTCCTCTTTTTGTGGATGAATATGATAAATGTTATCCTTTTCCGGAAAAGCTAAATGATAATCTTCATCATCTCCAATGGCCATGGTTTTAAAAGTATCCCCATGATAAGATTCTTTTAAAGCTATAATTCCTTTTTTTTCTTTTAATCCACCGTTAAAATAATATTGCATAGCCATTTTAAGAGCTACTTCCACGCCTACGCTACCGGAATCAGAAAAAAAGACATAGTCCAAATCTCCAGGTAATATTTCCTTTAGTTTTTTTGCTAACATTTCAGCCGGTTCATGGGTAAGTCCCCCTAACATCACATGGGAAAATTTATTGATTTGATCAACAGCTGCTTTATTGATTTCTTCATTGTTATAACCATGAATAACGCTCCACCAAGAGGAAATAGAATCAATTACTTTTTGTTGATTCATCTCTATATAAACCCCTTTGGCGTCTTGAACCCTATAAGGTCTTTTCATTTTTTTCATCTGTTCATAGGGATACCAAAGCATAATCCTTACCTCCTTATAGCTTTATGAATTCTGAGCCCGACAAAAGGGATTAAAACAGCTGTTATTAAATCTGCAACTAATGATGGGGAAAAAATGGAGGCTAATGCTGCTAAATATCCAAATTTATTGCCCAGGTAATATTGATAAATAGCGGAAAGATATAACATTCCAAAAATCCACACTACAAGTGTTGTAAGGATTGATCCTATTATTGTCATGATTAATCCTTTTTTAGGGTTTGTTTTCATAGATAACTCTCTAAAGTAACCTACTATAAAAGCTCCAAAAATAAAGGATATTATAAATCCAAAGGTCGGTTGGAAAATGTAACCCAATCCACCACCCATCGTAAACCAAGGAATTCCTAATAGTCCTCCTATACAATAAACCGTTGCTGCTAAAGCACCTTTTTTTGATCCTAACACGATGCCTGTTAAGATAACAAAAGGTAGCTGTAACGTAAAGGAACCAATAACAGGTGCAGGGATTCTTATAAACGCCCCTATAGCTATCATCGTCACCATAATGGCGACTCTAACGAGATCTTTTGTTGTCATTTTTAATTCCTCTCTGTATTAAAACCTAATTCGGTTATCATTTTTATATCCTTTTCTGTATCATTTCCATAGGTTGTCAATAATTCTCCTGATATGGTTCCGTTCACGCCACTGGAAAAAGTTCTTTTTCCATAATCACTGAGAAGAGCTCTCCCTCCGGCAAGCCTGATAACTGCTTTCGGGTTGATAAATCGAAATATTGCTCCTATTTTTATAAAATCTTCTTCTGTGACCTTTTGATTCTTTTCAAGAGGAGTTCCCTTGATAGGGTTCAGTAAATTAAGAGGTATAGACCTTATTCCAAGCTCCCTTAATTGAAAGGCCATATCTACTCGATCCTCATTATCCTCTCCAAGTCCTATAATTCCTCCACTGCAAACCTCCATTCCTGCTTTTTGTGCATTTTGGATGGTTTTAATTTTTTCCTGATAAGTATGAGTCCTGCATATCTGAGGGAAAAATCTCTCAGATGTCTCTAAATTATTATGGTATTTTATAACTCCAACAGCTTTTAGTCTTAAAAATTGTTTATAGTCTAATAAACCATGAGAAGCACATAGTTTTATAGCACAATTTTTATTTATCTCCGCATATATTTCACACAGTCTATCCAATTCTTTTTCTGTGGCTCTTTTCCCAGAAGTAACAACAGAATATCGCTTTACACCTTTTGAATAATTTTTTAGAGCATCTTTTAAAGCCTCTTCTTTACTTATAAGATCGAAAATTTGAATATCTGTTTTATAAAATTTGGATTGAGCACAATACTTACAATCTTCTTCACATTTTCCACTTTTACCATTGACGATGGTACAAATATCAAAGTCACTTCCACAAAAATATTCTCTAATTTCATTAGCTTTTTTGCCGAGGGCTTCTACATCCATATCAAAAAGACAAAGGGCTTCTTCTTTACTTATGAAGTAGCCTTTTTTAATTTTTTCAGTCAAAGCAATTAGATTCGTCATTTCCCTTAATCCTTTCTGTCTTCCTAAGATAGTAGTATAGGGATTAAAACAGGGATTGTCAACTATTATTATTAATAGGTTGACAATCCCTGTTTTTTACTTTTCTTTAACAAATCCCTAATTATTTATTTAATTTAATATAATTAAGGATTGACAACTGTAGGTGTTAACCCTATTCCTCTGGCCATTCGTGTTATTTCAGCCCAAGTAAAACACCCTACTATTCCATCCTGAATAAGTCCCTGGTCTCTTTGGAAGTTTTGCACAACTCTTTCTGTGCTCGCTCCAAAAATTCCATCTAAACCTGACCCTGTATACCCTATGGCATTCAAAGCATCCTGAAGGATTAAAACATAATTACTCCTAATTCCTCTCCACAAGGCAGGATACCCTGCAACACAGGCTGAATTTTCATCTCTTTTATCCACATGAACCCACGTAGGAGCTAAGTAAGCAGGCTCAACATAACTCCATCTTCCAAAATTAAAGGCACTTTGCCTTAATATCTCTGTTTGCATACTATCAAGATTTTGCCCTGTATCAAAAGCTGTTCCTGCATAATGCTGGGATTGGTCAGCATGCCCTCCTTCCCAAATTCTCTTAAATGCAAAACCTACAAATATGGGAGAACCATAATATTCCCTAAAATCCGCCCAAGTTAGCATTGTTCTTCTATCAGACCATAAAACGCTTGAATTCGAAGAACCTCTAAACTCGCCGACAGTTAGATGAGTATTTCGTTTTAATAATGCCACCTTAACGGTGAAATAGGTCCATCCTGTCGGTAATTTAGGTCCACCTTCACGTTCAACTATACCACCTAAACTATTAGCTCTATAATAGTATTATGTACAGGCTTTAGTACAAATACAGTTATGGAGGTTGGTAGTATGGTTGATTATCGAGAAATCATTAGACTCAACAGCTTAGACTACAGTCAAAGACAAATTGCATCTAGTGTACACAGTTCACGGGACACAATTAGAGATGTTTTAAATCTCTCAAAAGAAAAAGGATTACTTTGGCCTTTAGCTGATAATTTAACTAATGATGAACTCAGGAGATTTCTCTATCCTAATAGAGCTTCAGAGTCATCCAGAAAAGCACCGGATTGTTCTTACATCCATAAGGAACTCGCTAAACCAGGAGTTACTCTTACCCTGCTTTGGAGTGAGTATTGTGAAATATGCAAGTCAGAAAACTTAATACCTTATCAATACACCCAATTCTGTGATTATTATCGCTCATATGTAAGAAAAACTAAAGCAACAATGAGGATAAAAAGAAAACCTGGTGAACTTATGGAAGTAGATTGGGCTGGTAAGAACCTTACTGTAATAGATGAAATTACAGGAGAGAAACACCCTGCCTATGTATTTGTATCATCACTTCCATGTAGCTTGTATAGTTATGCAGAAGCATTTCCATCAATGTCTAGTGAATATTGGATAAACGCTCATATTAATGCCTATAACTTCTTTGGTGGTGTTACAAGAATTCTTGTACCTGATAATCTAAAAACAGCTGTAACTAAACATGGTCGTTTAGAGATTTCCCTTAACAGGAGTTATCAAGAAATGGCTGAACATTACAATACTGCAGTCATACCAGCTAGACCAGCTTCTCCTAAAGATAAACCAAATGTTGAAGGTACAGTTGGCGTAATATCCACTTGGATAATCGCAGCCCTTAGGAATGAAAAATTCTTTTCATTCCATGAATTGAATTTAGCCATACAAGAAAAATTAGAGGAGTTCAATTCAAAACCATTTCAAAAAAAGAATGGAAGCAGGCTATCTGCATTTGAACTAGAGGAAAAACTCTATCTTCAACCACTACCTGCTTCACCGTATGAAATGGCTGTCTGGTCAACTGCAACCATTCAAACTGATTATCTCATAACAGTTGAAAAAATCAAGTATTCAGTCCCATATGAATTCATAGGTCATACTGTTGACATCAGGTATACTACAAAGACAGTAGAAGTCTTTTTTCATAACAATCGTATCGCATCTCATATTAGAAGATATGGAGAATGTGATCCACAGATACAAAGAGAGCATATGCCAGATAACCACAAATTGTATTTAAGCTGGAATACCGATACTTTCCTTGACTGGGCTAATAGTGTAGGATCTTCTACAGTAATTGTCATGAAGTACTTTTTGTCATCGCATAAGGTCGAAAAACAAAGTTACAAGGTTTGTGCTTCTCTTATGAAATTGGCTGATAAATATTCAATATCTAGGATTGAAGATGCTTGTAGCAGGGCCCTTTCTTACACGCCATCTCCTAGTTTAAGAAGTGTACAGTCAATTCTTAAAACTGGAGCTGAGAAACTAAAAAACGAGATCAATGATCCATCTCATACCCCAAGCGGTAAATTTGGCTTTACTCGTGGTGCAGAGTATTTTGGAGGTGGAGACAATGATTAATCAATCCACTTTAGACAAACTAACCAGAATGAAATTAGGGGCTATGGCTGATTCCTTTGCTACTCAATTAACAGACAAATCATACGAATCATTAAGTTTTGAAGATAGATTTGGCATCGCAGTTGATGCTGAATGGTCAAAACGACAATCTAACAAACTAAGCAGATTAATTCGATTGTCAAATTTCAGGTATCCAAATGCTTGTATAGAGGATATCGAATATCATCCTGATAGGAAGCTAAATAAATCTCAGATATTACAGTTATCAACATGTCGATATATCCATGATGGTCATCATATTATACTTGAGGGAGCTTCTGGAAATGGTAAAACCTACATTTCATGTGCATTAGGTATTGCTGCATGTAGAAATTTCCTAAAAGTCAAATACATCAGACTCCCAGAACTTTTGAATGATCTCCTAATTGCTAGGGGCGAAGGTACCTACAAGAAAGTAATTAAAATGTATCAAAAAGTTGATTTGTTAATACTTGATGAATGGTTATTGAAGCCGTTAACCACTCAAGAAGCTATGGATCTATTTGAAATCATAGAAGCTAGAACTCGCAAAGGAGCCATGATATTTTGTACTCAGTTTGATCCAAGGGGTTGGTATGAAAGAATTGGTACTTCAGCCGACGGTACAGTATCCGAAGCTATTATCGACCGTATCAAGCATAACTCCTATGAAATACTTATTGACGGTAAAGAATCAATGAGAGAGCGCCATGGATTGAAAAATCAAGCACCATCAGAATCAGAGGTCATGGAATAGGCAGGAATGCCGACGCGTATTAGTGTTGTGGGAGGGTACCCTCCCACAACACTAATACGCAATAACTACATTTTTCCAGCTTTTTATTGATTCTTTTAAGTGGAACTATGTCCGATACAATGGACTTATTCTTCCGTTAAGGTGGACCTATTTTACCGTCACAGTGGAATTATTACATCGTAATATCCA
>CAYSBC010000023.1:0-28743 GCA_964429195.1 uncultured Eubacteriales bacterium | reverse complement strand
AACCCGATCGACTGTTTCGACCAATCTTTGGCTTTGAATAAGACGCATTTGCTCTCTATTCATTGTTTCATAGTATTCATTCCAAATCATTTTTATTAAATCCTTTCTATTCAAAAATTTATATCACATATATGGACTCTCATTCATACCATAGAAGTATGAAACATATAATAATAAGTTTACAAGGAGGGTATGTAAATGGCTAATTGTTTTGATGGTGGTGTCGGTGGAATAGATGACAGCTTACTATTTTTCTTTTTGTTACTTGTAGTGTTATTCTGTAATTGTTCATTTGGCCGTGGTGGCTGTTGCTAATATAGAATACCTAATACGGAATAAACAATAAGGGATACGTATGTATCCTTTATTTATTTTTTTAATTACTATTAATGATACTAAAATATTGAGCGGATGTCTAATCATTTTCATAACATAAAAGGTATGTTATAATAAACGCATTAGGAAAGGTGGGGAAAGAATGAAAATCAGATTTTTAGGTGGGACAGAAACCATAACAGGTTCTTGTCATTTAATAGAAACAGATGAGTTTAAGATTTTACTTGATTGTGGACAATTTCAGGGGAATCGGGTCATAGAGGACTTGAATTATATGGATTTTGATTTTAATCCGAGAGAGATTGATTTTTTACTTTTGAGCCATGCCCATATTGATCATAGTGGCAGAATCCCACTTTTGGTTAAACAGGGTTTTTGCGGAGATATTATTAGTACTAAAGCAACCTACGATTTAGCAGAGATTATGTTAAGGGATAGTGGGCATATTCATGAAAAGGAAGCGGAATGGAAGAATAGGAAAAGAATGCGTGCAGGCAAGAAACCCATTGATCCACTTTATACGGAGAGGGATGGAGGCTATGCCATGCGCTATTTTAAACCCATTTTATACGATCAGATTATACAACTATCGGACAATCTCAAGGTAAGGTTTAATGATGCAGGGCATATATTGGGATCAGCTATTATTGAGATTTGGATAACGGAGAATAAGGAAACAATTAAAGTCGTTTTTTCCGGCGATTTAGGTATGAATAATAAGCCTATCTTAAGAGACCCTGCCCGGATCAAAGAGGCTGATTATGTCATTATGGAGACTACTTATGGAGATCGGCTTCACAAAGAAACAGAAGAAAGAATCGATTTATTGATGAATATCATATTAGAGACAACGCGAAGAGGTGGAAGGGTAATCATTCCTTCTTTTGCTGTAGGAAGAACGCAAGAGATACTTTATGAGCTGAATCATTACTATGAGTACCATAAGGAATTGGAGGAAGAATTGAATAGAATCAAAGTATATGTGGATAGTCCTATGGCAACCACAGCTACTGAAATTTTTGAACTCAACCCTGATGTTTTTGATAAAGAAACAAGGAAATTAATTCTGAGTGGAGACAACCCTTTCGATTTTAAGAACCTTTATTTTACGAGAACTACCGATGAATCCATTGAATTAACAAAGGATAAAACACCTAAAATTATTATTTCTGCTAGCGGTATGTGTGATGCAGGGAGAATTAAACACCATTTAAAGCATAATCTTTGGGATGAAAAGAACAGTGTTGTCTTCGTTGGCTATCAAGCCGAAGGAACGCTGGGCAGAAGAATAAGGGACGGTCAAGAAGTTGTCAAAATTTTTGGAGAAGAAATCGAAGTCAAAGCTGAAATTCATGAAATTGAAGGATTTTCAGGTCATGCAGATCAGCGTGAGCTTATTGAATGGTTAAGAAGCTTCCAACATCCCCCAAGAGAAATCTTCTTAGTGCATGGTGAGGGTGATTCTAAGGAAGTGTTTGCCCAAAGAGTTAAAGAAGAATTGAATTATAATTGTGTGATAGCGGATAAAAATACAGAATATGAAATACATAAAAACTATGAAAAAGAGATTTACAAGGAACCTCAATTGCATATCAGCATGGAAGAACTCATTGATTTAAGTGATAGGCTCTATAGGCTTCGGAACGAAGGTGAAAGAGTCTTATGTTTAACAAGACTTGCGGTGGGGAATTATCTTAGTGATGAAGAGCATCGGGAAATCAATAACAAATTGGTTGATTTAGAGAAGAATATTATGGGTTTAAGTATGATTATAGCCGACAAGGAAATACCTGAAAGATAATTATTGACATCGATTACTCCATATGTTAATTTATTTCTAGGAACTTTTAATTCGGTACAGAGATACTGGAAAGGTGAAATAAAACGATATAAAAATAATGAGCTTAATTGGTGTAGCAATGTATTTTATATTTATACCGTCTTCGATGCTAAAAAGTATTCGGTATTAGCCTTCCATCTTTGGAAGGCTTTTTTGATTGTTCCTAGTTCAAAAGAGAAAGAGAGGCGGGTTTATGCAATTAAAAGGGAGGCATTTGTTAAATTCAACAGATTTTTCTGTGGAGGAACTCTATTCAATTATTGAATTAGCACAAAAGATAGCAAAAAAACCGGAGGATTATTCAGAGAAATGTAAAGGAAGGATAATGGCAGCCTTGTTCTATGAACCTTCTACCCGAACCAGACTCAGCTTTGAAGCTGCTATGAAAAGACTTGGAGGAGATGTGATTGGTTTTCCGGAGATGAGCACATCTTCTGAATCAAAAGGCGAAAGTATTGCAGATACTGTTAGAATAGTAGCATGCTATTCAGACATTATCGTCATGAGACATCATGTGCCTTTCGTTCCTCATAAGATAAGTGAGCATATAAGAGTGCCTTTTATTAATGCAGGGGATGGTTCAAACCAGCATCCTACACAAACATTAGCAGATATATTTACCATATATAAATACAAGAAAAAGCTATCCAATCTTAAGATAGGCTTTTGCGGTGATTTGAAATATGGACGTACTGTACACTCTTTAATCAAGACCATGGATAGATATGAAAACAATATATTTGAATGCATATCACCGGACTGTTTAAAAATACCCGATGATTTACGCAGGGAAATAAAATCTCCATTAAGGGAGAGGGAATGCTTGGAAGATGTTTTGGGAGAGTTGGACATTTTATATATGACACGCATACAAAAGGAAAGATTTGAAGACTTAGATGAATATGAGCGCATAAAAGGTTATTACATTTTAACAAAAGAAAAGATGGAAAATGCTAAAGAAGATGCCATGATATTGCATCCTTTGCCAAGGGTTGATGAAATACATGAAAGTGTAGATGATGATCCGAGAGCTTATTATTTTAAACAGGCAAGAGCAGGCATGTATATGAGAATGTCCCTCATACTTCATCTTTTGGGACTCAATTAAATAAAAGTTTTAAAATCGATAAGAATAAAGAATAATTTAGATAGGCGGGTAAAATAAAATGATGATTATAGATAAACTTTATGAACGAGTATTAAAAAATGGGCCTGTATGCATAGGGCTGGATCCTCGGGAAGAACTTTTGCCGGAATATCTCATGAAGAAAGATTGGAGTATGGGAGAAAAAATATTCGAGTTCAATAAAATGATTATCGACGCAACGCTGGATGAGTGTGCATGCTTTAAACCTCAAATAGCATGTTATGAGGCCTTTGGACTTGACGGTATGTTAGCCTATTCCAAAACGGTTCAATATATAAAAAGTAAAAATGGAATCTCTATAGGGGATGTTAAAAGAGGGGATATCTCATCCACAGCTGAAATGTACGGCAAAGGACATTTTGAAGGCGACTTTGAAGCGGATTTTATTACATTAAATCCCTACATGGGATGCGATTCTATCAGTCCTTACAATAAGTATTTTGAATCCGGTCAAAAAGGTGCTTTTGTACTTATCAAAACATCGAATATTGGATCTGAAGATTTTCAAGAAAGCATGGTGGATGGAAAAGAGCTCTACTTAAAGGTAGGGAGTAAAATAAAAACCTGGGGAGAAAGCTTTGTAGGCAGAAGCGGATTCTCCGCATTAGGTGGTGTCGTTGGACTTACCTATCCTGAAGAATTTAAGAAGATTAAAGATGAATGCAAGGGGTTATTTTATCTGATACCTGGTTATGGAGCTCAAGGGGGTAATGGTAAAGATGCCGCAGACATGATAGGTGAGGAGATGTGTGGTATCGTCAGCTCTTCCAGAGGTGTCATAGGGGCCCATAAAGGCATCAATGAAGGAGAAAGCTTTGCAGAATGCGCAAGACAAGCTGTTTTAGATATGAAAGGAGATATATTAAAATGGCTTTAATTTTAAAAAATGAAAAAATAGGACAACATATCTATTGGATTGAGATAGAGGGAAAATTCGAAGGAAACCCCGGTCAGTTTTATATGATTAAAGCCGGAGAATATCCGCTTCTCCGAAGACCGATTAGCATATTTTCTATTGATGAAAATTCTATTTCTTTTATCTATCAGGTAGTGGGAGAGGGTACTGAATTAATCTCAAAGATGATTCCCGGACAGACCTTAGATATAAAAGGACCCTATGGTAATGGCTTCCCGGAGGTTACAGGAAAAATAGCCTTAGTTGGTGGCGGTGTAGGAATACCACCTTTATATGAGACAAGTAAAAAGCTTAGAGAAAAAGAAGAAGTGAGCCTTGTAGATATGTACTTGGGTTTTTCAGGTGATATGTTTTTAAAAGAACTTTGGGAAAAAAGCTGCGATAACTTTATCTATAATATAGGGGGTTTCATAACCGATTATATCGATGTTGGGAAGTATGATGTGATATTAACATGTGGACCTGATATCATGATGGAAAAGTTAACAAAGGCATGCATAGATAAGGGTATTAAGATCTATGTATCCAAGGAAAGCAGAATGGGCTGCGGTATAGGGGCTTGCTTAGCATGTACATGTAAAACAAAGGCCGGTAATAAAAAAGTATGTCATGATGGTCCGGTTTTCTCAGGAGAGGAGGTTTACTATGGTGAATACAAGTGTTAAATTTTGTGGTATCAACTTTAAAAATCCCATTGTAGCAGCCTCAGGAACCTTTGGATTTGGAAGGGAATATTCAAAGATATATGATCTGGGAATACTTGGCGGGATAGCAAGCAAAGGCCTTACTCTCCATAAAAAAGAAGGCAATGAAGGCATAAGAATTTGGGAAACTCCTATGGGCATCATGAATAGCATAGGACTTGAGAACCCGGGGGTAAGGAGTTTTATAGAGGATGAACTAGACTTTATGAAATCATTAAACACCAATATTATTATCAATATAGGTGGGTCTACGGAAGAAGAATACCTGGAGGCAGTAGAGTATTTTAATGAACTAGAAATAGATATGATTGAATTGAATATTTCCTGTCCCAATGTAAAAGAAGGATGCATGGCCTTTGGGTTAACCGATAGTGGAGCCGGAGATATCGTTTCGAAGGTCAGAAAAGTAACAAAGCATCCTTTGGTGGTTAAGCTTTCGCCTAATGCAGAAGATATAATAAGGGTTGCACAGGCTTGCGAATACGCAGGAGCTGATGGCTTGTCTCTCATTAATACGATAAGAGCCCTAGCCATTGATATAAAAAAAAGAAAACCGGTATTTCAGAACCTTTATGCGGGCTTATCAGGTCCGGCGATTAAACCCATTGCCCTACGGATGGTCCATGAAGTCTGTAATAACGTCAATATTCCTGTTATGGGAATTGGAGGCATCAGCAATTACAGGGATGTGGTGGAATTTATGATGGCAGGTGCCCAGCTTGTCCAGGTTGGGACAGCTAATCTTGTAGAGCTTGATGCTGGAAGGACAATCATTGAGGATCTAAAAGAATATATGCAGGTTGAAGGGTTAAAAAGTTTAGAGGAGATAAGAGGCATAATCTAGGAGGTAATTAAATGGATGCATATCTATATTTAAAAAATGGCCATGTCTTTAAGGGAAAAGCATTTGGGCATTTAGAAGAAACTACCGGTGAAGTTGTGTTGAACACAAGTATGATAGGGTATCAAGAAATCTTAACCGATCCAGCTTGTTTTGGGCAGATACTTACGATGACCTACCCTTTAATAGGTAATTATGGGGTCAACTTAGAGGATTCGGAATCGGATGGCATTAAAGTGAAGGGCCTCGTCGTAAAAGACCGAAGCATCATGCCTAACAATTTCAGATGTGAGATGGAATTGGATAGTTTTTTGGATCAGAATAAAATACCAGCAATCGAGGGCATTGATACAAGGGCCTTGACGAAAATTTTAAGAGATGAAGGAACGATGAGCGGCATCATCTCATTCAAGCAATTAACAAAATCACAAATCAAAGAGCGCATAGCTAATTTTTCATATAAAGATGCAGTGAAGCAGGTTAGTGTCCAAGAAAAAGTTGAGATTCCGGGAGAACGTGAACACATTGCTGTCATCGATTTAGGCATTAAAAAAAGCTTATTGGAGGCTTTTAGAAAAAGAGGTTTTCAAATAACCCTTCTTCCCCATGATACGAAGCCAGATGAATGGCTGCTGGATAAATATGATGCCATATTTTTATCCGGAGGACCTGGCGATCCGATGCATCTAACAGATGTCATCCGTGGAATAAAAGAGGTTCTGGGAAAGAAACCAATCATGGGAGTAGGCTTAGGGCATCAGTTAATCGCTATTGCCCTTGGAGGTAGAATTAAAAAATTAAAATTAGGGCATAGGGGTTCAGCTCATGCCATAAGAGATATAAAGAGAAATAGACTGATGATGACAAGCCAAAACAACAGTTATGCTCTCGATGAGAAACCTGACGGAGCAGAAGTAACTTTTGTAAGTCTCAATGATAATACAATTCAAGGGATAAAACATGAAGACTATTCAATTTACAGTGTGCAATTTCAACCCGGTGCGGGACCTCAGGACACGGAATATGTATTTGATGAATTAATTCAATGTATTGAATCCGGAAAGGAAGGAAAAAATGCCTAAAAAGGACGAGATAAAAAAAGTATTGGTCATAGGCTCAGGTCCTATTGTCATAGGTCAGGCTGCAGAGTTTGATTATTCGGGAACACAGGCTTGTCAAGCCTTAAAGGAAGAGGGCATTGAAACGGTTTTAATCAACAGCAATCCGGCTACTATTATGACTGATAAGGAAACAGCGGATAAAGTATATATCGAACCTCTTACAATCGAATTCATAGAAAAAATTATAGAGAAAGAAAGGCCGGATAGCCTTTTAGCCGGAATGGGAGGCCAGACCGGATTGAACGTTGCCGTAGAGCTTCATGACAGTGGTCTGCTTGCAAAGTACAATGTCAATGTGATAGGCACTCCCATAGAAGCTATTAAGGATGGCGAAGACAGGGAAATATTTAAAAATGTTATGAATGAAATCGGCCAGCCTATGGCAGAGAGCCAAATTGTCCGAGATGAAGTCAACGGTCTGGAATTTGCGCAAAAAATTGGCTATCCTGTCGTAGTAAGACCTGCCTATACACTTGGCGGTACGGGCGGAGGAATAGCAGAAGATGAAGAAGCCCTTAAAGAAATATTGGACCAAGGTTTACAACTTAGCAGAGTAGGCCAGGTTCTTTTAGAAAAAAGCATCAAAGGCTGGAAGGAAATAGAATTTGAAGCCATAAGAGATGGTAATGGGAACTGTATTGCAGTGTGCTGTATGGAAAACATTGAGCCGGTAGGTATCCACACAGGAGACAGTATTGTCGTGGCTCCAAGCCAAACCTTAGCGGATAAGGAATACCAGATGCTGCGGAAGGCTTCACTTGATATTGTCAGCAGAGTGGGTATTCAGGGAGGATGCAATATCCAATTTGCATTGAATCCAAACAGCTATGAATATGCGGTTATTGAAATCAATCCAAGAGTAAGCAGGTCTTCAGCATTAGCGTCGAAGGCTACAGGCTATCCCATAGCAAAAGTGGCAACGAAGATTGCTTTAGGCTACAATCTTGATGAGATAAAAAATGTGGTCACCGGAAAAACATCGGCCTATTTTGAGCCTGCCCTTGATTATGTGGTTGTCAAGATTCCTAAATGGCCATTTGATAAATTCTACGGAGCCAATAGAGCTTTAGGAACAAAGATGATGGCAACGGGTGAAGTCATGGCCCTTGGAAGTAATTTTGAAGAAGCCTTTTTAAAGGGAATTAGATCATTGGAGATAGGCAAGTATTCCATGGAGCATACCCCTTCAAAAAAGCGTTCCTTAGAGGAACTCAAGAAAAGAGTCCATGCACCTGATGACGAAAGAATATTTGATCTTTGTGAAATGCTCAGAAGAAATTATCGGGTCAATAAGGCTGCCGAAATGACGGGCATTGATCAATTCTTTATCAATAAATTCAAATGGATAGTGGAACAAGAGGAGGAGCTTAAAAAAATCGATTTGGATGATTTAACGAAGGAAAAACTCTTATCCCTGAAGAAAAGAGGGTTTTCCGACAAGGGAATCGCGAATTTAATGGGTGTAAAACCGAATGATATCTACGAAAGAAGAAAGATGTTCAACATCAACCCGGTTTACAAAATGGTGGATACATGTGCAGGTGAATTTGAAGCCGTATCACCTTATTATTACTCGACCTATGAGGAACAAGATGAAGTAGAGGTTACGGACAGGAAAAAGGTGATTGTTTTAGGCTCTGGGCCTATAAGGATAGGTCAAGGTATTGAATTTGATTACTGCAGTGTGCGCTGTATTAAAGCCTTAGAGAAAATGGATATTGAAACCATCATCATTAACAATAATCCTGAAACAGTCAGCACAGATTTTAATACATCCGATAAACTCTACTTTGAGCCTTTAACAGAAGAGGATACCTTGAGTATTATTGAAAAAGAAAAACCACTGGGCGTCATCCTTCAATTTGGAGGACAAACAGCTATAAAACTTGCAAGATTTCTTGAGGAAATGAATATTCCTGTTTTAGGAACGTCCCCTGATAGCATTGATATCGCAGAAGATAGAAAAAGATTTGATGCTATCCTAGAAGAACTCAATATTAAAAGACCTCAGGGTAAGGGCATATTGACATTGCAAGAAGGACTTGATGAAGCTGCAGAATTAGGTTACCCGGTTTTGGTTCGTCCATCCTACGTCCTTGGAGGACAGGGTATGGAAATATGCTGGGAAGATAAAGAATTGGAATATTATCTTTTAAATGCATTTGGGAAAAATGGTAAAGACCCTATACTCATTGATAAGTATTTGGATGGCATTGAGATAGAGGTCGATGCTATATCCGATGGAGAAGATATCCTTATCCCGGGGATCATGCAGCATTTAGAGGTCGCAGGGGTTCATTCGGGAGATAGCATCAGCATATATCCTCCTCCAGGCATCAGTGAGGAGATTAAGAAAAAAATACTGGATTATACGAAGCTTATTGCAAGAGCACTCAAAGTATCCGGAATGATTAACATTCAGTTTATTGAATATAGAGGAGAGCTCTATGTTATTGAAGTGAATCCGCGTTCGAGTAGAACAGTACCTTATATTACGAAGGTATCCAAGGTTCCTGTTATTGATTTGGCTGTAAAATGCATGCTTGGGGAAAGGCTCAAGGACTTAGGCTATGGCTTAGATATTTACAAAGATCCTAGTATTGTATCCGTCAAGGTTCCAGTTTTTTCTACTGAAAAATTACCTAACGTTGAAGTAAGCCTGGGGCCTGAAATGCGCTCTACAGGTGAGGTTTTAGGCGTAGGCAACACCTATGAAGAGGCACTCTATAAGGGACTTTTAGGGGCCGGAATGGACTTAGCACCTAAAGAAAGAAGCATTTTGTTAACCCTGAAGCCTAAGGATAAGGAAAGATTTCTACCTACAATCATGCAAATGAAGGATATGAATTATCGTTTTATAGCAACACACAATACAGCAGAGTATCTTAAAGACTTAGGCATAGAGGCTATTGAGGTTAAAAAAATTAGTGAAGGAGTTCCTAATATACTTGATGCTATCCGAAGTGGTATGATTGATATAGCCTTTAATACACCAACCAAGGGTAACGATTCGAAAAGGGACGGTTTCTTGATCAGGCGTGCAGCCATCGAATCCGGTGTAGAAATCATCACATCCCTTGACAAGGGGCAAGAAGTGATTAACCTTTTATCTAAAAACCTTAATGAAAAGGAATGTCCTGTCATTGCATTAGATGAATATTAAAAATGAAGATCAACATTGAATAAAGTACAAGAGGAGGATTTATGAGCGAAGGAATTCTACAAATACTTAAAAAGTCAGATGCGTTTTTACAAGGTCACTTTTTACTATCATCAGGAAAGCATAGCGACGGTTATGTACAATGTGAAAAAGTCATGCGATTCCCTGAAAAGGCGGCAGAAGTAGTAAAAAGTATAGCTGAGCAAATAAAGGATGTGGATTTTGATTTAATAGTTGGACCTGCTATGGGAGGCATTAGGGTTGCTTATGAACTGGGTAGACAAGTTGGAAAGGAAACCATATTTGCTGAAAGAGTCGATGGAGAGATGACATTGAGAAGAGGATTTTCGATAACTCCCGGGGCAAAAATTATGATTGCAGAGGATGTCATTACAACAGGAAAATCGACGATGGAAGTTAAGAAGCTTCTGGAGGAATGGGGTGGCAAGGTAGTAGGCGCTACTTGTATCATAGACCGAAGAAGTAAAGCCGATCAAGATCAATTTGGCTTACCTTTATACGCTGCTATTGCACTAGACATTGCGACCTATGATAAAGAAGAATGTCCTCTATGCCAGAAAGATATGGAACTAGTAAAACCAGGAAGCAGAAATATGAAGTAACAACATTTTCTGTTATTTAAATAGTGAAAAGAGGAGGAGGAAGTAGCCATGGAGATACTTTCTCAAGCATCAAAAGCCGGTCAGCAAGGGTCTGCTCATGAAGAGGATGAACATAAAAACACATTTGATGATATTATTGGGCAGAGTCAAACGATAATAAAAATTAAAAAACAGGCCTTGTCGACAGCCGGAGGAAAATCAACAGTATTGATTACCGGTGAAAGTGGCACGGGCAAAGGCATGTTTGCCAAATCTATTCACTATGCCGGTAGCCGAGCTAAAAATGCTTTTGTCACCGTAAATTGTGGAGCCATACCAGAAAACCTGCTTGAGAGTGAGCTTTTTGGTTATGAGAGGGGAGCCTTTACGGGAGCTAGCGAAAAAGGCAAGATGGGGAAGTTTGAATTAGCCGATGCTGGAACAATATTTTTAGATGAGATAGGCGACATGCCTTTACACCTTCAGGTTAAGCTTCTTCATGTTATTCAAAACAAAGCTTTTGAAAGAGTTGGGGGCAATCGAACGATCTGTGTGGATGTACGTATCCTTGCAGCTACCAACAAAAATCTAGAGGCTATGATAAGGGATGGAAGATTCAGAGAGGATCTTTACTATCGGTTAAGTGTAATACCCTTAGTTATACCCCCTTTAAGGGATAGGGAAGAAGATATATTTCTTCTTATGAAATTTTTTCTTGAAAAGTATTCAAGCTTACTAAACAAAAATGTCACAAGTTTTACGAATGAAGTCATAGAGGTCTATAAAGACTATTCTTGGCCGGGGAATGTTCGAGAACTTGAAAATGCAATAGAATTTGGTGTCAATATGACTTCGTGTCATGAGATAAGTAGAGAGGACGTTCCTTTGAAGATTTTGAAGAAAAGCAAAAAGCTGGATGTCGGTATGGGATTGAATTTAACTTTAAGTGAGCAGTTAAAAATCTTTGAAAGAAAAATAATCCTTAAAAAGCTTGAAGAATATGGCAATAGCCAAAAAGCAAAAAAACAAATAGCAGACGACTTAGGTATTAGCAGAGCAACTCTTTACAGAAAATTAGCTGAATTGGGTATAAGACAATGACCTATCATCATTCAGCTAGTTTTTTCTTTTTCATGAGGGATATGATTAATATAAGCAGTGGAATGATAAGCTGAAATGGAATGGCATAGTAAGGATAAACTGTTTCTTCCCATAATATTTTGTCAATCAGGCTATCAAAAATCCAAAGGGATAATGAAATGCATATAAATGAAACAGGTAGAACCAAGGGCTTGTAATCATCCAATTTAAAAAATTGGGCGATGCCCATCGATATGGCGTAAAGAAGGACCACTATCTTGACACCTCCTCCTATGAGAAGATTGGTAGCGATAAAGGCTTCGATATCGATGATCGGCATCATTTTTGTGCTGGCATAATTAGGGTAAGTCATTCTCTCAAGCATGTCGGGTCCTAAAACTAAAAGGTCTCTCGTGGTGACTGATAACAAGATAATGCCTATGCTTAAAATTGAAAATAAGGATATTTTAAAGGTCTGACTTTTGTTATTAAGATGAGGGAAAATCATTAAAAATACAACAGTTTCTCCAAAAGGAAAAGTAGTCATATGAACAGAAGCTTTTAGAACAGGTCTCATGCCAAATTCTAAAAAGGGCAGAAAATTTTGAATATCATATTCCGTTATTAAGGCCAAAAATAAAAAAATAATAGTTACAATAAGCATGGGCACAAGTAATTCACTGACTCTGGCAATAACCTCCAACCCCTTCTTTACGGTGTAAAGGGCTACAATCATGAGACAGATGGCCATAAAGAGGATAGGTGTCCTTATATAAAGGGTGGATGCCATAAATTCCATAAAGCTCCTAAGGACTAAAGACAAGACATGGATAAAATACCACAGGTATAAAATAGCGACAAAGTTTCCTGCATAGCGACCGAAGGTGGCTCTTAAGATGTCAATGAGCGTTTTACCGGGATGAAGGGAAGAAATGGTGGTATAAACGCTAACAAGGATAAGGCCTCCTATTAGGGCAAGGACATTCACCAACCATGCATCTTGCCTGGCATTAGATGATGGATTCAGAATAGCGGCTTCTCCAAATGTGAAACCAATTATGATAAAGGCCAGTTGAATACTTGAAATTCTTACATCACGCATCTTGTTCACCTCTTAAGTGCATAGTCGACTATACTTTGAATAACCTCAGAAGGGTTCATAATCGATATTTCCAGAGCCTGTATAAGACTCATAATGACCCCAAGTGACATTAAACCCAAATAAATAACCGTTGTTTTCTTCTTTTGGTTTATTTTAAGCAATTCAGGGATGCCTAATATTGTAATAAGGATAAAGCTACTGATAAGCAGTATAATCATTTAAAATACCTCTATTAACGGATAGGTTTGTTAGGATTCTTTATCAATCCAGATCTTATAACCACAGATTTTACATTTATTTCTAAAGGCATCTTGGTAAATTCACTATTCCAATCAGCCTTGACTTTTTTCCAATAGCTTAAATTTTTTCTTCGAATTATTTCACCAAATCCAAAAATATCACTTTTGAATTCTAATTGAGCAAGTTTAACAATATCTCTTACTTCCTCCTCAATAGTCTTCTCTATCTCTGCTTTGATTTTGTCTATTTTACCCTCTTCTGTTAAGTCGGCTGTTCCCTCCTGGAGGCCTATTACGCCATCAATGTGAATATCTATTTGCAATAAGCCTTTATCCTCTTTTATTGCCACATTCATCTTACTTTTTACCCTAATAATTTCTAGGGACAGTTTTTTTTCCTTTTCAAGGGGATTGGAGATGGTAATAACGCCCCCCTGAACTTCGTCAATGACAAAATTATAGGCTCTTGTCTCCAGTGGTTTAAGCCATCCTACTAGCTTATCCTTTCTATAGGCTGCCCCGCCTTCGATGAGTAAATCGTCTATAGTAGAGGGAATTTGATGAGTGTTTTTAGTATGAATAGTACCAATAACCAAATTGATGCCGGCTGAATTCCTATCCTTAAAAAGATCCATGAGTGCTAATTCCCTTATGGTTGATTTCGCTCTTCTGTTATTGATGATTTCACTAAGATGAAATGCAGGTATAACGCCTACAGGACACTTTGTTTCCAGTATTTCTTTTGCTGAAATGTCTTTAGCCACGAGTACAGTAACCTGTTTTCTGGTTTCATGATCTCTTTCAAAGAGATCAAGGACGTCTCCTATCATATCCCTTGCAATCTCTTCACTTAGGATGATGAGCTCCATATGAGAATAGTAAGGTTTTTGATCAACAGTTGACAGCATATTTCGTACAGCTTCAAACACAGTATAACCCTTTGAAGATACTGTCCAGGAGGGTTCTGCCATGCTACCCTGTTCTATAGCTTTGAGGATAGCCGGATTGGCCATTTGAATGGTGAGCTCAATTTGACCATCATCGGCCTTGTCAATACCTACCGCAGCAACCATATTTAATTTAATAACATCCGTATTATCCCAACAACCGGCGAGGGCAAGAAGGAGTAGACCTATGGTGGAAAATAAGAGTAGCTTTTTTTTATTCATTCTTAATCCTCTTTTTGAAATCAACCTTCATTCTAAAGGTTGATGAATCCTTATTTCTTTCTGTGAGCGCTTTGGGTCGTTTGAGCATAGCCCAAACAGGTACTCGGATAAATGCATCCTTTAAATCCATACCATATAAAGGGGAAACAGGGGCCATATATGGGACGCCAAAGGACCAAAGCGAACAAGCATGGACATAGATAGCAACAAAGGTAAGGGCAATTCCCATTAAACCGAGGATATTAGCTGAAAGTAACAAGCAGATTCTAATGATGGGCACAATGCCTGCCATGGGGGTAATAACAAAACCGGTGATAGCGGTAATAGCGATGACAATGACCATCAGATTACTGACAAGACCTGCCTCAACGGAAGCTTGTCCTAACACCAATGCACCCACAATGCTAACAGCGTCCCCAACAGCCTTTGGCATTCTGACCCCCGCTTCTCTTAAGAGTTCAAAGGTAATAACCATCAAGAGGGATTCGACAAGAGGTGAAAAGGGAATACCTTCTCTGGAAGCAGAAATCGTGATAAACAGCTCAGAGGGAATCATATCTTGGTGAAAGCAAATGATAGCAACATAAAGAGCAGGAACAAGAGTAGTTATAAACAATGCTAATACTCGAATCCATCTTATAAAGGATGAGTAGAAGGAACGGGAATAATAGTCTTCGCTTGCCTGAATGGACTCAATAAATAAGTAGGGAACCGTAAGGACAAAGGGTGTTCCATCGCAAATAATGGCTACTCTTCCCTCTAATAATTTAGCTGCTACAATATCCGGTTTTTCTGAATTGCCGATAGTAGGAAACAAGGAAAGTGGGGAATCTTCGATAAATTCTTCAATATAACCGGATTCAAGGATAGCATCCGTATCAATTTTTTCAAGCCTTGCTTTAACAGTTGAAATAACATCATCATTTGCAATACCTTTGATGTAAGCGATGCATATTTCAGTCTGGGTCTGTCTACCAACTATTATCCTTTCTAATTTGAGGTCCGGAGTTTTTATTTTTCTCCGCAAAAGGGCTGTATTAACCCTTAATGTTTCCGTAAATCCTTCTCTGGGGCCTCTCACAACAGCCTCTGTCTGAGGTTCTGTGACTCCTCTGGATTCAAAGCCTTTTGTGTCAAATTGTAATGCTTTATTGTTTCCATCTATAAAGAGAACAGTGTCACCTGTAAGAATGGCATCGATACTTTGAGAAAAATCATAATTTGTTCTAATTCTACTTTCACTTAACAAATTTTTAGTTAATATTTCAAATGCATTCTTACTGTCCATTTTTTCATCCAGCCCGGTTAGCTTTAGTTCGGTGAGCAAAGGTTTCAAGATATTGGCGTTGATAGAGTCCTGTTTGACAATACCATCCATGAAAGCAAGAATCATCTTAACTTTGCCAGCTTCTATCTCACGAATTGCAAAATCGCTGCAATCAAAAAATGTAGCATTCAGTTGATTTTTGACGGCATCAATAGATTCCGAAATTTCTTGTTGAGTCGTTATATTTTCACTTGATGTAGGGGATGAGCCTAATTTTAGATAGTTTAGTTTTCTAAATAATTTATCGAACATAAAGCCACCTCTTTCTACATTATCATCCCTATTCTTGATTGATTTTATTCCTTTTAATTATCTTGGGTGAAGTTAAATATTTATCCTTGGAGACCACTTCGGAGGATATCAATTCTCCATCGATATAAATATTTTTTATAAGAGTCGAAACATAGCCTACATGACCATTCTCTACCACAATTTCCGTATCAGGTTGCAGTGAAGCATCTTCTTTATAAAGAATGGGTGGGCTTTTTTTAGAAAGGACAGTCGAAATAAGCTCAACTTCTTTATTATTTTTTGTTCCAAACAGATCAAATGTGATTGTATTACCTTTTGTTTCAGTTCCTATATAAATAGAATGATTTGTATTGTTCTTAAATTTTAAGTCCGGATGATTCCAACTCACAGAAGCATCCCTGCTTAATGGAACATAGGGAACAGTAAGACTATGATTGCTTCTTTCGACAATCTCCAAATCGGCCAATAAAACTGCATTATAAAGGGTGGTAGATACTTGGCAAATACCACCGCCTAATCCTTCAGCTACCTCGCCGTTCAAATAAACACCTGCTTCTTTATAGCCCCTTTCTTTTGTTCGCTCCCCTACGGTGTTGTTAAAGGAAAATATTTCTCCCGGGGATAAGACAGTTCCACTGATAATGGATGATGCCAGTTTAATATTATGTGATCTTGGTACATTGGAGGTGCTGAACTTTGTTGAAAAGGAAGCTACTTTCTCGTTTATCCCTTGTTCCTTCAAGGATTTTGAAGTGATTTTAGGAATAGCTTCCTTTACTTCCACATGAATAAGAGGGAAATTACTTTTTTTTAAATCTTCACAAAGCTTCTCAAGATCAAATTCATAGCCTATTACTTCATCAACAATGGACAAATTCCTGTCCTTGTAAATATACTCGGCATTTTTTGGTTTTTGTAGCCTAGAATCATCGAATGAACTCAGGGTCCTTCGCAATACCTCTTTATTGATGTCGTATTGTAATGTAAGGCGTAGACCCTTGTATTGCAGAGATAGATAATTTTTCAATCGAGGCAAAAGTTTAGCGCCTGGCATTCGAAGGGAATGGATTTGTTCCTTAATCAGTTCTTTGTTGGATTCAAAACCTAATTCCAAAAGAGAGAATTCTATTATTTCTCTGGAGTTCTGCTGGCTAAAAATAAGAAGAACTTTTTTGTTCAGTTGTTTTTCTATGAGTTGGTCCATTATATCATTGGCTTCTGATAAATTTTTTCCACCAAGAGGAGTATCATCGAGCCAGATGTTTCTAGGCAAATGCGTGTCCATTTGTTTTAAGCCTTGATAGATATAAATAAAGGTAAAGGATAGGATAAGAATTAAAATCGTCAATACAATAAGAATAGATTTTCGCTTCATCTTGGAAAAAACCACTTGAACTCTCCATTTTCCGCATATTTTTTATCCAAACATTACTAATTTATATGGTAAAGATAATGTATTTATTCAAATTATCGATTATAATAATAAGGATGATATTTTTATTAAAAAAGGAACTATTTGAAAAAGGCCGGTGTTTTTTATGATGAACGAAAAACTACTTAAGGAATTGTATCGGTATAATCCAGAGGAAGAATCCTATAATGTTGACATTGAGTTAAATGACTATCGGGATGTTTATAGTGAATGGGATTACTCTCCCTTTATTAACAGAGATTTGGATGAAGATTTATTAGACTACCTAATGGAGTGTTCTCTAGAAGTATCCGGCAAAAATAAGATGATTGTCAATTTCTTCTTACCGGAGTATTTGTATGATAAACAAAGGGAAGAAAGAAGCAGAGAAGGAATCAGGCATTATTTTTCTTACAGGGAGCGGAAGATTAAGAATGGACGGTGGACGCTTATTAGGAACTCGATTCTATTCGGCCTTATTGGAACGTTTTTTTTAATAACCAGTTATCTCATAGAATTTTACATAAAGGAGCAAGTTGCACTCAAGCTTTTATCGGAAGGACTCATGATAGGGGCTTGGGTTGCTATATGGGAAATCTTCTCCATCGTATTTTTTCAGGTTAATGAAATTAATACAAAGTTAAGACATTATAAGATTTTAAAGGATCTACCAATTATGTATTATTACAAATAGTTTATTGGGAAGCATAGGGACGGTTTGTACCTATGCTTTTTAAAATTCAACTTTTTAAATTAGGACCTAAAGCTTCTTTTTTAATATTATGGTCCGTATTTTGAGTATCCGGTTTAACTTCATTCTTTTTAGAATTAAATTCTAGATTTTCACAATGATTGTCCACGGGTTTTCCATCAACAAGTTCTCTTTCCTCAAATTTAGTCATTATGCTCTCCTTTCTGATACCAATAATCTTATTTCTTTTCTTTAAATTTTATTTCTCATTATAGTTTTCTTCGATTGAATCATAAGTATACCCTCATTTTCATAATCAAAATATAAATTGTTTATCTTTTTTCATTTTTTCATAATAAGTTGCGGGAGATTGGAAAAAGTATCTATAGATTATTTCGAAAAGAGGTAGACATATGAAGGAAGTATTACATGTAGGTTTTGATGTAGGATCAACAACGATTAAAATAGTGGTCTTAAATAAAGAGGATAGGATTATCTATAGCGAATATAAAAGGCATTTTTCAGATATAACAAGCAGTATTAAAGAATTGATAGAAAACCTTTATGCAAGGTTTAGCGAAGCATACATGACAATCAAGGTGAGTGGTTCTTGCGGGCTAGCTATTTCGGAGCGATTAAACCTGCCTTTCGTCCAAGAAGTCATTGCCTGTAGCTCAGCTGTCGAAAGATTTGTTCCTCAGACAGACGTGGCTATTGAACTTGGTGGAGAAGATGCTAAGATTATTTATTTTAGAGATGGCGTGGAACAAAGAATGAATGGTACCTGCGCCGGTGGGACAGGAGCATTCATTGATCAGATGGCTGCTCTTCTTCAAACAGATCCGGAAGGGCTTAATGAATATGCCAAAGAATACAAAAATATATATCCCATTGCAGCCCGATGCGGCGTTTTTGCAAAAAGTGATATACAAGCTCTTTTAAATGAAGGGGCCTCTAAAGAGGACATTGCAGTTTCTATCTTTCAAAGCATCGTAACACAAACCATTGGCGGACTTGCATGTGGGAGACCCATTAAAGGAAATATTGCATTTTTGGGTGGCCCTCTCTACTTCCTTTCTGAGCTGAGGAATAGATTTATTGAAACACTTCATTTAACAGATGAACAGGTTATATTTCCCACACATTCCCATTATTTTGTTGCCATAGGTGCGGCCCTTCATTCTAAAGAAAGTAATCCATATCTTTTAAAAACTCTTTATAACAGTCTGGATGCTTTGGAAGAGAAAAGCTTCAAAAAAGTTAAGAGTTTGAGGGCGCTCTTTGAAACCGCTGAAGAACTTGTGGATTTTAAGGAAAGGCATGCAGAGGTCAAAGCCAAAAGGGCTGATCTCATAGACTATGAAGGTAAGTGCTTTTTGGGTATCGATGCCGGATCCACTACAACAAAGGTAGTGTTGATGGGAGAAGATGATGAAATACTCTACACTTTTTATGGAAGCAATGAAGGGCATCCACTCAAAATAGTTATTGAGAGTATGAAAGATTTATACAGTAAACTTCCCAAAGAAGCAAAAATTGTGAAGGCAGCAGTGACCGGCTATGGTGAAGGCTTAATCAAAAGTGCTCTACTTGTAGATATCGGAGAAATAGAAACAGTAGCTCATTATAAGGCCTCTGAGAAATTTTTACCCGGGGTTGATTTTATACTTGATATAGGTGGACAGGATATGAAATGTATGAAAATCAAAAATGGCGTCATCGAGAATATTATACTCAATGAAGCCTGTTCATCAGGTTGCGGTTCCTTTATCCAAACCTTCGCGAAATCTCTTGATTTTACGGTGGAGGAGTTCTGTGAAAAAGCTTTGTTTGCTAAAGACCCAGTAGATCTTGGTTCAAGATGCACAGTATTTATGAATTCTATGGTTAAACAGGCTCAAAAAGAAGGAGCCACCATGGATGATATTTCAGCTGGGCTATCCTATTCCCTCATCAATAACACTCTGCAGAAAGTTATAAAAATAAAAAATCAACAGGCAATGGGAAACAATATTATTGTTCAGGGAGGCACCTTTTACAACGATGCTATTCTAAGAAGCCTGGAGTTAACATTAGGCAAAAAGGTAATCAGACCGGATATAGCCGGGTTAATGGGAGCATACGGCTCCGCATTGATTGCAAAAGAAAGATACAAAGAAGGCGAAGTTAGCAGTCTTTTATCTGTAACAAGTCTTGAAAATTTTTATAGCGAAGTAGAACATAGGAGGTGTGGAGGTTGTGCTAATAACTGTCTGCTTGCCATCCAACAATTTGAAAATGGGAACAAGTTCATAAGTGGCAACCGATGCGAAAGAAAAAGTCAGGAGGAGGCCGGTATAGCCAGTGAAATTCCCAACCTCTATGATTATAAATATAAACGACTTTTTAAATATAAACCCCTAAAAAGAGAAAAGGCACGGGGAACCATAGGCATACCAAGGGTCATGAATATCTATCAAAATTACCCTCTATGGTTTACCTTTCTCACGGAACTTGGATATAGAGTGGAAATATCGCCGAGAAGTAATAAAAAGATTTATGAAAAGGGAATGGAGACCATACCGTCGGAGTCTGCTTGCTACCCTGTTAAGTTAAGCCATGGGCATATCATGAGCCTTATTGAAAAGAATGTGGACATGATTTTCTATCCTTGTGTTTTTTATGAGAAGAAAGAATTTGACCACAGTGATAATAATCTCAATTGTGCTTTGGTGATTTCCTATCCTGAAGTTATAAAAAACAATATGGATATCCTGAAGGAGAAAGGAATTGCATATTTAGACCCTTTTCTAACATTAGATAACAAAAAAGCGCTGGGCCTTGTCCTTTATAAGACTTTTAAGAAGTACGGTTTAAAGAAAGGTGAAGTTTTAAGGGCTCTTGATTGTGCTTGGGATGAGAATGAAAGGTTTAAAGAGGATATAAGAAAAAAGGGCGAAGAAACACTGGAATATTTAAAGAACACAGGAAAAAAAGGAATAGTCCTATCCGGCAGACCCTATCATATCGATCCTGAGATTAATCATGGTATACCGGAGCTTATTAATCATTTAGGCATGGCTGTTTTAACTGAAGACTCTATTGCTCACTTAGGAAGGATTGATAAACCGCTAAGAGTTGTGGACCAATGGACATATCATTCCCGAGTTTATGCTGCAGCAACATTTGTTAGCAAAACAGATTATCTCGAAATGGTACAGCTTAATTCCTTTGGATGCGGACTGGATGCTATTGCAACCGATATGGCCGCCGAAATACTGGAGAATAATAATAAGATTTATACTCTTATAAAAATAGATGAGGTCAATAATTTGGGAGCAGCTCGCATAAGATTACGCTCTTTAAAGGCGGCCATGGAGGAAAGAGAAAAGAATCATATTATACCAAGTCCATTAAAGGAGCAACAGGATAGGATATTATTTACTAAGGAAATGCAGAAAAATCACACGATTCTTGTTCCGCAGTTCTCACCTATTCATTGCGACTTTTTTGAAGCAGCTGTAAAGAGCTGCGGTTATAACTTTAAGGTTTTGCCCCATATTGATGAATCCGTCATAGAAGAGGGATTAAGATATGTCAACAATGATACATGCTACCCATCTATTGTGATAGTGGGGCAAATATTAAGTGCATTAAAATATGGGGGTTATGATTCGACAAACACATCTGTTGTCATATCTCAAACAGGGGGCGTATGCAGAGCTACAAATTATATTGCGGTAATCCGAAAGGCTTTACAGGATGCAGGTTTTGAAAAGGTTCCTGTCATATCCATGAATGCGGCAGGATTAGAGCCTAATCCCGGATTCAAGATTAGCTTCACTATGATTAATCGTATGATTATGGCTATACTCTATGGTGATTTGTTCATGAAATTAATCTATAAGACAAGACCCTACGAGATTATAGAAGGTCATGCTGAACTCTTGTATCACAAATGGAAAAAAGTATGTATAAGGAATATCACCGATGGAAGTTTGGCAGAATCAAAAAATATTATAAGTGACATTGTCAATGAATTTGATCATATGCCATTAAAGGATATTTTAAAGCCGAGAATAGGTCTCACAGGTGAAATATATGTCAAGTTTAATGACTATGCCAATAATCAGATTGTGAAGATTATTGAGGAGGAAGGAGCCGAGGCAGTTGTACCGGACTTAATAGATTTCGGTCTCTATGTTGCGTATAATCATAATTTTAAAAGTGAATTTCTAGGAAAAAGCAAGTGGACGGCCTTGGGGGGCAATATGGCAATACGTTATATAGAATTTTTCAGGAAACATATCAGGGATGCTATGAAAAAAAGCAAGAGGTTTCATAATTCAATGACGATTCAGGAGCTTGCACAAGGTGCTGAAAAAATATTATCTTTAGGGAATCATGCCGGTGAGGGATGGTTTTTAGTGGCTGAAATGGTAGAGCTCTTAGAAAATAAAGTAAAAGATATCATCTGTATGCAACCCTTTGCCTGTTTACCGAACCATGTTACAGGAAAGGGCATGATCAGGGCACTGAAGAAGGAGTATCCGGATTCCAATATATTGGCTGTGGATTATGATCCCGGTGCTAGCCAAGTCAATCAGCTCAATAGGATAAAGCTTATGCTTTCAGTAGCTTTTAAGAATATGGAAAGGCCGGCCTTATCCCTCGAGGAGGGTATAGAAGGGAAAAAGAAAAAGGTTGAAGAAGCCGATGAAATGGATTACAAAATAGCAAGGTGAGGTCAGGGGCTGCCATAATAGCACAAAAACTAAGTGCTGATGGACAGCCCATTTTAGTAATTATGGATAAAAGTTGATAGAATTTAAAAGGTAATATATACTGATATCAGCTCCCCTAATTTGTTTTCAAATGTAGTTAGGTGATTAACTTATGCAACGCTTCTTTGGGGCTACTGATAATGAAATTCTAAACATAAGAATAAAATAAGATTCTATAAAAGAGGTATTGTTGATGAATATGAATGAAATTAAATGGGCTGAAATTAATATTGATAATTTAATACATAACATCAAAAAGGTCAGAGAACATGTCGATCAAGAAACCCATATTGCGGCAGTTATAAAAGCAAATGCCTATGGTCATGGAGCGCTAGAAATAGCACATATCCTTTTGGAAAACGGGGCAGATGTATTAGCTGTTTCCTCTGTAAGAGAAGCGATTGAAATTAGGAAGAGATATAGCAAGGCCCAAACATTAGTATTAGGCTATAATTTGGATGAGAATATAAAGGAAGCCATAGAATATGGGGTTATACAAACCGTTTATTCCTATGAACAAGCGGTTAAATACTCAAAAATGGCAGAAGAAATAGGTATGGGTATCAGTATTCATATCAAAATAGATACAGGTATGAATAGGATAGGTTTTTATACAGATGCAAAAGCATTGGAAGAGATCATAAAAATTTCGAAGCTGCCTAATGTTAAGATTAATGGCATTTTCTCACATTTCGCAGTAGCCGATGAGAAGAGTAAAGAATTTACATATAAGCAGTATGAAAGATTTACTCAATTTATAAAAGAATTAGAAGCACGAAACATAAAAATTCCTATGAAGCATATAGCCAATAGTGCATCACTTATGGATACGCCGGAAATGAATATGGATATGGTAAGGGCAGGAATTATTCTATACGGTCTATATCCTTCCAATGAGGTATCCAAGGATGGCTGGGATTTAAAACCGGTTATGAGTTTAAAAACAAAGGTTTCTCATATAAAAGTTTTGAATGAAGATGGGGGTATTAGTTATGGCCTTCTTTACCATGGCAAGAAGGATCAAAGAATTGCGACTATTCCAATAGGCTATGCTGATGGCTACACGAGGCTCTTAAGCGGAAAGAGTCAGGTCATTATAAAGGGACAAAGGGCCAATATTGTTGGTCAGATATGTATGGATCAATGCATGGTTGACATAAGCCACATTCCGGATGTTAAGATAGGTGATGAAGTCCTCTTATTTGGAACAGATGGTGAGAATATATTGCCGGTGGAAGAGCTTGCTTCCGCCATAGGGACGATTAATTATGAAATAGTATGTATGGTGGGGAGAAGGGTGCCTCGAATTTATATCAAGGATAATAGGGTCGTTGAAATTGCAGATTATTTAAAATAAATTATAAAATGGTGAATGCAATAGGATAAAGTTGGATAAGATTAAGGGTATGGGATAAAAGCCGTTGTAATAAAAAATTAATAGTAAATATTGGTTAAGTATGGTATAATGCCAAAGAGCAAAAAATATACAATAATAATTTTGTTATTGTAAATAAAAGTACTTTGAAATTGGCACATCAAAGTACAGAAATGAAAGGAATTCAAAATGTTAAAAAGGATATTATGCACAATAACCGTCGTTGTTATTCTGACTATGATGGTGGTTTATGCAAACGTTGACAACAACATTGGGAATAGCCTGGCGCAAGAGCCTGAAGTGGCTATAGAATTTAAGAAATTTGATGGAGTAGAAGTATACGATAGAGGAATAAATGTAAATGGTCAAAAAATAAATAGTTATCATTCCTTATATTCATTTGTAGTCCACAATGATATCGTGTATCTTCCGGCTACCTATGGAAATGGGCAGATATTTGGTCTAGATATCAATTGGAATGAAGAAAATTCCCAATTACACATTGAAAACACAAAAGTTAAGCAAGGCAATTATAAAGAACCATGGATGAAACACAATCTCAAACAATTTGATATGACCACCTATATGTATAAGGTCAATATTAACGGCAAATCTTATCAATCTTTAGAATATCCCATATTAGAATATAATCGTATAGCCTATATACCGTTAACCTATGAAATCGTTAACGACTATTTGCATTGGGATTATTGCTTCGATACGGATATGGGAATCTACATTTCGACCAATAAAGAGGTATCAGCTGAAGACTTAGTCGACTTAAAGGAAAAAGAGTTTTATAAGGCATTGGGCAATTATGCGATGAGCATCAATAAAGACTTATGCGAAGCCGATGCTATGAACATTGTCATCACTATGAAGGATAAATGTGAGCTTTATGATATGGATAAGCTTTTAGTATTCTCAACCATATGGCAAGAAAGTTGGTTTAAACCGGACACTTACTATAAGGGGGCTATAGGGCTTATGCAAATCATGGGTAGAACAGGAGCTAGTGCTGGACTTACACCTGAGATGCTTTATGACCCGGATACAAACATTGATTTTGGTATCAGCTACCTAAGCGACAAAATGGATAGGTATGATGAAAACGCCTTGTTGGCTTTATCTGCTTACAATCAGGGCATAACAAGAGTCGATAAAGGAATCTATAATCCTAAATACTACAACGAAATCATGGAGAAAAAGGCTAAAGTAGAAAAGTATCTAGAGGGACAAGGTCTCTTAGCAGTAGTGGATACTTCAACTTCAATAGGAAACCAATAAAATAAACAAAATGTTGTCAACAAACAGTGAGGAAAACTAGTTGGTATTTTTATGGGTACCAACTAGTTATTTTTTATAGCAATCAAGGAGAAGAAAATGGATGGCAGAAGCCCGATAGAAAAAAACAAGCAATATGGAATAGAAATCATCGATATGGGTCATAGCGGTGAAGGGATAGGAAAAGTAAATAATTTCACGATTTTTGTAGAAAAATCGGTTATTGGCGATAAGCTGATTGTTGAAATTACAACATTGAAAAAGAACTACGCCATAGGTGAAATAGTAGAATATCTTGAGGCTTCCCCTTTTAGAATCGAGGCAAAATGCCCTATCTTTAATGAATGCGGTGGATGCCAAATTCAAAATATGCATTATGAAAAGCAACTGGAATTAAAAAAGAAAATAGTTGTGGATAGCTTGGAACGCATAGGGGGCATTGAAAATCCTCCAGTGGAAGATACTATAGGCATGAATGACCCTTATCGCTATCGCAATAAAGGCCAATTCCCTGTGGGATGGGCTGACAGTAAAATGAGGATTGGCTTTTATGCAAAAAAAAGTCATGAGATAATTGATTGTGAAAGCTGTTTAATTCTGTACGATAAAAGTGATGAGATTATTGCTAAAATGAGAAGACTTATAACAAAGCACGCTATACAGCCTTATAGTGAAGTAAAAGGCAAGGGATTTCTTAGACATCTTGTTATCAAACAGGGCTACAAAACCGATGAGATCATGGTTATTTTAGTGACGAATGGACGAGATTTTAAAGGAAGCGATGCTTTTGTAAAGGACATTTTAAGGGAAATACCTGAAATAACAAGCCTGGTACAAAACATCAACACTAAAAAAAGCAATGTTATCCTAGGTGGAGAAAATATTGTTTTACATGGTAATTCGTACATAAGGGACTTTATAAAGGAACTAGAATTTAAGATATCGCCTCATTCATTTTTTCAGGTTAATCCGGAGCAGACAGAAAAGCTCTATGCCACAGCACTGAGCTATGCAGATCTAAAGGGTGATGAAATTGTCTTTGACCTCTACTCCGGCATAGGAACGATTTCTCTGTTCTTAGCTCAGAAGGCAAAGAAAGTCATTGGAGTAGAGATAGTAGAGGAAGCTGTCAAGGATGCTCGTGAAAATGCCAAGCTCAACCGGATCTCCAATGCAGAATTCTTTGTCGGGAAGGCAGAAGATGTAGTGCCGGAACTTTATAAGGAAGGCTATAGAGCAGATATTGTTGTAGTGGATCCGCCAAGAAAGGGTTGCGATAATATTTTATTGGACACCATGATAAAAATGAATCCTAAGAAGATTATTTATGTCTCCTGCAATCCGGCGACCTTGGCAAGGGACGTGAAACGGTTAGTAAGTGAAGGCTATAGATTGACCAAAGTTCAGCCGGTAGACATGTTCCCCCATGGGATGCACGTAGAGGTAACAACCCTGTTGCAACGCGTGGTACACTGATTTATAAAGGGTTGCAAAGTTGAATAAGAAATTATGTTTTGATGTAGTAAATGGCTTGCTTACATCTATTTATAAAATGACGGAATATTCTAAAGAATGGATTAAAGAATTTTTTAGGTTCAAAATATTTGCAGATAATAGAGATGATAATATGGGTAACAGTAATGTAATTAGGTATAGAAAGGATCCAATAGTTTTTAATGGTAGAAATATTTACATCACAACCCAATGGTTCGAAGATAATAGAAATGATGTAATTTCATGGTATAGAAAACATCTTTAAAGGAGGGGTTAAATGCCAGATAATAGAATGAATCCACTAGTAAATGAAATTAAAAGTATTCTTGATGTTGCAAGAAACAATGTAGCAAGAGTTATAAATAGTGAATTGTTAATGTCTTACTGGAAAATAGGAGAGATCATTATTCGCTACGAGCAAAATGATAGTATAAGGGCAGAGTATGGGGATAAAACCCTAAAACAGTTATCAAAAGAATTAAAAAAGGAATTTGGACGTGGATTTTCAGTTTCAAATCTACAGTTCATGAGACGTTTTTATTTAGAGTATCAAATTCAACAGACAGTGTCTGTTAAATTGAGTTGGTCCCATTATTGTGAGTTGTTAAGTATTTCTGACAAAGATAAACGTAGCTTTTATGAAAAAGAGTCGATAAATTCAAACTGGTCAGTAAGAGAAATGAAAAGACAGATAAACACTTCCCTGTATGAAAGATTGCTACTTTCAAAAGGAGATATTAATAAACAGGAAGTGTTAAATCTAGCTTCTAAGGGTATGGAGCTATCAAAGCCATCTGATATGATTAAAGATCCATATGTATTTGAATTTTTGGGATTGCCAGAGAATAAGCCTGTTGTGGAAAGCGATTTAGAAAAAGCACTTATAGAACAGATAGAGAAGTTCTTACTTGAATTAGGGCGAGGATTTATGTTTGTTGGTACACAGCAACGAGTAACTATAAATAATACTCACTACTATGTTGATATGGTATTTTATAACAAGCCATTGAAATCATACGTGTTGATTGAATTAAAGACTACGAAACTTATGCCAGAAGCAGTAGGACAGCTAAATATGTATTTGAATTATTATGAGAATGAAATAAATGATAATGATGATAATAAACCAATTGGAATTATATTGTGTACGGATAAAGATGCATTGACTGTTGAATATGCGCTTGGTGGTCTATCAAGTAATATATTTGCCTCAAAATACACCTATTATATTCCAGATAAAGAGAAGTTAATTGCTGAAGTTGAAAGGATTGTGAGAAACTGGAATGATTAACTAGTAAGAATTACTTACTAGTTCAAAATGAGCTTGCAAGAAATAGATAGTCCTAAGATTAATAGGGAATTACTGCCTTTAAAGAGGCTGTAGTTCATAAAGGAGATAATAATATTTTAAAATATTATTTGCTAGAAGATTAAATATTCCCCCAGAAGATGAAATGATAGATAGCCTACCTGAAATTAAAAAATAACTTTCAAATTATAAAAAAAATATAAACTCCGCTCAAACTCCGCTCCAAAAAATGAGTGAAGTTTGAGCGGAGTTTTTTCTATAAAGTAACCTTGGTAGGAATTAAATCAAGGTTGCTTTTTCTGTGTTAAAAAGATATTTTAATTATTTTTTAAAAATGGTTGTAAAAATCTTATTATCAAGACTTCGTAAAATACCTGTATGTGTTGAAGTAGTATGATGACCAAAACGAAGATCATACAGCAGAATTAACAGAAGAGGAGCAATCCCTTGTATGGCAAAAACCACCTTCACATATTGAAAGTGAAGCGGAAAAACGTATATATCGAGAAGTAGTAAGGAATTGTATTGAATATAGATATTATCCCTCAGAAATTGTTCGTGCTTATGAAAATGGATGGCT
>CAYSBC010000022.1:0-28992 GCA_964429195.1 uncultured Eubacteriales bacterium | reverse complement strand
TAATGGAAGCCTTTTACTTATACCATCATTTTACCCTTTACAAACGCAATGTCAAATATTGTGTCATCATTATCATCGTAAACCATCGGTTGGGAGTTCGATTCCCTTCACCAGCTCTAAAATGAAAAATCCCTAGAAATAAAAATTCTAAGGATTTTTGTATTCTACTCGTTTAAAAGCCTTTATAATAATCCTAATAGCTGCTATAGATGTACAACTCCTAGAAGAATCCACACCCGCTACTATTGCAGAATATAATGACTAATAACAAAAAGAAAAATAGCAAGCTAGTATCTCCGCCAAAAATTCCTGCTACATTATTTCCCATCCTAATACCTCCTAATTTAACAAATAATTTTATTAGTATCTATATAATTCTAATATCTATGTTTATAATTGTTATATATATTATGTTATTTTTGCTTAAGTGTTAATGAAATTTAATTATAAATTTGTTAAATCTGCCAAAGTACTTTATGATATACTAAGAATGTCATTATAGTTTAGATAATTGACCCATAATTGCATTTTAAAAGTGGAGGTTCTTCAAATGAGTGATAACCTTGGAATAATTTTAGTAGCAGCGGCTACTCCTAGATTGAAGGTTGCTAACCCTGATTATAATTGTAATGAGATGATAGAATGCATTAAGAAATGCGATCCCCATACGTCTATCCTTGTTTTTCCCGAATTGGCCATTACAGGCTATACCTGTGGTGACTTGTTTTTTCAAAATACTCTTTATTCCAAAAATATAAAAGCATTGATGGATATCGCTCAATTTACCTATGATTACCACATCAATACATGTATCTGTGTTGGCTTTTACTTAAAAGTTGAAGGCTCCTTTTATAACTGCGCAGCCTTTATCAAGCAAGGAGAAATTAAAGGGATTGTACCAAAAACCTTTCTTCCTAATACGAAGGAGTCCTACGAAGGACGATGGTTTGCATCAGGTTATACAATTTCTCAAAATATGCATTATGTTTCACTTGAAGGTAAAAGTATTCCTTTTGGTCCATTAGTTTTTAAAGATGAAGTAAATGATATTAATATAGGTATTGAAATAGGGGAGGACTTGCAAGCGCCAATATCCCCCGGCACTCTAGCCTGTTTAAATGGTGCTCATATCATTCTCAATCCCTCTGCAAGCAATGAATTGGTAGGACAAGCAGATTATAGGAAAAACCTAGTAAACCAGGAAAGTTCTAAAAATCTATGCGGCTATGTCTATGCTTCTTCAGGTGTGCATGAATCGACGACAGACTTAGTTTATAGCGGTCATTGCTTGATAAGTGAAAATGGCACCTTAATAAGTGAATCTGACAGGTTTATTAGGAATGCCCATGTCACCTATGGAGAACTGGATACTGACAAGCTTAAATTTGAGCGCTGCCAAAATCAAGCTTATCCATCTTTTACACCTCTTGTATACGGAGAAAAGCACAGACCTATCTCTCTATCCCCTATGGCTGTATTAACCACAAATCATCATTTGAAAAAAACTTACTCCAAGACACCTTTTATCCCACATGATGGCAGCATAGGTAATCGTTGCGAAGATATATTTAGGATGCAGACAACCGCTCTGGCCAAAAGAATAGAGCATCTGGGCTTTCCTAAACTCATATTGGGTGTATCAGGTGGATTGGATTCTACTCTAGCCCTCTTAGTTTGTTATGAAACCTGTAAAGCTTTAAATATCTCTTCTGAGAATATCATGGCAGTTACAATGCCTGGATTTGGAACGACAGATAAAACTTATCAAAATGCCCTATCTCTTATGGCTTTGTTAGGGGTTGCTACCCGAGAAATCAGTATTAAAGAAGCTGTTATCCAACATTTTATAGATATCGAGCATGATATAAATAACCATGATGTCACTTATGAAAACTCTCAAGCAAGAGAACGAACTCAGATTCTTATGGATTTATCCAACAAATACGGGGGCATTGTCATAGGAACTGGTGATTTATCTGAAGTTGCCTTAGGTTGGTCTACCTATAACGGGGACCATATGTCCATGTACAATGTGAATGTCAGTATTCCGAAGACACTGATTCCCTCTATCTTGAAATGGATTATGAATAACAAGTTTGAGGATATGTCTTTAAAAAATACCTTAAAAAGCATAATAGATACGCCTATTTCGCCAGAATTATTGCCTCCTGATTCAGAGGGCATCATTCAACAAAAGACTGAGGATACTGTTGGTCCTTATCTATTGCATGATTTTTTCCTCTACTATACGATAAGATATGGTATGGCTCCAAAAAAATTATTCTATATTGCATCTTCTACATTTGGCTCGGATTACTCAAAAGATCAAATAAAAAAATGGTTATCCCTATTTTATAATCGCTTTTTCTCTCAACAATTTAAACGTAGTTGTGCTCCGGATGGTCCGAAAGTCGGAACAGTGAGTCTATCCCCACGGGGTAACTGGAAAATGCCTAGCGATGCTGATGTATCCATATGGTTGGATGAAATAAAAAATATTTAATATAGGAGATTGATTGTATGAAAAATATATATATTCAGGATCTCAACGCTAGGGATTCTGTTGAAGATTTTTTTATGATAAAAAAATTCAATATAAAAACATCCACTAATAATAAGCCTTTTTGCGATATGACACTTGTCGATAGCAGTGGTGAAATAAATGCTAAAATTTGGGATATCCCTAAGGATTTTGTTCCCTTCTCAGAAGGCTCTCTTGTTAAAATACGAGGCACTGTATCAGAATGGAATGGCTCCAACCAGGTCGTGATTACTAAAATTAGATTAGCGGTTGACTCTGATCAATATAACATATCCGATTTTTTAATGACGGCACCTGAAGATTCTAATACTATGTATGCATTTATTTATTCCTATGCTGATAAGATTACTGATTCTGATCTAAGAGCTCTCACAACAGAGCTTTTGACCTTACATAAAAAAGAAATGCACTATTTTCCTGCTGCCATGTCCAATCATCATTCTATTTTTGGAGGCTTACTCTACCATACAAAAAGGATGCTGGAAATGGCTGAAAAAATGTGTCAAGTTTATACTATGCTCAATTCGGATTACCTTTATTGCGGTGTTATTCTTCATGATATTGGTAAGATTTATGAACTCCAATCCAATGAGCACGGCATCGTGTCCAGTTATACTAAAGCAGGACAACTCCTCGGGCATATCATACAAGGAATCAAGCTTGTCCATATAGTAGGAAGCTCTTTAAATATCGATGAGGATAAACTCCTTTTAGTAGAGCATATGCTTTTATCTCATCACAATGAACCCGAATACGGCAGTCCTAAACGTCCTATGTTCCCCGAGGCTGAGATGCTTCATTATTTGGATATCATGGATGCAACAATCTATGATATGGAATACGCTTTAGACTCTACATCAGAGGGGGAATTTTCAGATAAGGTTTGGACACTGAATAACAGAAAATTATACAAAAAGAAGGACATGAAATAATGATTTTAGAAGGCCTGTTAACTGAAATTATTTTTTATAACGAAGATAATGGTTATATTGTAGGGGTTTTAGAAACATCCTCTGATGAATTATATATTGTCGGCTATGCCCATAATATGCGACCCGGAAGCAATTTTACCTTGTCGGGTGATTGGAAAACCCATCCTTCTTATGGCGAACAATTTTATTTTACCGGTTACGAGGAGAAACTGCCTGAAGATTTGGATTCTATAAAAAAATATTTAGCATCCGGTATCATAAAAGGTATTGGACCCAAAACTGCTGAAAGTATTGTCAATAGATTTGGTGATACAAGCTTTGATGTTATTAGTAATCATCCGGACCGCCTATGCGAAATAGCCGGCATCGGCCCTACCAAATCTAAAACGATCTCCGATTCCTTTAACAATCACAGAATGCTTATGGATATTACCCTATTTTTGCAAAAGTATGATATCAATCCCAGTTATGCTCTGAAACTTTATAAAATTTATAAAGAAAATACGATTGATGCGATAAGAGAAAACCCTTACCGGCTTACAAAAGATGTCTCCGGTATAGGCTTTAAAAGGGCTGATGCCTTAGCCGAAAAAATAGGGTTTACCAAGTCATCTGTTCACCGAATAGAAGCAGGCATTCATTATATTTTATCCTCCTTTTCAAACGATGGACATACATTCGTACCCGTCAATACTTTTCTTGAAAAAGCACATCTTTTATTGAATAATTCCAGTGATGAGATATCGGACGTGATGACTCATTTGGCTTTACAAGGCGAACTTCATATCGAGAAAATTGAAGACAGAAATGTAGTCTTTTCCATGCCCTACTTTACTGCGGAAACGAAAGTCTGCCATAACCTGATTAGACTTCTGACTACAGCCCCAAAGCCTATTCAAGCTGATTATGATGAGCTTATTCGAATGGCATCCTTTGAACTTGATATTACCTTAGCAAACAATCAAAAACAAGCAATCAAGGAGACCTTAAAAAACAGTGTATGCATTATTACAGGGGGACCCGGTACAGGTAAGACCACTACCATCAACAGTTTAATTCATATTTTTTCTCAATATGGACTTAAAATAGCCTTAGCGGCTCCGACAGGACGTGCAGCAAAGCGCATTACGGAAACGTCGGGGCATGAAGCAAAAACAATGCATCGTTTACTTGAATATGCTTTCTCAAATGATGATTCTTCTATGCGTTTTGGCAAAAATGAAGAAAACACCCTCGATTATGATGTAATCATTATCGATGAAGCTTCTATGATCGATATTCTTTTGATGAATGGACTTTTAAAAGCTGTTATTTCAGGAACACGTCTTATATTTGTGGGCGATTCAGATCAGCTTCCATCCGTTGGACCGGGGAATGTCCTCAGAGATATGTTATCAAGTGAACTGATCCCAAGTGTCAAGCTGAATATTATTTTTAGACAAGCAGAGGAGAGTCTTATTGTAGTCAATGCCCATAGAATTAATCAAGGTGAATATCCGGATTACAATGAAAAAGATAAGGATTTCTTTTTCTTAAGGAATAACGATGAGCTTTCTACTTTAGAAACCGTCAAATCCCTATGCTCAACACGCTTACCCGGCTACTTTCAGGATTGTAGCCCTATCCGAGATATTCAAGTCATTACACCTAGCAGAAAGGGTATTCTGGGAACCTATAATCTTAATAAAGAATTACAAAGCCTTCTCAATCCGCAAGCTCCTTCTAAATCTCAAAAAATATTTAACAATAAGATTTTTAGAGAAGGAGATAAGGTTATGCAAATAAAAAATAACTATGGCTTAGAATGGAAAAGAGAAGCAGATTTTTCAGATGGACAAGGGGTTTTCAATGGTGATGTAGGTTTTATTCAAAAAATTGATAATGAATATGGAGAAATCCTTATCTGCTTTGATGATGATAGGATAGTCACTTACGACTACTCTCAATTAGATGAATTGGATTTAGCCTATGCAATTACTGTACACAAGAGCCAAGGAAGTGAATTTCCTATTATTGTGATGCCCATTGCTTGGTTTCCACCCATGCTCATTACGCGTAACCTGCTTTATACAGCTGTCACCAGAGGAAAGCAAGGTGTTGTCTTGGTGGGATCCGAAAAATACTTGTATGAAATGGTCCGAAACAACCGGATTATTCAAAGATACTCAAGTCTAGATATACGGCTTAAAAACTTTATCAAAGAAGGACTCATCGATTATTAAAGTACAAAATTTCATTTTCTATAAACCAGGAGAAATTACTTATGAATACTTTTTACAATCTTAAAGAAGCCCTACTTGATTTATTATTTCCTTCGAATATCTATTGTATGAGCTGTCAACAACCTCTATTAGATAGCGACAATTCTCTTTGTCCTGCATGCGCCTCTAAAATCATTTGGATAAACTCTGTCAGCTGTAAAAAATGTGGTAAACCACTTCATCAACCATCACAAAAAATATGTCATGATTGTTTAGAAAAACCTCATTCCTTCACACAGGGCTTTTCCTGTACTCTTTATGATGATATGACGTCAAAGATCATAAAGGATTTTAAATTCCATGATAAAAGTTACTATGCAAAGCCCCTAGCCCATATGCTCCTCGACAAAATATCTGAATCAGGTATTCAATTCGATGCAATAATTCCTGTTCCCCTACACAAAGGGAGAAAAAAAGAACGGGGTTATAATCAATCTGAACTGCTATCTTACCATCTATCTCAAATGATTGGCGTTCCTATGTATACACATGTTCTGCTTCGAAAGAAAGATACCTCTCCTCAAAATAGGCTCTCTCGCTTGGAGAGACTTTCTAATATTGGCGAAGCCTTTCAATTAACAAACTCATCTCTTGTAGCAGGCAAATCCATCCTTCTTGTTGATGATGTCTATACTACCGGCGCTACAATGGACGCTTGTGCTGGGTTGTTAGTTAGTCATCATTGTAATCCCGTTTATGTTATTACTTGCTGTATAGGGACTGACTCTTAAAACCCTTTTTCCTATTTTAACATCTTGACAACTGCTTTAGTTTTTTATAACATATATGAGCATATTACATTTATTTAGGTCTGTGATTGAAAATTCATGCCAGTCGCAGGCAAAAGAATCCACGTAAGTTTATCGACAAAATTCGATAAATGAGCATGGTGCGATTTAGAGGTAAGCCCTGCCAGTGAAAGCATTATCTTTTGTGGATAATCTTTTTAACTGAGAGAAGTATTAGTGCCAGTAAACCTGAAGCGAACCTTCCAGCAGGCGAGTGTGGGGTCAAAGATCAGGTCAGCTAAATAAATGTAATATTTTTTTATTTTTTGTTTTATCTAAAGGAGTATCAACATATTTAGTTTATTATTCTTAAGGGTTTATCCACATAAGATTTTGTTCATAATCAATTGTCAACAGCTTTATCCACATTATCCACAGCATTTTTTCTTTTCTTTTCACTGTTTTTCAACAGCTTTTTCTCCCTTTTTTCGTCATATTATTTTAATTTTTTTAATTTTTTAATTTTTGAAAGAAGGAATATAAAAGTCAATATAGAATAATAATAAAATAAAGGAACAGCTTCCAAGATTTTCTCTTGATTTTGTTCTCAGTATACTGAAAGGAGTTGTGCATCATGAAAACAAACATAATCAGCAAAAATTATTCCGTTTCAGATTCATTTAGAAAGAGTATCGAATCCAAATTTATTAAGTTTGAGAAATATTTCCGAAGTGAAACTGAAATAAACATCTCACTTGAAGTAAAAAAGAATTTGTCTATAGTTGAAGCTACGTTTTCTGTAGGTAGTACAATTTTTAGGGCTGAGGAATCTTCCAATGACATGCTCACATCACTCGATAAGGTCATCGATAAAATTTCAATGCAAATAACAAAATTTAAGACTCGGCTTGAAAAGAAGTATAGAAATAAGGATACCATTCGCTTTGAGCAAATCCCAGATTATGAGGAGGAAGATGAAGATATTAAGATAGTTAAAACCAAACGTTTTAGCGTCAAACCTATGAGTTCTGAAGAAGCGATTTTACAAATGGAAATGCTTAATCACAACTTTTTCGTATTTCTCAATGATTTAACAGATGAAATCAATGTTGTCTATAAAAGGAAGCATGGTCAATATGGGTTGATTGAAGCTTCTCCAGATTAAAAATAAAATACGTTATCCATATAAAACCGTAATGAATCATTCTTTGATTCATTACGGTTTTCTTGATATTGCCCTTAATTTTTAAGTGCTCATCTACACCCAAACTATTTCATACAATTATTTTATGATAATGCTAAATGTAGTAAAAACGCCACCTTCATAATTTCCCACAGCTATGATTTCTGTACCTGGCTTTAACTCACTTACGTTTTTGTGGTCACCGTAGATCGTGAATATCCTCGTTCCTGATTGCACATACATATTTTTCAAAGCGACCTTGCCATCACTATCTGTTACATTAAGCATCACCATATTCGATGCTGTATCAAAATACACTACCTTGCCTGTAATTTCTTGCATAGGCTGCTCCCCGGTTGTTGCTATATAAACAATCTCTGTTCCCTCCAAATTAATCTGAACTTCAAACCCCAATCGCAGGTCATAAATAGATGATCTCTTCTCGTTTATCCTGATATCTGCATCCGGACTAATGGTATAGACCTTTTCAATATTGTCATCAATTAATTTCATCTTCATAATCGGTCCAATCGTTATTTCTGTTATAGACCCTTTTTGTTCTGATTTGGGTGCCGTAGCTGCAATATGGGTAACAATACCATAATCTGTAGTCACTTTGATTGAATCTCCATCTCTCAAGCGATCTATGCTTGTTCGAGTACCATTACGGGTTACTTGTATCGATTTTATTTGTGTCGTTACATCAAATTCCAGCTGTGTGCTTTTAGCATCGCTAATGGATAAAAGAATCTTGTTGCCAAATTCAAGATTTCTTATTAAACCTTCATAGTTCTGAACTCTACTGCGTGCTGTTATTTTATAGATTGTGTTATCCTTATGATAAATCGTGACTTCATCCTCTTTAGCCAAATCCTTTAAAAACACCTTTTCATCGTTCAATGTAATATCTGCCGTAGAGCTTACACCCATGCTCATCGTCGTTTTTTTGTTTTGGCTGTCCGTTACGATAAATCCTAAAGCTTGCGGATTAGAATACCCTACATAATCAACAACTCCTTTTATAGAGCCTAGTGGGTTTTCTGCTCTTATTTCAAGAGGTACATTATTTTGATCTATTTTACATATGACATTCATACCCTCTTTAATGCTTGCTAAGGAAATTTTTTGTCCCTCTAAATAGAGTTCTGTTTTGCTATCTATCTGATAAGTAACAGTCGTTCCATTTGACCTCTCTATCTTGATATAGTCTGTTGCAGCATCGATAACATCAATGACAACACCTTCTTCTGTACGAATATTCGCTAAATACTTTGAAAAATCAATTTTAGGATAATGACTCATACTCCTAGAAAGCATTGTGGAAAATACAGCCCTATTAACAGTCGATTGTGGCTCTATTTTGTTATTGCTTCCTGTTAAAACGCCTTTTTGAGTCAATAAGTAGATATAAGGTTTATAGGCATCAACAATTAATGGTGTATCCGTATATGTAAGTTCGTAGGATTTTAGCGCTTTTGCCTCATTTTCTAATAACATAGCCTTCCCAAGATAAAAAGCAATTTCTTCTTTTTTAGCGCCAAGACCTATTTTTTTACTGAGAAAAAAGTAGGTTAATGCATCTTCATCAATTACATCCAATGTTAGCATCATAGCAAGTTCTTTATAGGCCCATTGATAGCCCTTTGTCGTATCAATTTCCTTTAAAAAGTCTTCTTGCTCTTGAAGCATTTGAGATTGTTCTAATTCTGTTGCACCTGCCATCCTTGCCAGCATCACAAATACTTGCGCATAGGTAACGCTTTCATCTGGTCTAAATGTATTATCAGAAAATCCTGCTATAATACCTTTTCCTGTCATATCCTTAATATAACTCTCTGCCCAATGTCCTTTAATATCTGTAAATGTTGCAGCCATTACATTTGTTGAAAATAATATCAGGCAGAGTAAAGAACATAGAACAACATTCAGTAATCTTTTATTCATTTATTAACCTTCCCCCTTTGACTTTTCTCCTCAAGTATATAAAATACTATCTTTCTTCATTTCATTTTTCATTATATCATACGCCCAATTGATAAAACATAATTATCAGCAGCTTTTTTACATTATGCGCCAAATTTTTTCAACTTTCCGGCGTTGGCTAATAATAAACCCATTAAATATTTACTTTGAAGTGCCCCAATACCTCCTAAGGCACATTCGTTTTCAGTGAATCTTTTTGTCTTATCAGCTCCGCAATATTTCCCATGGATGAGAAGTGGTACAGGATGCCAACTATGACCACTCATAATAGCCGGTGTTGAGTGATCCCCCGTTATGCATAATACCTCCGGTTTTCCCGATATTATCTTATAAAGATAACGATCAACCTCTTCTATGCATCGGACCTTACCCATAAAATCGCCATCTTCTCCTGATTTATCCGTTCCTTTAACATGGATATAAAAAAAATTATACTTATTCTTATTATCTAAATAGCAATCAAATAATTCTTCAATCGTGCTGGCCTTCGGCAGTATTTTAAAACCTAACAAAGAAGCTAGTCCTAAATACATGGGGTAACCTGCAATTGCAGCCGCCGATAAGTTGTATTTATCGGTCACAGGCGTGATTTTCGGCTTTGCCGAAAATCCCCGGAGCAAAACTGCATTGGCCGGATATTCATCCCTTAATAACTCTAAGCTTCTTCGAGTAAATTCATTGACTACATGGGCTAAATACTGAGATGACTCATTCTTTCCTTTAGATTCTAGCAGCTGCATACCATTATGGAGCGGATCTGTATCTGTTAAGCTTTCTCCGATTTGAATATCTTTTGAACTAAAAACGGTAACAAAACGATGTTCACTTCCCGGCTTGATTTTTATTTTTATCCCTTCAATTTCCTGAATAGCAGAAAGCACCTCGCATAAGTTTTCTCCCTTGCTGTTATCAATTCTTCCTGCCCTTCTGTCTGTGACCATAAGATCCTTATTGATGGTAGCAAAATTTGATCTTGCTGCAACGTCGTGACTACTAAGCTCCATCCCTACTCCTAAAGCTTCCAATACGCCTCTGCCAATTTGATTTTTCAGAGGGTCATATCCAAACAAAGCTAAATGGGCGGGTCCGCTCCCAGGCGTTATACCGGGTAAAATAGGGATGAGTCCACCCAGTATAGAATTCTGAACTAATTCATCCATATAAGGTGTGCTGGCAACTTCTAAAGGTGTTTTGTTCTGATAATTTGGATGGGGCAAATCTCCCAGCCCATCTAAAACTAACAAGACTATTTGTGAATTATTTGTCATCTTAAGACTGTTTATTATTTCATCATAATTCATTCTCTACTTTCCTTTGCTTTAGAATATTTTTGTTACCTGAATCTAATCCTTCACCCTATTATCATTTGAATTATTGGAGGTATTATTACAGATAACGCAGAATAATCCTATTTGTCATTAAAAATTAATATCTATTTGTCAATAATCTGTTGAAAGTATGAGATTACTCGATTACAATAAAGATGTGAGTTGATTTCAATTGAAAGGGAGTATCTTATGCCTAATGTACTTAATATATTTTCTCAAATAAGAGTAATGGATGTTATAGATATCATTATTGTAGCATTGGTCGTTTATAAGGTGCTTCATTTTATTCGGGAAACCAGAGCATCACAACTCGTTAAGGGACTTATTTTGCTGCTTATTGTTACCAACTTAAGCGAATTGTTGCGTTTGAATACTATTTATTGGTTACTAAGAAATACAATGACTCTTGGCTCTATTGCCATTATTATTGTATTTCAGCCTGAATTGAGAAGAGCTCTTGAATATTTAGGTCGTGGTAAGTTTTGGACCCGCTCATTTTTAGAAATTAGACAAGAACTTGTGAAAGATTTAATTAGTAATCTTGTTTCAGCCTTATCTTATCTGAGCAAAAATAATATCGGGGCCTTAATCATTCTTGAAAGAGAAACCTCTATCAGTGATTTTACTGAAACAGGCACTATACTCAATGCAGATGTCTCCGAGCAATTATTAATCAATATCTTCAATACAAATGCCCCTCTCCATGACGGTGCTGTTATTATTAGAGGTGAAAGTATATTTGCCGCAGGATGTGTATTGCCACTTTCTGAAAATAAAAGTTTAAGCAAAGAATTAGGTACACGTCATCGTGCAGGTATTGGGATAACCGAAAGATCCGATGCTGTTTCTTTAATTGTTTCTGAAGAAACAGGTGCTATTTCTATTGCTATTGATGGAAAGCTTTCCAGATTTTTAGATATACAATCTGTTGAAAGAATCTTAAACAACCTTTATTTGAATGATAAGAAGCATCCTTTACTACCATTTGTTAAAAAAATATGGAGTCCAAAAAGATGAAACCTATAATAAGCAAAATTATAAAAGTACTGTTTTCAAATCCAAATACACCGAACGATCCCAGCAAGGGCTCTTTTATGACAAAGGTGCTCTCTGTCGTTATTGCATTAGTCTTATGGATGTATGTTATTGGTGGGGTAAACCCTGAAAATACGCAAAATTTTAGAAATATTCCGGTTCAACTTCTTAATACCGAACAACTAAAAGAATCTGGACTTGTACTTATCAATGAAAATGAGTTTTTTGTTAATCTTAAATTGAGGGGACGGATGAGCGACTTATCGGATTTAAAAACTGAACAGATCCGTGCAATTGCTGATTTAAGAGGTTTTTCTAAAGGAGAAAACAATGTCACTGTTGAAGTCATTCTACCGAGCACCATCGATTTGCAAGAGGTCAACCCATCAAAAATCAAGATCAATATTGATCAAATCATTCAAAAAACAAAATCAATAGAGGTGGAGTACATTGGTTCCACAGCCCGAGGCTTTATTGACAGAACCCCTATTATTTCCGAATCTGAAGTAATCATTTCTGGTCCAAAAACTTATGTGGACTCCGTCGATAAGGTAGTTGCCACCATCAATTTAAATAATGCTTCCAGTGATATTACTCAAATTGTACCCATAGAGCTCCTGGATAAAAATAGAGAAAAGGTACCTCATATTACAATCGATAAAAAGGACATTGAAATAGCTATTCCTGTTTTAAGTATTAAGACTGTGCCTATCATTACTTCTACATTGGGACCTATTACCAGTGGTTATGAGTTAGTGTCTATGGAAACTATTCCGGCTACGGCACAAATTATAGGTGAGGCCGTGGTTCTTGACCAAATTGATAACCTCAAAGCAGATACGATTTCTTTAAATGGTCTTTCATTTAGTCAAACCATTCCATTGAATATTCCTGTTCCTGAAAATGTGACCATAAAAACCTCCAGCATCCCAATTGTAAAGCTTTATATAGAAAAAATTATCGGTAAAACATTGAACTATGAAGTGAGCGAGATAAAAATTAAGGGTTTAAACGAGAATAAGAAAGTTGAATTTTTAAATGCAGGAAATTTTGACATGATTGTGTCTGATATCGAAAGCGTCATTAATTCTCTTTCTAAAGAGGATATCAACGTGATGATGGATGTCACGGATTTAGAGGATGGTTCTTATAATCTTCCAATATCGATAGAACCGATTAATAAGTATAAATCATTAATCTCACAGCCTTTATTTATGGATATTTCCATTGCAGAAAAATAAATGCTCTCAATGGGCATTTTTATTTTAATTTCCTTTCCCCACTAAAATAATTGACAATCTCCTCAGCTGTTTTAATATCCATACCAGGAACCTTGAGTAACTCCTCCAGAGGAGCTTTTTTCATACTCTCTATCGATTGAAAATATTTAAAGAGCTCAGCCTTTCTTTTCTTGCCTACCCCTTTAATTTGGTCTAATTCAGATGAATAAAGATCTTTTTCCCGCAAACTCTTATGATAAGACAAAGCAAACCTATGGACTTCATCCTGTACCTTTGAAAGAAAAACCTTTATATTTCTATTAGGATCGATATCTATTTCCTGCTGCTTATAAATGAGACCCCTTGTTCTATGTTTTTCATTCTTGACCAGCCCGGCTACGGGAATATCAATTTTAAGTGCTTCTAGAACATCTTCAACTGCTTTTACCTGTTTTTCACCGCCATCTATCAGTAACAGATTGGGAATTGTACCAAAGCTAGTATCTTCTTCCACTCTTTTATCTTTTACTCTCTTAAATCGTCTGTATATGACTTCTTGTAGACTTCCATAATCATTGGGCCCTTCAATGGTTTTTATCTTAAAACGCCTATAGTGATTAGGTTTGGCTTTGCCCTCTTCAAAAACTACCATGGAGGCTACAGAATTTGTTCCAGCAGTATTCGAAATGTCATAGGCCTCTATCCTTAAAGGCACTGTATCCAATTCAAGTTCATCCTTTAAATAAAGTAAAACCTCCTTGATGGTTTCTCTTTCCTTGCGATATTTTTGTTCCATAGATTCCGATATCTCAATGACATTTTTGATGACCATATCGAGAAGAGCTTTTTTCTCTCCGCGATGGGGTGTGAATATCCTCACCTTACTCCCCTTTTTCATAGTCAACATCTTTTCTATCATCTCACCCTCTTCAATAGCTTCCTTTATGGCTATTTCCTTTGGAATATAAGCATTCTCAGTGTAAAATTGTTTAATAAATTCAGATAATATTATAGAAATTTCATTGGATTCATCCGCCTTTAAGGTATAGCTTTCTCTCCCCAATAGTTTCCCCTGCCTAACAAAAAAGACCATTGCATGATAAATATCTTGACCCTTTGCCATAGCGATGACATCCATATCTGTATCTGTGGACAATACAATTTTTTGCTTTTCCATTAAAGCTTCGATATCCATGATGTAATCCCGATATTCTGCGGCTATTTCAAAGTTCATATTTTCAGCTGCCTCTTCCATCTTTTCAGTTAAATAGTCTATGACCTTCTTCTTTTCTCCTTGTAAGAGCTCTATAATCTTTTCTATCATCCGACCATACTCTTCCTCATCCATGGGATAAATACACATACCCAAACAATGCCCTATATGATAATTCAGGCATAGCTTATGATTCAGATTGAATCGCATTCTACTGCACTTTTTAAGTGGATAGATTCTATTAATAATATCGATTGTTCGGTTTACCGCTCCAGCATTGGTATAAGGCCCAAAATATTTTGCCCCATCCTTTAAGACTTGACGCGTTTTTAAAACCCTTGGAAATTTTTCATTAACAGTCACCTTAATATATGGAAATGTTTTATCATCTCTGAGTAATATGTTATACTTAGGTTGATTTTTCTTAATCAAATTACTCTCCAGTATTAAGGCTTCAATCTCGGAATCCGTAATGATATACTCAAAATCAGCTATGTTGGAAACCATAGCCTTAACTTTTGGGGCTTGCCCACTCAAGGATTGAAAATATTGCCTCACTCTATTTTTTAATGAAAGTGCTTTTCCTATGTAAATAATTTCCCCGTATTCATCCTTCATCAGGTACACTCCGGGCTTATCCGGGAGATTTTTCAGTTGTTCTTTCATCATTCTTAAACACCATCATTCTTCTTTTAAAATTGTAGTCAGTCTTTCAATAAAGATAGCCATTTCCTCATCTGTCCCAATACTGATTCTAAGGTACTGATCAATTCTTGGTCTCTTAAAGTATCGAACCAGAATCCCTCTTTCTTTTAATGCATGGAATAATTCCTCCGCATCTCTTAAGGGATGTCGTGCAAACACAAAGTTTGCCTTGGATGGGATAACAGAAAATTTTAGATTTTCTAATGCTTCAATTGTTCTTTCTCGAGTATCCATTATTTTTTTTGTTATCTCGTTAAAATAGTCCTCATCCTTCATGGCCTCTATTGCTACTTTCTCAGCAATTCGATCAACGGTGTAAGAATTAAAGGAGTTTTTAACCTTATTTAATCCATCAATCAGCTCTTTATTACCCATGGCAAAGCCCACCCGTAGCCCGGCTAATGATCTTGACTTAGACATGGTTTGAACAATTAATAGATTATCATAATTTTTTATTAATGGAATACAAGTTTCCCCTCCAAAATCTATATAAGCTTCATCGACTATCATCAGCCTATCTCTTTTCTCCCTTAATAGCCTTTCTATTTCTGGAATCTCAACATAAGCCCCTGTAGGAGCGTTAGGATTCACTATAATAAGTGGAAGATCACTTTCCCTGTATCTTTTTAAATCCAATGTAAAATCATCACATAAAGGTATACTCTCGTATTCTACATTCAATAGTTTTGCATATACCGGATAAAAGCTATAGGTTATATCCGCAAATGCTATTTTCTTCTCGGAAAAGAAGGCTAAAAAACAAAAGGCTAGCACCTCGTCTGACCCATTCCCGACAAAAACCTGATTTTCTTCAATCTGGTAGTATCCTGCAATCTCATTTTTTAAATTCTGATTTTCCGGATCAGGATAGAGTCTAATGTCTCTTTTTGCTTCTTCGATAGCCCTGTAAATATTGTCTGTCGGTGGATAAGGATTTTCATTGGTGTTTAATTTTATATATTTTTTATCCTTAGGCTGCTCACCGGGTACATAAGGATCTATGTCTGTAATAATCTTAGAAAAAAACCTGCTCATTGACTTCCTCCACTCTGAAATTTCTTATTGCTATTATACTATATAGTTATCTCTCCGCGCATATTTTTTTGCATGAACCTTTTTATCTCATCCATATCCTCTGAAATACTGAAAAGATAGTAGAGCTTGGTGATGATGGCTTCAAAAGTCATATCATAGGCACTTATAGCTCCTGCTTCTACTAATAATTGACCTGCTTCATAAAGACCAATATCTACATACCCCTGTAAACATTGTGTGGTGACAATAATGAGAATGCCTTTTTCAGTTGCTTTTTTAAGTATTTCTTTTAGTCCTTTACTTTTATTATGTATATTCCCGATGCCATAAGCTTCAATAATAATGGCCCTTAATCCCTCCATATTCAACATGCATTCCAAAGCAGAGGATTCTATTCCCGGAAAAATCTTCACACTAAGGATTATTTGCTTTTTTATTTTTCGAATTTTTAGATCCTTATCCTTTTCACGGGAGGCATCCTGTAAAGCAAAATCATGGATGGTGATATGAATTCCTACCTCCCCCATCAAAGGGAAATTCGGTGAATCAAAGGGAGCCAATAGATTGGAACTCACCTTCACACTGCGGCAACCCCTCAGTATCTTTCTTCCAAAACAAATACAAACCTCCTTGATGATAGAGCTTTGAGCTAATTCCATAGCTACAATCAAATTTTCACGCCCATCATTTCTGATTTGGCTTAATGGAATCTGTGACCCCGTCATAATAACCGGCTTAGAAAGCCCTTCTAGCATAAAAGATAGGGCGGATGCGGTATAGGCCATTGTATCTGTACCATGCAATATTAAAAAGCCATCATAATCATCATAATGACTCCCTATATCTTCCGCTATTTGATTCCATTGTTCATAATTCATATTCGCAGAATCAAGTAATGGATTATATTCCTTGATTTCATATTTCGGCATGCTCTCCACTTGGGCTTCCGGCATGGAATCCAGTAATTGTTTAAAATAGTTTTGCCGTGGCTCATATCCCTTACTCCCTTGAACCATGCCTATTGTTCCCCCTGTATAAAGTATAACAATCTTTTTTCTCATATCTTCCATTGCACCTCTTTTTTATATCCTTTAACCTCATGATGTCTTTTATTATTTTTCCTTGATGATCGTCTTAGCAAGAAATTTTTCATCACAATCCTCTAATACTCCTTCATCTATTGCCATGATATATAAGCAAATGGTAACCCGACTTTTTTCAAAAGCCCTGATATACATGCGACCATGAAAGTTTGCGGGTTTAAAATCCTCTTCTTCCTCTTTGTTCAAAAGGGGATTTCCATATTGCAAATACCCTAATTGAAATTTCTTTCGCTTATGTGCAGGGCCATTTGTATAAATGGAGCTGTCTACCCGCACCCAATTCTCATACCCTGCATAGTTTACATCTTCCATAATTTCTCCCGCCTCAATTTTAAAGACCCTCTTATGCCAATCACTTCCAATAGAGGCTAAGGCCAAATACTTCTGATCGTATTCCGGTATTTGTGCAAATTCTTCCGGGATAACATTTCCTTTTTCATCAAAACCGTAAAAGGAATTGTGATTTGAGTTATCTTTAAGAATATAAGCACCGTAATAGCCTCCATAATAAGGGCTATCACTGTCATAGTAGAGGGACGTTCCGAATAATGAATCAAAATCTCCATAATTGTATAAAATCGTTAATTCAACATCTCTTTTAATTTTGTTGCTGAAACCCTTTTCGTCATGGAAAACATTCATGATAGGAAACCAATCCTTTTCACGGGTAATGCGGCCGGTTGGAATGTTAATTTGAACTCCTTGTTCTCTTTGCACACTATGGTATTCATGGAGTTGCTTATTGAACTTGACAACCGTCATGACTCTTAACTGTGGCACTACAGCAATAATGATAACAAAAATAATGAGAAAAAAGAGGATGCGAGTTACAATTTTAAAACCTTTATTTTTCTTAAAATAAGCCAAGTTATCACCCCAGTAATCAGTATGCCCAATGTAGCGGTAATGAGTACAAATTTAAGACCACCTATAAAAAATTCTAATGGCATCAGCATCAATAATATATCCTTGCTGGGATCCAACAGCCAAAGGTCATTTGTAAAAAGGATTTTATGAAATAGGATGAAGGCTTCATTAAAATCAAGAAGAGCTACAAGAGATAATCCCAATAATAAAAAGATATACGAAAAAAAGGCTGTCTTATACCCTTTCTTCAAGATTTCTCTCTCCCGTCTTAGTATACACAGCCCATAAATTGTAACAATCATAATAACCCCTATGAGGGTGATTGTATTTCCTATTTTGATGAGTTGAACAATATCATGCATATGCATTTGTTCTTTTGGGTTAAAAAGCTCACGCTCTACTCCATTCACCTTGGCAGTTAATTGGAATTCATCCAGATTTCCTCTTAAATACTCCACCATAACATAAGCTACTTCTGATGCATCCGCTTCGATGCCAATTTGGTTGATGACTCCAAGACTTTCAAACTTGCTTTCATAAAAGTATTTGAATTGACAAGTAAAAACTAAGGAACCTAAAAGAAAAGTACCTGCCATAATGATGCCTAAAATGATGGATATCCCCTTCTTCATCTTTCTACTCCTAATTTCCCTCGTATATCTCCTCTTCTGCTACAAGTTGAATATGATATTTTTTCAATACGTCAATGGCTCTTTCTTCATCCCTAACCTTGAATATAATAAAAGGCATATCCCTTTTTCTCATGACAAATGAATAGATGTATTCAATATCAATATTATTTTCATCTAATATATTGAAAATTTCATTTAAACTTCCGGGTCTGTCCTCAGGTTGAATAGCCAGTACCTTACTGACTTTAGCTGTATATCCCGCTTCCTTTAAAGCATTTACTGCCTCTTCCGGTTTATTGACGACCATTCTTAATATGCCGAACTCCGATGTATCAAAAACAGAAATTGCACGAATATCAATATTTTCCTTTCTTAATACATTGGTAACTAAAGCTAAATGGCCCTTCTTATTTTCAATAAATATGGAAAGTTGCTTTATAATCAATTTAAACACTCCTTTTATCATTTTTAGAGTTTTTCATTTTTTCTCATATCGATTACTCGGGTTGCCTTGCCTTCAAATCGAGCTAAACTTCTAGGCTCTACTAAATTAATTTTGGAATCTATCCCCAGTACGGTTCGAAGTTCGCTTTGTATTTCTCTATTTAACGCTTCTAATTGAGGGAAGTATTCCAATAAATTTGAATCAATTAATTCCACATCAATTTCTATTTTGTCTAAATAACCCTTTTTGAATACTTTGATTTGATAATGCGGCCCTATTCCTTTTACATGTAACAGAACGTTTTCTATTTGGGATGGGAATACATTAACGCCACCAAGGATGAGCATATCATCTGTTCTGCCTTGTATCTTACTCATTCTTACACTCGTCCTGCCACAATCACATTTCTCATAATCTAATGTTGTTATATCTTTTGTCCTGTACCTGATTAAGGGCAGTGCTTCTTTTGTAATGGTTGTAATGACCAGTTCTCCTTTTTCCCCAGGCGGAAGAACTTCTCCTGTATCCGGGTCAATAATTTCAGGATAAAAATGATCTTCATTGATATGCATTCCTGTAAGCGCAGAACACTCTCCTGCTACGCCCGGACCAATTATCTCACTCATACCATAATTTTCTGTTGCAAAAATACCCCAAGCTCTATTAAGTTCTTGCCTCATGGACTCTGAAGAACCTTCTCCTCCAAAGAGGCCCCATTTTAAGTACAAGTCTTTAGCTGGGTCAAGTCCTTCCTCTCGTGCTACCTCTGCCATATGAAGGGCATAAGATGGGGTACAGATTAATGTCGTTGTTTTAAAGTCCTTCATAATCATAATTTGCTTTTTAGTGTTGCCACTAGACATGGGAATAACACCGGCCCCTACTCTTTCTAAGCCTTGATGCAATCCAAATGCTCCAGTGAATAGTCCATAACCAAAGGCAACTTGGGCCGTATCCTTATCCGTCACTCCTGCCATGGTTACTACTCGTGCTATCAATTCTGACCATGTTTCCATATCTTTTTTTGTATAAGCTACTACCGTAGGCTTCCCTGTTGTTCCGGAGGAAGCATGAAACCTCACAATTTCATTTTGATCTACAGCAAACAGACCAAAGGGGTAGTTCGCTCTGAGGTCATCCTTGACTGTAAAAGGTAATTTGGTTATATCCGAGAGATTGTGAATATCTTCCGGCCTTATACCCATTTTATCAAATTTTTCCTTATAATGGGGTACCTTTTCATAAACTCTTTTTACAGTTTCTTTTAACCTTTTTAATTGCATTTCTTCAATTTGTTCCCTGTTCATTGTTTCTTCTTTGGACCAGATCACTTTTATTCTCCTTTATATCTCTTCCTATAATAAAATAATTATTTACAAATAAAAAACGTCTTGCTAGGAAAGCAAAACGAGTACACAGAAACACATGCATCACTTTTACAGTGTCTATACCCTACATTTCTACCTACCTGCATTTAGACTACTATAAAATAATACCATATATAATTGATAAAATCCAACCTTTTGCAGTAAAAATCTACAAATAAGAGATTTGTGATTTCCCCCAACTAGAAGCAACAAAAAACTAATACAGGACTATCTTTTAAAAAGATAGTCCTGTAGCCTACTTGCTATTATTCTTCATCATCATCCATGTCTTCAAATTCTTCATCGTCATCTTCAAGTGCCAGTTTTTCAAATATCCCTGCTACTTTTTCAAATTCAGCTTCATCCTCAATGTCTATCAAATCAAAGTTATCTTCGTCAACCTCTTTATAGCCATAAATATATACATCGTCTGTTCCATCAAGTGGCAACAAAGCTATGTATTCTTTATCATCAACCTCGAATACACCAATAGTCTCACACTCAACAGTTTCACCATCATCGAATTCCAAAGTTATTATTTCGGGCTCATATCCTTCATCGTCTCCATCGCAGCCGCATCCGCAACCGCAACCGTTTCCTTTATTATCTTCCATAGCTTTATCCCTTTCATTTAATAATATTTTTTATATTATATATTATTTCAGTTTTATAGATATTACCATATATCTGTATTATAAATCAATACAATCCTTTCTTTTTAAATAATTACATGATTAGTTTATACCATTTCTTCTAACTTAATACACTCATCAAATTTTTTTTCTGTAAGCAAACCCAGTTTAACTGCTGCCTCTTTTAAGGATATCCCCTCCTGGTAGGCCTTTTTTGCAACCTTCGCAGAATTATCATAACCGATATAAGGATTAAGTGCTGTCACAAGCATGAGTGACTTATTTAGATATTCACTAATCTTTTCTTGATTGGGTTCAATTCCTGCCACACACTTTCTATTAAAGGATAGGATTGCATCTGTTAAGAGCCTTGTCGATTGCAAGAAATTGTAAATGCATACAGGCATAAAAACATTGAGCTGAAAATTACCTTGGCTGGCTGCAATGCCCACAGCTACATCATTTCCCATTATCTGACACGCCACCATGGTCATGGCCTCGCACTGGGTTGGATTGACCTTTCCCGGCATAATAGAACTACCCGGCTCATTTTCAGGAATACTTATTTCACCTATCCCACAACGGGGACCACTTGCAAGCCACCGGATATCATTGGCCATTTTCATTAAATCTCCGCTTAAGGCTTTCAACGCTCCATGGGCAAACACCAATTCATCCTTACTGGTTAAAGCGTGAAACTTATTCCTTGCAGTTCGAAAGTGCTTCCCTGTTAATTTGCTTATTTCAGAAGCAACCTTTTCTCCAAAATCTTCATGGGCATTTAAACCGGTTCCAACAGCAGTGCCTCCTAAAGCCAGCTCTTTTAACTCCTCTGTACTTGTTAAAATCATGTTTTCACACTTTTCAAGCATCCGGTGCCATCCGCTGATTTCTTGCCCCAAGGTTAAAGGTGTAGCATCCTGCAAATGGGTTCGACCCACCTTTATAATTTTACTAAATTTTTCAATCTTTTCTTCAAGGGTTTTTTTTAATTCATGAAGTGCAGGAATTAATCTATTCTCTAGCTCTATAACAGCGCTGATATGCATTGCCGTTGGAAAAGTATCATTTGAGCTCTGACTTTTGTTCACATCATCATTAGGATGGATAACCTTTTTACCTAATTCAGTATTAGCTATCATGGCGATAACTTCATTGATATTCATGTTGCTTTGTGTTCCACTACCGGTTTGCCAAACAACTAATGGAAATTGATCGTCATATTTTCCGGATAAAATAAGGTCAGATGCATTGCAAATAGCTTCTTTTTTCTCAAGGGTCAATTGATTAAGATTGTAATTTGTGATGGCCGATGCTTTTTTTATGATGGCAAAAGCCCTTATGATTTCTAGAGGCATTTTTTCAATGCCTATTCTAAAGTTCTCAAGGCTTCTTTGAGTTTGGGCGCCCCACAGCTTATCATTTTCAACCTTAATTTCTCCCATTGTATCTTTTTCAATCCTATAATTCATCTTTCCCAGCTCCTTTTATTCCTTAATATTCTAAATCTTATACACTTCGTAAATATCATTTTTATATTGTGAATTTATTTAATTTTGTTCTATATTATGTTATCATAATATAATGCAATTTGTTATTCAATGGTAACAACTAAAATTTAAGCAGCTCGAATGGAGGGTTTAATAATTGGGAAAGCTTTTTGGAACGGATGGGGTTCGCGGTATAGCTAATACAGAATTAACCCCTGAATTAGCCTATTCTTTGGGTAAAGCCGGTGCTTACGTACTGACGAAAGATAATTGTCATAAACCTAAAATAGTCATTGCAAAGGATACACGCATTTCAGGAGATATGTTAGCTTGTGCTTTAGAGGCTGGTCTTTTATCTATGGGTGCTGATGTAATGGATATTGGCATTTTACCCACGCCCGCTGTTGCCTACCTTATTAAGTATTATAAAGCAGATGCAGGTGTCGTCATTTCTGCTTCTCATAATCCCTATGAATATAATGGTATCAAGTTTTTTAATGCCTCCGGTTATAAATTAGATGATTCCTTGGAGGACGAGATTGAGGATATTATCCTTAATAACAAGGATACGGGGCCCTTGCTTTCGGGTGCCGATCTTGGCAAAAAGATTTTTATGAAAACTGCATTGGAGGATTATGTAGATTTTCTCACTTCGACGATTGACTGCACCTTAGAAAAGTTCAGAATTGTTATTGATTGTGCTAATGGTGCTGCTTATCAAGCTGCTGAAGTGGCTCTTAAAAGACTAGGTGCCCATGTCATCGCCATACATAACACACCTAATGGTGTGAACATCAATGATCATTGCGGGTCAACTCATCCTCAAGATCTGCAAAAGAAGGTTGTGGAGTATGAAGCAGATATAGGTTTGGCCTTTGATGGGGATGCAGATAGATTAATTGCTATTGATGAGCTCGGCAATATTGTAGATGGGGATATTGTTATTTATATTCTCGCAAAAATGCTTAAGGAGAGCAACAGATTAACAAATGACTTGGTTGTTACCACTGTCATGAGCAATATAGGCTTTTACAATGCCATCAAAAATATAGGCTGTCTACTTGAAACAAGCGATGTTGGCGACCGTTATGTCTTGGAAAGGATGCTGAGCAAAGGAAGTGTTATTGGCGGGGAACAATCTGGACATATTATTTTCTTAGAGCACTCAACTACTGGAGATGGTATACTTTCTGCTCTTCAGTTATTACAGGCTATTACTCTTGCCAATAAAACCTTATCCGAATTAGCCAAGGGTGTTACTATTTATCCCCAGGTGCTTGTTAATGCCAAAGTTAAAAATGAAAATAAGTTAATATATAACCAAGACATGGTTATTTCAGAAGCAATAAAAAAGATAGAATATGAAATGACAGGCAATGGCAGAGTTTTAATACGACCTTCCGGCACTGAGCCCCTCGTACGTGTCATGCTTGAGGGTAAAGATATCGTAGTCATTCGAAATTTAGCCAATGATCTGGCTAAATTAATTCAGCAAAGGTTAGGTTAATTGTTTATGTTTGGAATTGTGTTTGAAGGTGGAGGAATGAAAGGCTCCTATCATATAGGTGTATGGGAAGCTTTAAAACATTTAAAATTATCGGTTAATGGAGCTGTGGGCACCTCTATCGGTGCTATCACATCTGCCCTTTTTATACAAAGCGGTGGGGACAGCAGCCTAGCCACTCGTTTCTGGAAGCTTGTAAATGAAAGTCGAAAAGAGATGTCTGAAGAGGAATACTCCCTGTACAAAAAAGTATCTACTCATGACTTTCAATCCATAGAGCCTCAAGAAATAAAAAAAGAAATGCGACAGGTTTTTCAATGCGATGGTCTCGATTTATCCTTTTTTAAGGAGTCCATTAATTCAGTACTCGATGAGAATCATATAAGAAATTCAGGTAAAGATTTAGGGCTTGTCACCATATCCCTTTCTAGAAATATGGGAGTAGAATTATTTTTAGAAGATATTCCTCCCGGACAGCTTGCGGATTATATTGTGGCCAGCTGCTGTTTTCCCACTTTTAAAGAAATCTATTTGAACGGAGAATATTATACAGATGGCATATACTTTAACAGATTACCTACGAATATGCTTATCAATAAAGGGTATAAGAACATTATCGAAGTTGTACTTTACCCTTCCCGTAATAGGACGAGGGCCCTTGAAATCCCTCCTGATGTGAATATTATCCGAATAGAAGCAAGTGATTATTTAGGAAGGGCTTTGGAATTTGATCATGAAAAGTTCCTCAGTAATATGGAACTTGGATATCAAGATGCCATGAAAAGTTTAAAACACTTATAGACAAGAGAACATCTATATTCTTAAATCGTTAAAAATTTTCACAATTCGTATTGCGATGGATATAGATTTCTTCAAGTCCTCTAAGTGTAAGGTATTCTTGGGGATTATTAACCTTTAACTTCCTGCGTATATCCCAATAAATCATCCCGCTGTAGTTTATCTCTCCAACTAAAACAGCTCCTACTATACAGCCATCTTTCATAACAATCTTCCTAAACACCGGATTATCATGATCCCTTTTATATTCTGTAAAGGAAGTATATCCCTCCCTTTCCTTGTCCTTAACATCACCTAATGTAATAATGGATGTTCCAAAAAAAGTAACAGAATTAACAGGAATATTGCCGGTATACTGAACCTTGTTTCCCATGATATTTAAGGCTGCAATTCTTCCCTGGTTGACAGCATCAGGCCATAGGGTTATCAAAGTTTCCTCATCATTGTACATGTTTTGGGACTCCGCCACATCACCGGCAACATAAATGTTATCCACCGATGACTTAAGATAGATATCCGAAAGGATTCCTTCATCTTTTTTAATATCTGTTCCTTGAACAAAATCGATGTTGGGTGTAACACCCTTCCCTACAACAGCCAAATTACACTTTATCTTAGCTCCATTGTCCAGCAATGCACCTTCCAAAGAGCTCTCTCCAATAAATTCGCTGACTCCTGTATTCTTCAAAATCAATACACCCGCTTTATTGAATTTATCGATAACAATATCCGATACTGTATTATCACCTATTGCAGACAAAACTTTATTGGAATTAACTAATATCGTAACCTTCTTTCCCAGTGCTTCCAGACACCAAGCCGCTTTCAAGCTTACTAAGCCTCCACCTACTACGATACACTCATCCGATTGAAAAGCTCTATCACGAATTTGATCTGCATCGATTATGCTTCTTAGGTTATAGACCCCTTCCAGATGATTATTTTTACATTCAATATTCTTAGCTTTGGAACCTGTAGATATAATCAGCTTATCATAATACACCTTTTCCTTGTTATCCAGCTCCAAATACCCTTCTCTATCAAAAATTCTTTCAACCTTGTGGTAAATCACCTTAACATCCTTCCGATTGATATCAATCCCCTTGAAAAACAGATCATCCCTTTCTATTTTGCCTGCTATGTAGTTTGGTAAGAGTACTCTTGAATAGAATAACCGCTCCTCCGGTGAAACAATAATTATTTCATTTTCATCTTCCTTTTGATGAATAAGCGTTCTGTAAGCACTCATTGCTGCAGCACCACTGCCCATTATGACTATTTTCATTTTTAAGCCTCCTAACACTCTCTATTTTTTCTTTTGCCCTATCTTCTTTTCTCGTGCATAATAGAATAAATATTGTTGTGCAAAACCTCCTAAGTCTTTAAAGTTTTCATCTGCATACCTTTGGACTTGTATTTTATTTTCTAATCCATATAACTCTTTCATTACTCTTTCAATCCAGACATCTATTGGAAAACGCTTATACCTCTTCATACCAAAAAGCATGATACAATTGGCAACCTTAGGGCCTACACCATGAATGCTTAATAAATGTTGTTCAAGTTCTTCATCTGTTAATTGCCCTGTGCTTAAAAAATCACTTTTAGTAGAGGCCATTTGAGCAGCGCTGATGATGTACTTTGCCCTATATCCTACTCCACACTCAGCAAGACTATCAATGCTTGTATCCGCTAACATTTCAGGTGATGGGAATGCATAATAATCTTTGGTATTATAGTTTCCAAGGTAACTTCCATATTTTTCAGATATTTTTTCAATATTTTTTTTGATAGTCGGTATGTTCCTATTTTGGGAAATGATAAAAGAAATCAGAGTCTCCCATGGCTCTTGGTTTAATAACCTTATGCCTTGCCCAAATTCTGTAGTTGCTCCCATAATATCATCTTTTTCCGATAATTTCATTTTAATGCTTCCATAGTCTCTATCTAAATCAAAATAGCTTCTCCAGATACCTTCAAAATCCTCGCCATTGGTATTTTTTATAATCAGGTCACCCTTCTCTTGAGAAATATTGATAACCCGATTAAAGACCACTCCTGTATAGCTTCCATCCTCTTCTCTGTACCATCGAAAGCATTGACCACATTCAAAGATATGGGTAAGATTAAAATCTTTAATATTCTTTATTTTAATGAAATCCTTCATAAGATTCCTCACTTTTTATTTCCAAAATAAAAACCATTTTATATTATAATATATACATTATAACATGAAATGGCTTTTTAACATTATCTCATCGCAGTCAACATTCTGGATATAATCACATAGCCTTCTGCCCTTGTTGCAAAATCATAGGGGCCGAATTGACCATTTTCCCTTCCTTTAATGATCCCCGTTTTACTGCATAATTTAATACTCTCTTCTGACCAAGATTGTATAGCATCCTTATCCGTATAGGATAAAGTATAATCCTTAATATCATATTTTGAACTCACTTTTTTATCATATACTCTTTTGATAATGACAGCCATCTCTTGCCTTGAGATATTGTTATTAGCCCTAAACGAGCCATCTTCATAGCCTTTTATATAACCATGCCGAGCAACTGCCTCAATTTCCTTTGCAAAACTTGTATTTGTTGTTACATCATTAAAGGTCTCTCTTACTGCATACTTTGTCAAATCTAACATATCTGATATGAGCTTAGCGAATTCCCCTCGCGTTATATCTCTGTCCGGGTAAAAATTTGTTCCACTGGTTATCGATATCCTTCTTTGGGCCAGCTGATCTATAATCTCTACCGCCCAATGATTTTCAATATCCTTATAGGCGTATACTCTATTGTTAACCGTTGTAAATGAAAGGGTTCTATCAATTGTTTCTTTTTTTCCATCCTTTAGGATCACTTCAAATTTAAATTGTAAATTATACTTTGTATTATCTTTTAAAGGATTTTTAGGAATAATTATTATACTGTTATTCAGGTTTTTATCATTTTTGGGCTCTTTGTTATAGGTATATACAGTTGCCCCACTGCTGTCCTTTAGTGATGTACTTATTATATTAAGGCTATTTATCTCCTTCTCATTAAGATAAGATACTGTAATTGGATATCCAATGCTATTATCATTGATCCCCTCTAATGGATTTGGGCTTCCTGTATTTTTCCATGTTATCGGCACACCCTTTTGATTGTTATAAGGATATGTGACTACCTTAGCTTCGCCTTGCATCTTGGCTCCAAACAGGACTGTAAAGTATCTGTCTTGCCCATAATAACCGATATTATCAACATAAGGATTAATCCAGTTTAAACGTTGATAAGGAGCATCTAAAGAGCTATTCAAGATATCAGCAATTTTAGTAAACCCGGAGGCTGCATTTTCCTCTACCGTTAAACCATTATAACCAAAAGCCTGGGCTCTTACCATAGGGCTTACACCTGTATAGTCTTTATTGCCAGGCAATTCATCACGTGTTACTCTTTGATTTGAAATCATATATCTCGTATGTGCTTTGGCTGCTGCATTTAAAGAATCATCCAAGGTAACAGTTGGCATGTTTAATGAATTTCTTAAATTGTTTACAAAATTTAATGCATATTTTTGGTCCTCTGTTGCTGATGGCAAACTGTTTACAGCATTACTGCCCACAGTAAAAGCCCAACTTTCACTTAAAACAGTGGACCAACCCTTTATTTTTACAACTAAGTCAACAATGTGCTTCCCCTCAGCTAAAGGAGTATTTGTTTGGTAAATGATGGATTGAGAATCGGATTCATATTTAGCCCCAACTATTTGCCCATCAAGTTTCATTTCAATGGATTCAATTTCATTACCATTGAGCTGTAGTTTTATCCCTATTTCCGGTTTGGTTATAAGCATACTAATATCTTTAGGGTAAGGTGTCAAATAAGATATCGTGCTATCCCCATAGACTATTGTCACAGATGCAAAAAGCAACATGAAAACAATTACTATGTATTTCAATTTTCTATTCATAAATATCATACCTTTTCAATAAATTT
>CAYSBC010000021.1:22868-30620 GCA_964429195.1 uncultured Eubacteriales bacterium | reverse complement strand
TACCCCAGATTTTATAGCTTCCCCATAGACAGCTTTGGCGACAGTTTCTCCCACCCGAGGGTCAAAGGCTGGAACAATAATGTATTCCTCATGGAGTTCTTCATCGGTGACAAGAGAAGCGATAGCCTTAGCTGCAACCAGCTTCATACTTTCATTAATATCCCTTGCTCTGGCATCTAAAGCACCTCGGAATATGCCGGGGAAGGCAAGAACATTGTTGATTTGATTGGGAAAATCAGATCGACCTGTTCCTATAATCCGAGCTCCTGCTTCTTTTGCAATGCTCGGCAATATTTCAGGATCCGGATTGGCCATAGGGAGAACGATGGCATCCTTATTCATGCTCATGATCATGTCCTTCGTCACCAAATCCTTAACCGATACCCCTATAAAAATATCTGCATCCCTCATAGCATCGGAGAGGCTACCTTTACGCAAGCCTTTATTGGTCATACCTGCGATTTCTTGATGAACCCAATTAGGATAGCTTTCATCCCTAACTAAAATACCTTTGCTGTTGCATACAATAATATCTTTGACGTTAAGATTCAGTAGCATCTTCAGGATGGCAAAGCCCGCTGCTCCTGCGCCGCTCATAGCAATAGTCACATCTTCAAATTTTTTATTAACGATTTTCAAAGCATTTATCAGTGCTGCAATAACAACGATTGCTGTTCCATGTTGGTCGTCGTGAAATACGGGAATATCCAATTCTTTCTTTAATAATGCTTCAATTTCAACACATCGAGGTGAAGAGATATCTTCAAGGTTGATACCACCAAAAACAGGTGCAATCATTTTAACGGTTTGAACAATATCCTGAACATCCTTGGATGCGACACAAATAGGAAAAGCGTTTACTCCGGCAAATTCTTTAAACAAAACGGCTTTTCCTTCCATAACAGGGAGGGCTGCCTCAGGGCCTATATCACCCAAACCTAATACGGCTGTTCCATCGGTTACAATAGCCACCATATTCCCCTTGGAAGTATATTTGTAAACATTCTCTGTGTTTTTATTTATTTCTCTGCAAGGTTCTGCAACTCCGGGCGTATAAGCGACGGATAAATCATAGGTGCTTTTAACGGGCACTGTACTTTTAATTTCTATTTTTCCTCGCCATTTTTCGTGAAGGTCAAGGGATTCTTTTTGTATATTCATTAACTCCATCCTCCTTGTTGATAATAGTTCAAGTATATTATAATAGTCAGTATAGAATTAAACAATTGAAATTAATCATCTTTTGGATATAATGTTATTAAATAAAAGTTCAAAAGATATCTCCTACAGTTTGAAAGGAAAATTCTATGGCCCAATTATACTATAGATACAGTACCATGAACGCTGGTAAATCCATTGAAGTGATTAAGGTAGCCTATAACTATGAAGAAAGAGGAAAGAATGTGCTGGTATTGACATCCGCAATTGATGATAGATATGAAACAGGAAGGATAACATCCAGAATAGGATTATCCAGGGATGCAGATCTTATCTATGATAAGACCAATGTTTTAGAGCTTTTCTTAAAAAAAAATAAGACGAAGCCTATTGACTGTGTTATTGTGGATGAATGTCAATTCCTACAAAAACATCACGTAGAAGAACTGGCTGAAATTGTAGATAGCTGTGAGGTTCCTGTATTATGCTATGGTTTAAAAAATGATTTTAAAAATGAATTATTTGAAGGGTCTTACTATTTATTAGTCTATGCTGATAAAATTGAAGAAATAAAAACAATCTGTTGGTGTGGTAAAAAAGCCACCATGGTAGCTCGCCTTGTGGATGGAAACATTGAAAAAACCGGGGAACAAATTGTAGTCGGCGGAAATGAATTGTATATTTCTTTGTGCAGAAAGCATTATAATGAAGGTAGGATGGAGTAAACAATCTATCCTAAGGTTTGAACTTGAGTCCTTGATAGCTTTGACGGTCTTTTAACTCATGGACAACACCATTTAAAATGCCTCTTTTATCCGTACTCCATTTCGGGGCGATGAGACTTTTCCAGGGAGCATCACCTGTTAATCGGTGTATGGTGATGTGATTTGGTAAAAGCTCAAGGGCATCACAAAGAATAGAAATATAGGCCTCTTTCGTAAGAAGAGGAAAGGCTTCATCGAGATACATAGTAGCCAAGGGTGTATTTTCGATGACATGCAATGAATGCATTTTAATCCCAAATATATTTTTATGGGCAAGGTAGTTCACAGATTCCAGCATTTGGCTCCTAGTTTCATGGGGCAATCCCATAATGAGATGAACAACAGTGTGAATACGATGGGCATTTAAGTGCATAAGAGCTGTTTCAAAAGTGCCCAAGGGATAACATCGATTGATAAGAGCGGAAGTATCTTCATGGATTGTTTGCAGACCTAATTCGACCCAAAGGAAAGTCCTTTGATTGATCTCATCCAATAATTCTAATATTTCTTCAGAGAGACAATCAGGGCGTGTGGCTATGGCTATACCGATTATATTGGGATTTTCTAAAGCTTGTTTATATAACAAAGAAAGCTTCTGTAAGGGGCCGTAGGTATTGGAATGGTTTTGAAAATAAGCTATATATTTTCCCGATGGCCATTTGTTTTGAAGCCTAGCTATTTGGTCATGGATTTGTTCATCGATGCTTAATTCCTTAGATGAGGTGAAATCTCCTGAGCCCGAAGAGGAACAATAGATACATCCAAGAGTACTCAGGGTGCCATCCCGATTGGGGCAAGTAAAGTCACCATCTAGGCTTAGCTTCACAACTTTTGTATTAAATTTGTTTTTAAGATAGTTCCCTATGGAATTGTAAGGCTTTATAAGTTCCATGTTCCACCTCTTTCAAACATAAAGTGTCAATCGTTCTGTTTTAATATTAGCTATAGTATGTCTCAAAATTATTCCCGATTCAAGTATAAGATAAAGAAGGACGGTCATTTTTAATGGATGTCAAAATGGATGCTAAAATCAATTATTCAAAGATAACGGAACAAATCATAAAGGAAGCCTGTAAAGATGGAAAAAGGCCCAGCTTATTACTCCATAGCTGTTGTGCCCCTTGTAGCACTTCCGTGATAGAGTATCTTAACAACTCTTTTGATATCACCCTTTTCTATTATAATCCGAATATAACCGATGAAAATGAGTATAATAGGAGGAAGATTGAACAGATTGATTTTATTCAGCGTTTTAATTCGGAAAATCCAATTCGCTTTATAGAAGGGGATTATAAGCCGGAAGAATTTTACGAAATGGCATCCGGCATGGAAAGCCACAAAGAGGGTGGTATAAGATGTGCTCTTTGCTATAAAAAAAGACTTGAGGAAACGGCTAGGATGGCTTGCAAGAATCAATTGGATTACTTTACAACAACATTGACAGTAAGCCCTTATAAAAATGCTGACAAGATCAATAAAATAGGAAAAGCATTAGCAGAAGAATTTAAAGTCCATTATCTGTACTCAGACTTTAAGAAGAAAAAAGGATATGAGAGAAGCGTTGAAATGTCAAAATTATTTGATCTTTACCGTCAAGACTATTGCGGTTGTGAATTCAGCAAAAATCATACGTAAAAAACCTCTATAAAATTATTGCATTTAAATGTCAACTTTGATATAGTGTATAAGGATATAAACAAAACAAAAAATACGCACATTTTAACTACTTCCTGCACTTACGTAAAAATAAAAGTTTTAAAAGTCAAAAGAGTTAAAATGGAGGTAAATTTAAGGAGGTAAATGATGGCAGTCATTTCAATGAAACAATTATTAGAAGCAGGTGTTCACTTTGGTCACCAAACCAGAAGATGGAACCCTAAAATGGCAAAGTATATTTTTACTGAAAGAAATGGAATCTATATCATCGATTTACAAAAGACAGTAAAAAAAGTTGAAGAAGCTTATGAATTCGTTAAGCAAATAGCAGCTGAAGGAAAACCTGTATTATTCGTAGGAACAAAAAAACAAGCCCAAGTATCCGTAGAAGAAGAAGCTAAAAAATGCGGCATGTTTTTCGTGAACCACAGATGGTTAGGCGGAATGCTTACAAACCATAAAACAATCGTTAAAAGAATAGAAAGATTGAATGCGCTTAAGGTCATGGAAGAAGATGGTACATTCCAAGCTCTCACTAAGAAGGAAGTAACTAAGCTAAGAGGCGAAAAAGAAAAACTTGAAAAATTCTTAGGCGGCATCAAAAATATGAAGGGTATGCCGGGAGCATTGTTTATAGTCGATCCTAGAAAAGAAAGAATTGCAGTTAGAGAGGCTAGAATTTTAGGAATACCGGTTGTAGGTATCGTAGATACCAATTGCGACCCGGATGAAGTCGATTATGTAATCCCTGCTAACGATGATGCAATAAGGGCTGTTAAGCTCATAGCCGGTAAGATGGCAGAGGCAGTTATAGAAGGCAAGCAAGGTGAACAACTTGAAGATGAAGAAGTAGCAGTAGCAGAAGTAAAAGAAGAAGTACAATAACATTGATAATAAGGGTAAGGGCGATATCTACCCTTACCCGTTTAATTTCGAATATCCAAGGAGGAAATAAGATGGCAGTAACAGCAGCAATGGTAAAAGAGATACGTGAAGCAACAGGTGCGGGCATGATGGACTGCAAAAAGGCACTGACTGAAACAGACGGCGATATGGAAAAGGCTGTAGAAATATTAAGAGAAAAAGGTTTGGCAAAGGCAGCAAAAAAATCCGGTCGTGTTGCCAGTGAAGGACTTGTGTACTTAGAAGTAACTGAAGACGGTAAAAAAGCAGTTGTGCTGGAAGTGAATTCAGAAACAGATTTTGTTGCAAAGAATGATGAATTCAAAGATTTTGTGACTGACCTTACAAGAAAATTGTTAAATTCAGATATAGCTACACTTGAAGATTTGATGGTATCGGAGATGGACGGTACGTCTGTTACAGATATACTTCATGCAAAGATTGCAAAAATTGGAGAAAATCTTAATATCAGAAGATTCAATAAATACGATGATGGTGTCACTGTAGGTTATATTCACGGTGGCGGAAGAATCGGTGTATTGGTTCAATTCGACACAGCAGCTACTTATGATGAGATAGAAACTATGGGTAAAGATATTGCTATGCAAATAGCAGCCATGAGTCCAAAATACATTTCGGAAGATGATGTCGATGCAGAATATATCGAACATGAAAGAAAAATATTAACGCAACAAGCTATCAATGAAGGCAAGGATGCCAAGATTGTTGACAAAATGGTTATCGGCAGATTAAAGAAGGAACTTAAACAAGTATGTCTGTTAGAACAAGCATTTGTTAAGGATGCGGATATCGATGTTAAAACATATATCAAAAACTATAGCAAAGAAATAGGCAAAGATATAAAAGTGAAAGCCATGACCCGCTTTGAAATAGGCGAAGGCATTGAAAAAGTAGAAGAAAATTTTGCTGATGAGGTTGCAAAACAAATAAACAACTAGTTAAAGTAAAAAAACACTATTTCAAAATTTGTTGTAGTGTTTTTTTTGAATCTATTCAGGGGGTGAAAAGTGTGACACCAAAATATAAAAGAGTTATATTAAAACTTAGCGGAGAAGCTTTGGGCGGGAGCAAAGGATTTGGTTTAGATGAAGAGACTATCACCTCTATTGCTAAACAAGTTAAAGAAATCACTGAGCAGAAGGTGCAGGTTGCTATAGTGGTTGGTGGAGGCAATTTCTGGCGAGGAAGAAGCAGCAAAACCATGGACAGAGCAACGGCAGACTACATGGGCATGTTAGCCACTGTAATCAATTCATTGGCCTTGCAGGATGCTTTGGAGAGTGTGGGAGTTCAAACACGTGTACAAACAGCCATTGAAATGAAAGAGGTAGCAGAGCCTTACATAAGAAGGAAAGCAATTCATCAGCTCAATAAGGATATAGTGGTTATCTTTGGTGCAGGAACAGGCAATCCATTTTTCTCAACAGACACGACTGCAGCTCTTAGAGCAGCAGAGATAGATGCGGAAGTCATTTTACTGGCGAAAAAAGTAGATGCAATCTATGATAGTGACCCTTACTTAAATCCTAAGGCCAAGAAGCTGGACACGATATCTTACAAAGAAATCATCAACCTGGATTTAGGTGTTATGGATCTTACAGCAGCTTCTTTATGTATGGAAAACAAAATCCCTATACATGTTTTCGGACTTAATGAACCGGGTAATTTAATGAAAGCAGTCAACGGCGAAAAAATTGGAACATTAGTTAAATAAAAAGGAGGAATAAAAAATGGGAACAATTACATCTGTGCAGGATGAACTAAATGCTAAAATGGAAAAGACGATAAACGTTTTAATTGAAAACTTAAAGACGGTTAGAGCGGGAAGAGCAAACCCTGCAATATTAGATAAGGTTTTTGTGGATTATTATGGTGCGCCAACTTCTTTAAAGCAATTAGCCAATGTTTCCTCACCTGAACCAAGATTGATTCAGGTACAACCTTTTGACCCGACAACTCTAGGCAATATTGAAAGAGCCATCAATCAGGCTGACTTAGGTATGAACCCATCCAATGATGGTAAGATTATCAGAATAATCGTTCCCCCATTAACAGAGGAAAGAAGAAAAGATCTTACCAAGGTAGCAAGAAAAATTGGTGAAGAAACAAAGGTGGCTTTGAGAAATGAGAGACGTACGGCGAATGATGTTTTGAAAAAGCTGGAGAAGGATAAGGATATAACTGAAGATGAATTAAAAACAGCGCTTGACGATGTGCAAAAGACGATAGACACTTATATAAAAAAGACAGATGAAATTATCAGCAACAAGGAAAAAGATATATTAGAGGTTTAAGATAAAAGAAGTGCAATAAGAATGGGCTGTCACAACATTTTGTCAGCCCATTTTTTTTAGAAAGATGGGGAAAGATATGGTTGACGATATGAAAGACTTAAGGCTACCAGCGCATATTGCCATCATCATGGATGGTAATGGAAGATGGGCAAAAAAAAGAGGGTTACCGAGAGCTGTTGGGCACAAAGCAGGAGTTGAGGCTCTTCGTGAAATTATAAGAACTGCTTCCAATATGGGAGTAAAGTGTTTAACTGTCTATGCCTTTTCAACTGAAAATTGGAAAAGGCCTTATGAAGAAGTGAACACTCTTTTTACATTGCTTTCTGTTTATATAGAAAAAGAAATTAATGAGATTCATCGTAACAATGTAAAATTAAAGATTATTGGCGATTATTCCAAAATTCCCGGAAATGTATTGGCCAAGGTCAATAAAGCCCTTGAAAAAACACAGAATAATACAGGTATGATATTCAACATTGCTTTAAATTACGGAGCAAGGGATGAGCTTGTACAAATGGTAAAAAATATGTATGATTTAATCATGGAGAAAGATATTAAAAAAGAGAATATTGACTATGAATTGATTTCTGGTCTTTTATATACAAAGGATTTACCGGACCCTGATTTGATTATTCGAACCAGTGGTGAGATGCGATTGAGCAACTTTTTATTAATTCAATCTGCTTACAGTGAGCTTTTTTTTACGGATAAATTTTGGCCGGATTTTCGGAAAGAGGATTTAATAGAGGCTATAGAATCTTATCAACAGAGAAAAAGGAGATATGGAGCTATAGAATCGGAGGAAACTGATGAAAACTAGAATAATATCTGCCATAGTATTAATTCCACTCTTATACATCGTCTATCGTGGAGGGTTACCCTTACAGATAGCCGGATTTGCCGTTGGATTATTGGGTGTTAAAGAATTTTATAACGCATTTTCAGGCATGGATATT
>CAYSBC010000021.1:0-22768 GCA_964429195.1 uncultured Eubacteriales bacterium | reverse complement strand
GAAATAAGCCCTAAAAAAACAAAAGAAGGTGCTGTAGGTGGTGTTTTAGGCAGTGTTATTGTTTCAACTTTAGTAGGCTATTTTGTAGCACCGGATTTGCTCATCCATTTTGTTATCCTTGGCTTTATAGGAAGCGTAGGGGGACAAATTGGGGATCTGATAGCTTCAGCATTCAAAAGGAAATTAGATATAAAGGATTATGGAAATATTATTCCGGGGCATGGTGGTGTTATGGACCGTTTTGACAGTATTTTGGTTACCGGCCCTCTTGTTTATTACTATGTCATACTGTTTATTGCATAGGAGAAAACCATGAAAAAAATTGGATTATTGGGATCAACCGGATCTATTGGAACCCAAGCCCTCGAAGTCATCCGAAATAACAAAGATAAATTCGAGGTTGTTTTTCTTACAGCAGGGAAAAATAGGACACTTCTGGAGAAGCAGATAAAGGAATTTCACCCCAAAGTGGTTGCTATTGCTGGCGAAGAGGATGCTTCTCTTTTAAAGGAGCAATTCAAAGGGTTAGAGGTATTACATGGTATGGAAGGCATTATTGAAGCAGCCAAGTCTTCAGAGTGCCAACTTGTTTTAAATGCGCTGGTAGGTATGATGGGCTTACTGCCTACTGAAGCTGCAATAAAGGCGGGTAAAGATATTGCTTTGGCTAACAAGGAAACACTCGTCGTCGGAGGATCCGTCATAATGACAGCCGGCCAGCAATATAATGTAAAGATATTGCCGGTTGACAGTGAACATAGCGCAATATTTCAATGCTTACAGGGAAACTACCATAACCCGATAAAAAGGATAATATTGACAGCCTCTGGTGGCCCTTTCAGAGGTTATTCTCTTTTGGATTTGGAAAAAGTAAGTTTGGAAGACGCCCTCAAACATCCTAACTGGAACATGGGTCATAAGGTTACAATCGATTCTGCTTCACTGATGAATAAAGGATTGGAGGTTATAGAAGCCTATCACCTCTTTCATGTAGCAGTGGATCAGATTCATGTGGTTGTTCATCCTGAAAGTATTGTACACTCCCTGGTGGAATTTGAAGATCATTCTGTCATGGCACAAATGGGTTTGCCGGATATGAAGGTACCTATCCAATATGCATTTACCTATCCGGACAGGATAAAAAACAACTTACAACCATTGGATCTAGCTAAGATAGGCTCTTTAACCTTTGAAGAACCGGATTTGCGTGTTTTTGAAAATTTAAAGCTGGCTTATGAAGCACTGAAGGCCGGTGAAAGTTATTGTATACTCCTCAACGCTGCAAACGAAGTTCTTGTGGATTTGTTTTTAAAAAGGCAAATACAGTTTTTAGATATACAGAACACGATAAAGGATATGATGCATTCGCATCATTCCATGGAGGGTTTATCCATAGAAGATAGAATTGATTTCGATAGAGATATAAGAAGAAAGGTGTTGGAAAAATGGGTTTAACGATCATAGCTGCGATCTTTATATTTGGAATATTAATTTTTGTACACGAAGCCGGTCACTTTATGGCGGCTAAAGCTGTGGGTATTAGGGTCAATAAATTTGCCATAGGTATGGGACCTGTCATTTTTAAAAAGCAAAAAGGTGAAACAGAGTATTCTCTCAGAGCATTTCCCATGGGTGGATTTGTAAAAATGGAAGGGGAGGATGAAGACTCCGATGATGCAAGGAGTTTTGAAAAGAAATCAACATTTCAAAAGGTGCTGGTCCTCATAGCAGGCTCTGCCATGAACTTCATCTTTGCAATTATTCTTGTCATATTTCTTTTTGCTTATACGGGATTCCCCTCGAATGAGAATGTCATAGGTGAAATTGTACCTGGAAATCCTGCGGAGCAGGCGGGGATCATGGCCGGTGACAGGGTTCTTGAAATCAATAGCGTGGAAATAACAAGCTGGGATGCTGTTTTAGAAAACGTAAGCGAAAGCGATGGAAGACCATTAACCTTTAAAATCGATAGAGATGGAGAGGTTTTCAACATTGAGGTGGAAAGTATCTCTGAACAAGGCAGGCAAGTCGTTGGCATTATACCTTCGAGAGAGCGTTCCTTACTAAAGTCCGTTAAGGAGGGTGTAGGCGCGACCTTTGAACTCATGGGTATGATGCTTCAATTCCTTGGTAGCATCCTTAGAGGTCAGGCTTCTACAAATGATGTGATGGGACCTGTGGGAATAATATCCGCTGTAGGAGATGTGGCAAAACTTGGTTTTATTTATCTTGTCAACTTTACGGCTATGATCAGTTTGAATTTAGCTGTTATCAATATGATTCCTTTTCCTGCTCTTGATGGTGGTCGGCTCATCCTCACTATTATCCAAGGTATTACAGGAAAGAAGATCAATCCTGACATGGAGGGTATTATTCACTTTATCGGCTTTGCAATCCTCATTGGTGTTATGATTCTGGTGACCTACAAGGATATTGGCCGCCTTTTTCAGTAGAATTTTAGGGAGAAGTATAGATGAGAAAATCAAAAGAAATTATTTGCGGAGGGCTGAAGATAGGAGGAGGGGCACCTCTATCCATACAGTCCATGACAAATACAGATACGCGTGATAGTGATGCTACAGTGGGGCAAATTTTAGAATTAGAGAAGGCGGGTTGTCAGATTATCCGCCTTGCTATTGTGGATGAAACAGCTGCCCAGGCTCTTCGAGAGATTAAGAAAAGAATACACATACCCATGGTAGCGGATATTCATTTTGATTATCGATTAGCTATAGCCTCCATCGAAAATGGAGCGGATAAAATACGCATTAATCCGGGAAATATCGGGGGCTATGACCGAGTTAAGGCGGTTGTTGATAAGGCTAAGGAATATCAGATTCCAATCAGGATAGGTGTGAACTCCGGGTCATTACCTAAAGACCTCCTACGAAAATACAAGGGTGTTTGTGCAGAAGCGTTGGTAGAAAGTGCTCTTCGGGAAATTAATCTTATCGAAGGCATGGGTTATACCAATTTAGTTATTTCACTTAAATCATCCAGTGTCAAAATGAATTACGATGCCCATAAGATCATAGCAGAAAAAATGGATTATCCATTACATATTGGAATAACGGAATCAGGCACAATCGACAGCGGAAAAATAAAGTCAGCTGTAGGTATTGGTGCCTTGTTGCTTGAGGGAATAGGGGATACCCTTAGGGTTTCGCTGACAGGAAATCCGCTTGAGGAAATAAGGACAGCCCTTGAAATTTTAAAGGCTGCTGAAATAAGAAAAGAGGGTATCAATATTATTTCCTGCCCAACCTGCGGACGAACCCACGGGCATTTGGAAAAATTAGCTTTATCCATTGAAAACCGACTCAAAGGCTTAGATATCAAAGAACCTATCACAGTAGCTATTATGGGTTGTGAAGTCAATGGACCGGGAGAAGCAAGAGAAGCAGATATAGGCATTGCATGCGGAAAAAACAAAATACTGCTTTTTAAAAAAGGAGAAATAATAGAATCCCTCCATGAAGAAAATGTGGGGCAACGCATTGTGGAAGAAGTCATGAAAATTAGCAGCCGTGATTAAAGTATAGGAGACAAAAGTAAGGGGGGACACTATGGAGAAGTTATTCAACGAAAATATTTCATGGCGTTTTTTAAAGGAATACCAAGATCAATGCCGGTTTCATATAGATGAGGTTATTTATAATAAATCTGAAAAAACTCTGGATGTCATCATCCATTTGAATTTTATTATTCCTTATGAAAACGTGGCGACCATTCAAAATCAAATTCTTGGCAAGTTTGCTTTCCTCAATAAGGTTTTCTTGATTTTCAAGTACAAAGACCTGATTATCAGCAAACAGGACATTCCAAAATATTTTATAGAATACTTGTTTGAGGGTGTGTCAAAAGATAAGCAGCACTTATTAAAGGCTATCAAGCAAGAGGATTATCGCATCAATGAAAATAATGAGATTCTTTTCTATTCTGTGGGAGAACTAGCCACAGAGACTCTCAATACACTGGTCCGTGAAGAAATGGTGCGTATCTTCCAAGAAAAATTTCAATTAAAAGTCGATATCCAATTTAAAAACTGTGAGGACACTTATCAGAAGTACCTGGAAGGAAAAAAACAGGAGCTTGCGGAAATAGGAAAGATCGAAAACAGCATTCCAACCCAGTCCAAAGAGCAAAGTAAAATAAAGGCAGTGAAAGAAGGTATTATTCTTGGTAAGCAGATAAAAGAAGAAGCATTACCGATTAAATCCATCGACTCTTCAGCTGGCTCCATTGCTATTGAGGGCATTCTTTATAAAAAAAGTGACAGGGATATTAAAAACAATAAAAAGCTAGTGACCCTCATCGTCTCGGATCTGACGGATGCCATTATATGCAAGGCCTTTTTAACAGAAGAAAAGTATCAAAAAATAAATGAAAATTTACGCGAAGGCGATTACATAAAAGTTAAAGGAACAGTGGCCTATGATACCTTTGAAGAAGGCATAGCCCTAACGATTAAAGATATTGAAAAAATAATAAAAGAAGGAAGAAAGGATCAGAGCGAAAGCAAGAGAATCGAGCTTCATATCCATTCCAAGATGAGCGCAATGGATGGACTTATCAGCCCAAGTGATATTGTACAAAAGGCAGCTGAGTGGGGGCATAAGGCCATCGCTATAACAGATCACGGCGTTGCACAAGGCTTTCCAGAGGCTATGGAAGCGGCGCAAAAGCATGGAATGAAGGTTATTTATGGGGTGGAGGGCTATCTTGTCGATGATATCACCCAAAGCAGTGTGGGAGAGATAGACAACCATATCGATGATGAATATGTCATTTTTGACTTGGAGACCACAGGCTTATCTTATAAAAATGATACAATCATTGAAATCGGAGCCGTAAAAGTCAGAAATATGGAAATAGTGGATAGCTTCAGCACTCTGGTTAATCCTGAAAGAAATATAACTTTAGAAATAACACAATTAACAGGAATTGATAATGATATGGTGAAGGATCAGCCAAGGATCCATGAAATCCTGGATGATTTTTTAGATTTTATTGGACAAGCAACTCTGGTGGCCCATAATGCGGCCTTTGATATGGCTTTCTTAAAAGAAGCCTGCGCAAAAGATCATAAAAGCTTAGACAATTTATCACTGGATACCATTTTGTTGACAAAGCTCTTGATTCCAAAATTAAAAAGGCATAAATTAGACATCGTAGCCAAGGAATTGAATATTGCTATGGGAAATCATCACAGGGCACTGGATGATGCCAAAACGGCTGCGCAAATACTGATAAAGCTCTTTGAAAAGATGAAAAGTGAAGAGATATTTTTCCTAGCGGATTTATCCAAGAAAAAGAAGATGAAGCTTGAAAAATTGCGTTCTTTCCATATCATCCTCTTAGTGAAAAATTATAGGGGCCTAAAAAATTTATATCGAATTATATCGGAATCCCATATCAACTATTTTTATAAAAAACCGAGGATACCGAGATCTTTGTTAAATGCCTACCGAGAAGGTTTGATTGTAGGCTCGGCCTGTGAAGCAGGGGAAGTCTATCAAAGTATACTGCTCAATGAATCCGAAGACAGAATGAAAAACATCATCAGCTACTATGATTATTTAGAGGTACAACCCTTAGAAAACAATCATTTTCTTATTGAGCAAGGTAGGGTAAAGGATGATAAAGAATTAATAAATAATAATAAAAAGATAATAAATTTAGGGGAGAAGATGGGGAAACCTGTTGTGGCCACATCGGATGCTCATTATCTCAACCAAGAGGATTACCTTTATAGGACGATTCTCATGGCAGGACAAGGCTATAAGGATATAGAAAACAAATCCAGTCTTTATCTGAAAACTACGGAAGAAATGCTAAAGGAGTTTGACTATCTGGACAGGGAAACGGCCCAAAGGATAGTGATCGATAACCCGCATTTCATCAACGATCAAATAGAAGAAATATTGCCAATACCTTCAGGAACATTTCCTCCCTCCATAGAAGGGTCTGACGAGAAGCTAAGAGAAATGTGCTGGGAGAAGGCAAAAATGATTTATGGAGATAACCTGCCTGATATCGTTGAAAAGAGGTTGGAAAGAGAGCTTAATTCTATTATCTCCAACGGCTATGCCGTCATGTATGTTATCGCTCAGAAATTAGTTGAAAAATCCTTAAAAGATGGTTACTTAGTAGGTTCAAGAGGTTCGGTAGGGTCTTCATTTGCGGCTACCATGAGCTCCATAACAGAGGTTAATCCTTTGCCCCCGCATTACATCTGTCCAAATTGTAAAAACTCGGAATTTATTCTGGACGAATCCTATGGATGCGGTGTGGATATGCCTGAAAAGGACTGTCCAATTTGTGGTAAAAAGTACAATAAAGATGGTTTTAATATTCCTTTTGAAGTTTTTCTGGGCTTTGAAGGTGATAAGGAACCGGATATTGATTTAAACTTTGCAGGTGAATACCAGCCTCACGCTCACAAATATTGCGACGAATTGTTCGGAGAGGATAAGGTTTTTCGGGCAGGTACCATAGGTACAGTAGCGGCTAAAACAGCTTATGGCTTTGTCATGAAATATTATGAAGAAAAAGAGGATAAAGTCAGCAAGTGGGAAATAGACCGTATTTCCTCTTGTTGTACTGGCGTCAGAAGGACAACAGGGCAGCATCCCGGAGGTGTTATGATTGTCCCAAAAGATAAAGATATTTATGATTTTTGTCCGATACAATACCCGGCTAACGATGAAAAATCCGGTGTAAGAACAACACATTTTGATTATCATTCCATCAGTGGCAGACTTTTAAAATTGGATATTTTAGGTCATGATGTGCCGACAATTATTCGTGCGCTGGAAGACATGACAGGAGTTTCACCTTTCGATATACCCTTGAAAGATGAAAAGGTAGATGCAATATTTTTATCTACAAAATCACTGGATATCAAGGATAGTGACTACCGTTACGAACTGGGAAGCTTTGGCGTACCTGAATTTGGAACAAAATTTGTGCGTCAGATGCTCCAAGACACCAAACCAACAAGCTTTTCAGACCTCATTAGGATAAGCGGACTTTCTCATGGAACCGATGTTTGGATCAACAATGCCCAGGAATTGATTAGGGATGGTCTGGCTACTATCAAAGATGTTATCGCTACAAGAGATGACATCATGAATTATTTAATCTACAAAGGGGTTCCTAATAAGGCTGCCTTTAAAATGATGGAGAATGTACGTAAGGGCAAAGGCCTGTCCCCGGAGGAAATAGAATTGATGAAAGAAAATGATGTGCCTTCTTGGTATATCGAATCATGTCAGCGGATTAAGTACATGTTTCCGAAGGCTCATGCTGTTGCTTATGTCATGATGTCCTACCGTATTGCCTACTTTAAAGTCTATTATCCTATACACTTTTATGCGGTGTTCTTCTCAACAAAGGTAGCAGATTTTAATGCGGAGGTTATTTTTGGCGGCAAGAAAGAAGTTTTAAAGCGCATTGATCAAATTGAAATTAAGGGAAATAATGGAACGCAAAAAGAGAAAGATGAATTGATTGTATTAGAAGTAGCCTATGAAATGTATGCTAGGGGCTTTGAATTTTTACCAGTTAATATCGAAGATTCTCAGGCTAAAAAATTTATTGTATTAGAAAATAAAATATTGCCACCTTTTTCATCCCTTCAGGGAGTAGGAGAAAATGCTGCCGAGGCACTTGTGAAAGAAAGAAACAAAAGACCTTTTACCTCTGCAGAAGACATCAAAGAAAGAGCTAAGCTCAATAAAACCGCTTTTGAAGCTTTGAGAAGCCAAGGGGTCTTAAGGAATTTGTCAGAATCTGATCAGCTCTCCTTGTTTTTGGGCTAAAAGCTTTCGACCTAAGAGGTGCTTATGGCCTTGGAAATAATTGTTGCATACTTTGCAACAAGTGTGGTATAATACAGTGGAATTGCAAAATAGTTTTTGAGCAAAGAGTGGGAATTCCCACTCTTTGTTATTAATTCAAAGAAAACAAATCGTTGATGGATAGATTTTTGTAACATCAAGAAGGAAAGAACGATAAAAAAGGAGTTGAAATATTGGGGAAAAACAAAGTGGTACAGGAAACAGAAGGGATTTTAGAGAGTTATTTAAAAGATTCAGAATATAGTCTATTTAATATAGAATATATCAAGGAAGGCAAGGACTGGGTCTTAAGGGTTTACATTGATAAAGAGGAAGGTTCAATGGGATTAGAGGATTGTGAAAAAGTAAGCTCATTTTTAAGCAAGGCATTAGATGAAAAAGATTTAATAGACAGACAATATACATTAGAAGTATCTTCTCCTGGAATCGACCGGCCCCTACTCAAAGAGAGTGATTACGTGAAATACGCAGGCAAAGATATAGATATATTTTTATATAAGGCGATAGATGGACATAAAATTATTACCGGTAAACTGAAAGGTCTGGAGGATAATGAAATTATTATTTTCAATGCCAAGGGTCTGGAAGAGAAGGTTCACAGAGAATTAGTTTCACAAGTCAGATTGGCTGTAATTTTTTAGGGAGGTTAAAAATGAATATAGATTTTATAAAGGCCATGGATCAAATAGAAAAAGAAAAAGGTGTATCAAAAGAATTGCTGATTGAAGCTTTGGAATCTGCTTTGGTTTCTGCCTATAGAAAAAACTATGGTACTCAACAAAATGTTAAGGTCAATGTTGACCACGAAACCGGTCAGGTCAATCTGTTTGCCCAAAAAGTTATTGTGGAGGAAGTAGAAAATAATTTATTGGAAATGGCTCTGGATGATGCTCGGAAAATCAATCACAAATATCAAGCGGGTGATATTATAGAAGTATCTATTGCACCCAAAGATTTTGGAAGAATAGCTGCGCAGACAGCTAAGCAGGTTGTTGTGCAACGCATTAGGGAAGCAGAAAGAGGGCTTGTCTATCAAAACTTTTCCAACAGACAATCGGAGGTTGTTACGGGAGTTGTGCAGCGTATCAGCAAAGGAATGGTCTATATCAATTTAGGAAAAACAGAAGGATTGCTTGCTCAGACGGAACAGGTTCCCGGCGAGCGCTATGAAGTCAACAACAGGATTAAGGTCTACATAATGGATGTTAAGAAAACGACAAAGGGACCTCAGGTTTATGTATCCAGATCCCATCCGGGCTTGGTAAAAAGGTTATTTGAATTAGAAGTTCCTGAAATCCATGACGGCATTGTTGAAATTAAAAGTATATCGCGAGAAGCCGGATCAAGAACAAAATTAGCAGTTTATTCAGAAGACCCCAATGTAGATTCCGTAGGTGCCTGCGTGGGTCATAAAGGAAGCAGAGTTCAGGTTATAGTGGATGAGCTTTTTGGAGAAAAAATAGATATTATCAATTGGGATGAGGATCCGAAGAAATATATTAAAAGTGCGTTAAGCCCTGCAAAGGTAGAAGAGGTCATCATCATCGAAGAAGAAAAATCTGCCAAGGTTATTGTTCCGGATTACCAATTGTCATTGGCCATTGGAAAAGAAGGCCAAAATGTCCGTTTAGCAGCTAAATTAACGAATTGGCGAATCGATATTAAAAGTCATTCCCAATACTATGGGGATAATCCCATGAAAGAAATGGATGGGATAGAAGATTTAGATGATGAAGGTATAGAGGAAAAATGATTAACCTAATGATGAGTACAGAATGAGGTGATCTTTTGTGAAAAAAAGAAAAATTCCTATGCGGCGATGTGTTGGATGCATGGAATCGAAACCTAAGAAGGAATTAATAAGAATTGTTTGTACGAAGGAAGGCGATTTGAGCCTCGATAGTACAGGAAAGGCCATGGGTAGGGGTGTCTACTTGTGCGATGACCCGGAATGCTTTAAAAAAGCTGAAAAGAGAAAGGCTATCCAGCGAAGCTTAGAACGAGAATTACCGGAAGACAAATTAAACAAAATTTACGAAGAATTAAAAGAGCGTGAACAGTAATATGGAAAAGATATATCGCTATTTTGGATTAGCAAAACGTGGTGGAAACTTAGTGTCAGGTTATAATACATGCATAAGCAAAATAAATGATAAGAAGATTCAATTATTAGTTATTGCTTCGGATGCTGCAAACAATACCCAAAAAAAATTTATCGGCCTAGCTGAAAAAGAAGGAATTCCTTATAGGGTTTGGGGAAACAAAATGAATTTAGGCCATGCAATTGGTATCATGGAGGCAAGTATCCTGGGTGTAACAGATGAAAAGTTTTCGGAGGTAATGATTTGTGAGTTAGATAGTGTGAAATTGTAAGTATTGGAGGTGCTACTATGACGAAACATAGAGTATATGAAGTTGCAAAAGAGTTAGGTATCAATAGTAAAGAATTAATTGAATTATTGGCCACAATAGGTATAGAAGTCAAAAGCCATATGGTTGCCCTTTCACAAGAAGAGGTTGGAAAGGTTATGGAGGAGTTTGGACCGAAAGAAGAAGTAAAAGTCGTATCGGCTAAAACGGTTAAGGGAAAAAAGACTGAAACAAAGCCCGGTATAAAAACAGAAAAAAAAGAAGAAGTTAAAGTTGTTGTAGTCAAAGAAGAAAAAGTTAAAAAAACAGATAAAAAGAAAAAGGTCCATGAAGTAGTCAAAGAAGAAGAAAAAGGGATTCCTATCAGTGCCCCTATTACTGTTAAAGGATATTCGGAACAAATTGGAAAATCCTCTACAGAAGTTATCATGAAACTCATGTCCATGGGTATCATGGCTAATATAAATAACGATATTGACGAAGATACTATCTTAATGGTATCCGACGAACTAGGGGTTGAAGTACACATCGCCAACTCCTATGCCGATGAAATCGATGAGGAAGGCATAGAAGATTTTGAAGATAAAGAAGAGGATTTATTACCTAGGCCACCTATTATTACCGTCATGGGACATGTCGATCATGGGAAAACATCTCTTTTAGATAAAATTAGAGAAACAAATGTTACGAGAAAAGAATCCGGTGGAATAACGCAACATATAGGAGCGTCGGAGGTCTTAATTGGTGACAAAAAAATTGTGTTTTTAGATACACCCGGTCATGAAGCTTTTACAGCAATGAGGGCCAGGGGTGCAAGTATAACGGACATCGCTGTTCTTGTAGTAGCTGCGGATGATGGTGTAAAACCTCAAACTTTAGAGGCAATCAGCCATGCCAAGGCTGCCAACATACCGATTATTGTTGCTATTAACAAGATGGATAAGCCGAGTGCAAATCCAATGAAAGTCAAGCAAGAGCTCAGCGAAAATGGTATTTTAGTTGAGGAATGGGGCGGGGATGTCATTTGTGTTCCTGTTTCAGCTCATACGGGAGAAGGCATTGAGCAGCTTCTGGAAATGATACTCTTGATGGCTGAAATGCTTGAATTAAAAGGAAATCCAAACAGATTGGCTAAAGGGACAGTCATTGAAGCCAGACTAGATGATAAAAAAGGTACTGTCATATCCATTATTGTTCAAAATGGTACATTAGAAAGAGGCATGGCTATAGTAGCAGGCTCGGCTTACGGTAGAGTAAGAGCTATGGTCAATGATAAGGGAATTCGCCTTAAAAAGGCAGGACCTTCCACGGCTGTAGAAATTTTAGGATTATCCAGCGTACCTGAAGCCGGAGATATTGTTAATGCTGTAAGGGAAGATAAAACAGCAAGGCTTATTGCAGAGAGAAGACAAAATAAGATAAAACAGGAATCCCTAAAAAACAGATCCAATGTTTCCTTAGATGATTTATTTAACCAGATTCAACAAGGGAACATGAAAGAATTAAATATCATTATTAAAGCCGATGTGCAAGGATCCGTAGGTGCATTAGCCCAATCTTTATTAAAGATTGAAAATCCGGAAGTTAAAATCAACATTATATTTTCGGGTGTAGGAACTGTAACCGAATCCGACATACTCCTTGCCACAGCGTCCAACGCTGTTATCATAGGCTATAATGTAAGGCCATCTACCAGTATTTCAAGTATGGCTCAAAGACAAAATGTGGATATCCGAACCTATCGTATTATCTATGAAGCGATAGATGATGTAACAGCTGCCATGAACGGCATGCTTGATCCGGTATATAAGGAAGTTATATTGGGTAAAGTAGAAGTCAGAGAAACCTTTAAGGTTCCGGGAGTCGGAACAATAGCCGGAAGCTATGTCATTGAAGGCAAGGTTCAAAGAAATGCAGAGGTTAGGCTTGTAAGAGACGGTATCGTTATTTACGAAGGGCATATTTCATCCTTGAAGAGGTTTAAAGACGATGCAAAAGAAGTATTGACCGGTTATGAATGCGGTATTGGGCTTGAAAATTACAACAACATTGAAGTAGGCGATATTATTGAAGCCTTTATTATGGAACAGATTAAGAAGTAAGGGATGATGGAATGAAAAGAAATCACAGAACAGGTCGAGTATCTGAGGAAATAAAAAAAATCATAAGCAACATGATTATTAACGGCATAAAAGATCCGCGTGTTTCTCGATTAACGAGCATAACAGATGTAGAAGTTTCAAATGATTTGAGCTATGCCAAGGTTTATGTCAGTGTTCTTGGAACAGAAAAAGAAAAAAAAGAAACACTGGAAGCTCTCGAAAGCGCATCCGGATTTATCAGAAAAGAAGTAGGCTCTAAGATCAAGGTCAGACATGTTCCTGAATTTATTTTTAAAGAGGATAATTCTTTAGACTACAGTCAACATATATCAAAGCTAATCCATGATATTGAGAAAGATAGAGATAAGAATGATGATGAGGAATGAAGCAGCATATAAGAACATCATTAAAATATTAAAGGATAGTGAGGACATCTATATTTTCCCTCACATCCTTCCGGATGGCGATGCCATAGGAAGCTCAACTGCCTTATGCAGGGCTTTGATAAAGCTGGGTAAGAATCCTACTATCCTTGTAGAGGATGGCATCCCAAAATATTTAGAGTTCTTAGTAAGTGGAATCGAAGAAAATATCAAAGAGGTTCAGGATGTCCTTGAAAAAATAAAAGACACCACGATTTGCATTGCCATAGATAGTAGCGATGAGGATAGAATGGGAAGCAGATTATCCGCCTACAAAAAGGGATGCACCATCAATATTGATCATCATTATACCAACAATCTCTTCGCCGAACATAATTATGTGGATGATGGAGCGGGGGCTACAGGCGAAATTATATTGAGCATGATAAAATCCTTAGATGTTGCTATTGATAAGGAAATAGGAGAAGCCATCTATACTGCCATATCAACAGATACAGGTAGTTTTAAATACACCAATACGACCTCTAAAACCCATATCATTGCAGCAGAACTTTTAGATCTGGGCATTGATTTAAACGCCATCAGTATAGAGCTCTACCAAAATACGCGTTTGGAAAAGATTACGCTTCAGAAAAGGGTACTGGAAACATTGACAACCTTTCATCATGGTCAGGCGGCTTATGCCTGCGTCACCATGGAAATGATGGAGGAGATTCAGGCCACAGTGGATGAAACAGAAGGCTTGATAGAGATGTTAAGAGATATAGAAGGTGTCGAAGTGGCCATTATTTTTAAAGAGCTGGAAAAAAACAATATCAAAGTAGGGCTCAGAGCCAAAAAGTATTTTGATGTGAGCAAGGTAGCCATGGATTTTAATGGTGGGGGACATGTGAAAGCAGCAGGATGTACCATCTATGATACATTGGAGAATGCTATTGAAGCCATCTGCAAATCTGTAGTAAAATATTTTGAGTGAGACAATAGGACATAAGATATGGATGGAATAATTAATCTGATTAAACCACAAAATATGACATCTCATGATGTGGTGAATATCGTTAGGAAAAAGCTGATGACCAAAAGAGTTGGGCATACAGGAACATTGGATCCTATGGCCACAGGTGTCCTGCCCATATGCGTGGGACAAGCAACACGGGTGATTGAATACCTGGTTGCAGACAAAAAAAAATACAAGTGCCAGCTCACCTTAGGCATAAAAACAGATACACAAGATATCTGGGGTGAAGTTTTAGAGAAAAAAGATGTACATATTACAGAAGAAGAAATAAAAAATACGGTTAAAACTTTTATTGGAGACATTACACAAATACCACCCATGTACTCCGCTGTTCGCATTGATGGCAGAAGACTTTATGAATATGCACGTGAAGGCGTAGAAATCCAAAGGGAATCCAGAAAAGTAACGATTTATCATATCGATATAATCAGCATTCAAGGAGAAAAAATAACCCTTGAAGTAGAATGCTCCAAAGGAACCTATATTAGGACTCTTTGTAATGATATAGGCGAAGCCCTAGGATGTTATGGTACTATGAGTGCATTGGAGAGGATTGCAAGTGGTATTTTTACGATAGATGAGGGCATTACACTTGAAGACCTTGGCACATTATCCCCAGAGGAATATCTTATTCCGGCGGATCAACCCCTAACAGAAATGGGACAAGCTGAGATAAAAGATAAAAAGACATTTTTAAAGGCTTCCAACGGAGGCAGTTTATCCGACGCAGAAGTCCTATGGAAAGATAAGAAAAAATGGAATAGAATTTATTATAAGCACCTTTTTATAGCCATTGGTGAATATAATGGGGAAAATTCCAAAATACGCATGAAAAAGGTTTTTAATTATACTGAATTACCTATATAAATTGATTTTTATTGAGAGGACTAAGGATGAAAATAATTTGTTCACTAGATGAAATAACAGATATCCAGGATACAGGAGTTGCTTTAGGAAACTTTGATGGTGTACATATTGGTCATCAAAAATTAATAAAAAGTGCAGTTGATTTTTGTCAGGCTAATCATTTATTAAGTGCTGTTTTTACCTTTAGGAATCATCCTAAAAATTTAAATGGGAACTCCGTCAAACAAATCATGACCTGGGAAGAAAAGGTTGAAGTCATGGAAGAAATGGGAGTAGATTACCTTATAGCTGTAGAGTTTAACGAGGAAATCATGACGATAAAACCGGAAGATTTTTTGAAAGATATACTCCTGGATAAACTTAGAGCTAAGGAAATTTTTTGCGGGTTTCACTATCATTTCGGTCATAAGGCTCAGGGAGATACGGAGCTTCTAGATCGGATGAAAGAAAAGTACGGTTATGGACTGTTTGTATTAGGTGCCGTAACCTATGATGATGAAGTCGTAAGCAGTACCCGTATTCGTGAGCTCATTGAAGAAGGCGAAATGGAACGATGCAACAAACTCTTATCCAGAAACTATTCTGTTAAAGGAGAGGTCATTCCGGGAAAACAATTGGGAAAACAAATCGGTTTCCCAACGGCTAATGTTATTGTCAAAGATTATTTGGCTATTCCTAAAAATGGTGTGTATATCAGTAAAACAACCGTAGACAATAAGGTTTATAAAAGTGTTACCAATATTGGATACAACCCTACAGTGGGCGGTCAAAAAAGAATGGTGGAAACATTTATTATGGGCCTTCATGAGGATATCTACGGAAAAGAGATCAAGGTTGAGATTTTAAAGAGAATAAGACCTGAAATCAAATTCAATAATATTACAGAATTAACAAACCAGATAGCTGCAGATGTGAAGGTAGCTCAAGAATATAGTTACGATTTTTAATATTATCATTTACAACAATTGGCACTCATGGTACAATGGAGTGTGATATTCATAGATAGTATCATATCTTACCTTATGCTATGTCTTACGAATCTCCGCCGTGGCACTTGGCTTAAGGATAAAAAAATTGAGGAGGAAAAAATGACAAAGGATCAAAAATTAAAGATTATCGAAGAATTTAAAACTAAAGAAGGAGATACAGGTTCTCCTGAGGTACAAATTGCATTGCTTACGTACAGAATCAACGAATTAAACGAGCATTTAAAGGTTCATAAGAAGGATCACCATTCTCGAAGAGGACTATTGAAAATGGTTGGTCAAAGAAGAAATCTTTTGAATTATATCACTAAAAAAGATATCAACAGATACAGAAGCATCGTTGAACGACTAGGTTTAAGAAAATAGTTCAAAAAAAGGAGGAATAGTATCCTCCTTTTTATAGTTCTTGTTTCTACTGCACGTATAGAATTTAAAATAATAGGTTATCATGATAATAGTACAAAGCCTGAGGGCTGAAAAAGTAAATTAGGTTTGGGGTCTGACTTGAAAATTTAGCTTATTCTGCTAGTAATTAAGAGTGGGTTAAATTGTCAAGTCCGACCTAATGAACTGCAATGGAGGTATGAATGGAAGCGAAAGTATTTGAAATGGACCTAGGCGGCAGAACGCTTAAGGTTGAAACAGGTAAGGTTGCTCAATTGGCAACAGGTTCTGCAATGATTAGCTATGGTGATACAGTGATGTTGGCAACAGCAGTAGCTTCACCGGAGCCAAAAGAAGGCTTGGATTTTTTCCCATTAAGCTGTGATTATGAGGAAAGAATGTATGCAGTAGGCAAGATACCGGGTGGTTTTATTAAAAGAGAGGGAAGACCCAGTGAAAAAGCTATACTTACAGCCAGGCTGATGGATAGACCCATAAGACCCTTATTTCCCGATGGTTACTATAATGATGTGCAGGTAGTTGTTACGGCTATGTCCATTGACCTGGATTGTGCATCCGAAATCGTTGCTATGATTGGGGCTTCTATAGCTTTGTCCTTATCGGGAATACCTTTTCAAGGACCTACAGGATCTGTTTTAGTGGGATTAATTGATGATCAATATATTATCAATCCAACCTTAGAACAAAGAGAACAAAGCAAAATGCATTTGGTTGTAGCAGGTACAAAGGATGCCATCATGATGGTAGAGGCAGGCTCGGAAGAAGTTACCGAGGAAGTCATGCTTGAAGCTATCATGTTCGCTCATGAAGAGATTAAAAGGATAGTCACCTTTATCGAAGGTATTGTTGCTGAAGCCGGAAAAGAAAAGATAGAATACAAAGTTTATCAAGTGGAAGAAGAAATAGCAAAACAAGTTAAAGAATTTGCCACAGATAAAATGAAAGAAGCTATAAAGACTTATGAAAAACAAGCCAGACTTGAGAATATGGACAATGTGAACAAAGAAACATTTGAGCATTTTGCAGAAATGTTTCCGGATAACATGAAGGATATTGATGCTGTGCTTTATGACATAAAAAAACAACAGGTCAGGGAAATGATCACCTATGAAAAAATAAGACCTGATAACAGAAGACCGGATGAGATAAGGCCTATTTGGTGTGAAACTTCTGTATTGCCAAGAACCCATGGCAGCGGATTATTTACCCGTGGTCAAACCCAGGTGTTGACAGTAGCAACTCTCGGAGCTATAGGGGATGCGCAAAGAATAGACGGATTAAGTGAAGAGGTTGGGAAACGTTACATGCACCATTACAACTTTCCACCTTACAGTGTAGGCGAAGCAAGATTTTTAAGAGGCCCGGGACGAAGAGAAATAGGACATGGTGCCTTGGCTGAGAGAGCTTTAGTACCGGTACTTCCCGATGAATTAGAATTCCCTTATGCTATTCGTTTAGTATCCGAGGTGCTGGCTTCTAACGGAAGTACATCACAGGCATCTGTTTGCGGCAGTACATTAGCCCTTCTCGATGCAGGTGTGCCTATCAAGGACCTTGTAGCCGGTATTGCTATGGGATTGATAAAAGAAGAGGACAAGATTACTGTCTTAAGCGATATTCAAGGTATGGAAGACTTCTTAGGAGATATGGACTTTAAGGTAGCCGGTACAGCTAAAGGTATCACGGCTATTCAGATGGATATAAAAATCGCCGGAATAAACAGAGAAATCCTAAAGGAAGCATTGGAACAAGCCAGAGTAGGAAGACTTCACATTTTAGGAAAAATGCTGGAGGTTATCGATAAGCCTAGGGCTGAATTATCCCCTTATGCTCCTCGCATCTTAAAGATGACTATTAAACCGGATCAAATTAGAGATGTCATAGGACCGGGCGGAAAGATGATCAATAAGATTATTGACGAAACAGGCGTTAAGATTGACATCGAGGACGATGGTACCGTATTTATCACTGCTAAGGATATGGAGTCTGCCAATGCAGGTATTAAGGCCATAGAAGACTTAACAAAGGATGTTGTGGTCGGCGAAAACTATTTAGGTAAGGTTACCAAAATCATGACATTCGGGGCCTTTATGCAAATACTTCCTGGCAAGGAAGGTTTGCTTCACATCTCCAAGATAGCCCATGAAAAAACGGACAAAGTCGAGGACGTATTGGATGTTGGCGATGAGCTGATGGTTAAGGTCATCGAAATAGATAGTCAAGGTCGAATCAACCTATCTCGAAAGGATTTAATCGAAAGAGATCCCAATGCGCCTGCTCCTAAAGAAGATGTAAAAAAAAATCATAAAAACAGCAGCAATAGAGACAACCGACAAAGAAGAGATAACCAAGGTAGAGGCGGAAAAAGAGACCATAAAGACTTTAAACAGTCGGTAAATCGCGATAGAAAACCTGAAGAAAAGGTTGAAGCACAAGAAGTAAAACAAGAGATAAAAAAAGAAGCAGGGCAAGAAGTAAAGATGGAAATGAAACAGGAGCCCATTCAAGAGGTTAAACAAGAAGTAGCTCAAGAAGCACCTAAGAAAAGAAACCTCTTATCCTTTTTTAAGTAGTCTTTTCCACAGAATTTCAAGGCAGACCCAAAAAATTTGGTCTGCCTTTTAAGTGGGCAAAAACTTGGTATAAGCCTAGGGAGTTTTTAATAAGATATAAAGAGGTGAAGTAGATGAATAAAACATTTATACTGCTTTTTTTTATATGTATCATACTCTCGGCAGCCTTTTTTTTGCCTGAAGCGAATTATGAAAGCTCCAATATTCTTGCCCATAATGTTATTATACGCAGAGTTGAAGAAAAACCCGATGCAATGGCTTTTGCATGCAATGTGGATTGGGGAAGTGAATGGATCCCTGAAATGATTCGAATTTTTGAAGAGGAAGATATACGCATCACTTTTTTTCCTACAGGAAATTGGGCCAAGAAAAATCCCAAGCTGTTAAGGCAAATATATATCTATAACCATGAAATAGGAAACCATGGTTATTCGCATAAATTGGCAAAACAGCTCAGTAAAGAAGCCGAAAGAAAGGAAATACTGGACACAGAAAAGGTGATCTTGGACCTGGTAAATATCAAAACCAGTCTATACGGACCTCCTTCAGGGGAATATGATGAGGATACCTTGAGCCTATGCAAGGAATTGAATTACGATCTTATCCTATGGTCCATTGACACCATTGATTGGAAAGAAGGCTCAACAGCAGATATTATAACCCAAAGAGTTTTGGATAAACCCCTTGAAGGGAGCATCGTTTTAATGCATCCCAAAGAGGAAACAGTGAAGGCCTTGCCCGGCATCATTCAAGAAATCAAAGAGAAGGATATTAAAATAGTGTCCATAGGGGAATTGATTTCCTAATGAACTATGCTATAATGTCCAATATGATGAAAAAATGAATCTGTGATATATACAAAAGAATAAATAAAGGAGTAATTGAATGATTATCAATAAAAGACTTAATAATGGCGCCGAATTGATCATGGAGAAAATACCCTTTGCTCGCGCAGTAGCGATTGGGATTTGGGTTAAAACAGGCTCTATCGATGAAGATGAAAAAAATAATGGGATATCCCATTATATTGAACATATGTTGTTTAAAGGAACAGAAAAAAGAAGTGCAAAAGATATCGCCTATGAAATTGACAAAATTGGAGGGCAGATTAATGCCTTCACAGGGAAGGAAACCACATGTTATTACGTTAAGGTACTGGATTCTCACGTCAAGGAAGGTGCCGACGTGTTATTGGACATTGTCTTTAATTCCATATTTGATGATGAGGAAATGGAAAAGGAAAAGACGGTCATCTACGAAGAAATCAATATGTATGAAGATTCACCCCAGGATACAGTCCATGATTTGCTTTCCCAAATTATCTTAGACGGTCATCCTTTGGGGCAAGGCATCATAGGCACCCATGACACCATATCGAACTTTACAAGACAATCTGTTATGGATTATTTCAAGAAACATTATATCACCAACAACATGGTGATATCTGTCGCCGGCAACATTGATGAAGGGGAAATTATTGATTTGTTTCAGAAGGGCATCGTCGATAAGGCAAGTCAATTTGCAGAGACTTATCAGGAAATACCGGAGTACAAAGCAGATAGAAAGATGAAGAAAAAAGACATTGAGCAAGCCCATTTGTGCATAGGTACCAAGGGTGTTCGCCTCGATCATGATGAATATTACCCAAGGGCTATTCTCAGCAATATCATGGGAGGAAGCATGAGCTCTAGGATGTTTCAAAAGATCAGAGAGGAAAAGGGACTGGCTTATTCGGTCTACACCTTTACCACCTCTTATGTCCAGGATGGCCTATTTGGAGTCTATGCAGGTGTTAATCCTAACCAGCTCATGGAAACCGCAAGGCTTATGGTTGAGGAACTGGAATTATTGGGAAAAGACGGTATTACAATCGAAGAGCTGAATACCGCCAAGGAACAACTCAAGGGCAACTATATTTTGAATCTTGACAGTGTAAGCGGGCGGATGGCTTCTATAGGAAAGTCACAGCTCTTGCTTGGAAAAATATATACCCCTGATGAAATGATAGAAAAAATAAATAAAGTCTCCATGGAGGACATGAATAAAATAATGAAGAGCATGACGGATATTGACCAATACTCTGTAGCTGTCGTAGGTAAGAATGAGGTGGACTTAAGTCAAATCATTTAAGATGCATGGGAGAAGAGCCATAGTTCATATTGTCAACATGGCATGAAAGGAAACAGCCGGATGGAGAAAATTAAGATAAAGTATATGAGCAATGAAATCGAAAAATTAAGATATATTGATGGCAAAAGCGATTGGATTGATCTAAGATCGGCCGAGCATGTTGTGTTAAAAAAAGGTGAGTTTAAGCTCATTTCTCTTGGCATAGCCCTAAAGCTTCCCAAAGGCTATGAAGCACATATTGTTCCAAGGAGCAGTACCTATAAAAACTTTGGGATTATCCAGACAAACCATATGGGTATCATCGATGAGTCCTATTGCTCCAATGAAGACGTTTGGATGTTTCCGGCCTTAGCCATGCGCGATACAGAAATCCAGGTCAACGATCGTATATGTCAGTTTCGCATCATGAAGCATCAGCCAGAACTGGAGTTTGAGGAAGTAAAGGATTTAGGCAATGAAAAACGCGGTGGTTTTGGTAGCACCGGCATAAAATAAAAGATAGCTTGGCAACAAGAGTTCTCATTATGTATTTTTGAGGTATATCCTCCCGCAATTTCAAATATACTAGTAATAATAAAGGCTAGTAAGACGAGTCAGCTCAGCAGAGGAGTCAAAGGAAAATGTGGGGGGATTTTTATGCGATTAAGCACTTTAGGCGAGAAAGAAATGGTCAACTTGAGCGATGGAGGCAGGCTAGGGCTTTTATCCAGCGCGGAATTGTTAATCGATGAAAAGTTTGGAAAAATAAAAGCCATTTTAATACCTGATCATCGCTATGGAAAAGGATTTTTTTCAGGGAAAAATGTTATTCAAGTTCCATGGAAAACAATTAAAAAGGTAGGAGCTGATATCATCATCTTTGAAAGCACCAATGAGGATTACATGGAGGATTATTAGATAATCTTGAATATCTTTAATAGAGTAAAAAAATGAGATTTTTTCACAAGGCAGACTGGTGTACTGGGTATACCAGTTTTTTATTTGGACAAAATAAAAATAAAGATAAAATGGCGGAGGGAAAAATGAAAGACGATAAATTTAAGAATGATTCGTTTAAGAATGATTCGGAAGAAGAGCAAGAAGAACAAGGTGGAAATTGCCCGAATGATAAGGCTGAGGAAAATATAAATGATTTTGGAATAACAAATTTACCTTTTAATTTTAATTCGGAAATACAATATATGAGCATCATAGGCCATATAGAAGGACATAATACATTACCGCCCCAAAATAAAACAACAAAATATGAACATATCATTCCTCAGCTCATTGCTGTAGAGGAAAACCCGAAAATTAAAGGGCTCTTAACCGTTCTGAATACGGTAGGAGGCGATGTGGAAGCAGGTCTTGCTATTGCAGAGCTTATTGCAACCATTTCAAAGCCTACAGTATCCATTGTGCTGGGTGGTGGCCACAGCATAGGCGCACCGCTGGCAACGGCAAGCAAATATTCCTTTATAGCCGAATCCGCAACCATGACACTGCACCCTATACGCATGAATGGACTGGTCATTAGCGCGGAGCAAACCTTTAATTATTTCAGGAAAATGCAGGAAAGAATTGTGGACTTTATTGTCCGCACCTCTAAAACCAGCAAAGAAGTCGTCACCGGACTGATGAATGAAACCGATGATATGGCCAACGACATGGGGACCATCCTCATAGGTAAAGAGGCTGTAGAACTGGGACTCATCGATGAAGTAGGCGGTCTCCACAGGGCCTTGGAAAAATTGCGAGAAATGATCAAGGAGCAGGAAGGACAGGGTGAAATGCAAGGGCAAGGGAAAATGCAAGCGCAAGTGCAAGAGCAGGGGCAGGCGCAATTCAAGCATATGCAATAAAAGCAAGGGTTGGAGAATGAACGAAAGGGAAGCAGTAGGATAAGAAGAGGCGAAGGTAGGACAAATGTCCTACCTTCGCTTCATTTCTAAGCCCACCCCAATTTGTGAAGCAAATTGATGGTGAACTGATGCAAGGAAATCACAAATCTTTGATTTGTAGATTTCTACTGCGTAAGTAATTCGGAGTTTGGTGAGCAAAATCTCGACTTATGTGTGGATTTATTGCAGCTT